>JAHLFH010000123.1 GCA_018883885.1 Candidatus Faecalibacterium intestinavium | reverse complement strand
GGCATAAGGAACGGCGGCCTTGATGTTACTCAAAACCGCCGCAGTACCCTGAAAATCCATTATGGGCGCACGAAGCTGCCTGCCCTGCAACGGTTTTTTTCTTTCCCCGTCTGGCGGGGCAGGATCGCTTGGCTTATTCGGTTTATTCTTGCTCTTGTGCGGCTGCCTCTTTCAGCCGTGAAAAGCTCTCATCACTGATAATGTGTTCAATCCGGCAGGCGTCGGCCTCCGCAATCCTGGGGTCAACGCCTGCAGCAATAAGCTGCTCGGTAAAAAAGCAATGGCGCTCATAGATTTTTTCGGCAACCTCGCGGCCCACATCGGTCAGGTGGAGAAAGTGATCTTCGTCCATTGTGAGAAAGCCGCCGTCCCGCAAGACAGCTACCGCATGGCACACGCTGGGCTTTGACACCTCCATGTGCCGGGCCACATCTACGGAGCGTACCATACCGAGTTTCTTTTGGAGAACAAGGATGGTTTCCAGATAGTCCTCCCCGGACGCATGAAGTTTCATCTGAACCTCCTTTACTGAGCCAGTTTCCAGCCTATGGCCTCCTGTCTGGCCGATACAAAGTCGGCATATAGGCCCTTCTGCCGGATCAGCTCTGCATGAGTGCCGCGCTGGACGATATGGGCATTGTCCAGCACAAGGATCTGGTCGGCGTTCCGAACAGTTTTCAGCCGGTGGACAATCATGATGATGGTTTTGTCGTGGGTCAACGCCTCAATAGCCCGCTGCAATTCATCCTCGTTCTCCGGGTCAACGCTGCTTGTTGCCTCATCCAAAATGATGGTGGGCGCATTTTTCAGCATGGCGCGGGCGATGGAAATACGCTGTTTCTCACCGCCGGACAAAGTACCGCCGCCCTCGCCAATCACAGTGTCATAACCCTCCGTCAGAGCGGAAATAAAGTCATGGCAGCAAGCCTTTTTCGCCGCCTCAACCACCTGCTCATGGGTGGCGTCCGGGCAGCCAAACTTGATATTGTTCTCAATCGTATCAGCAAAGAGGTACACGCTCTGAAACACCATCGAGATATTCTTCATCAGGCTGTCCAGTTTGAAATCCCGTACATCCGTACCTCCTATGGTAATCTTCCCGGCGTTCACATCCCAAAAGCGGGCAATCAGGTTGCACATCGTTGTCTTACCTGCCCCGGAAGGGCCTACAATGGCCGTAGTCGTTTTTTCGGGAATGGTAAAGCTGACCTGATCCAATATCTTGCGGTCTGCGTAGGAAAAATCCACCTTGTCAAACACGATCTCGCTGGACTTCGGCGTAATGTCAGTGCCTTTCTCGTCCATCACCGGCGTGTCATCAATGGAGTTTGCCGTATCCATCGAGGCCGCCAGCATTTGCAGCAGAGAAGCCATGTTCCCGGCGTTTTCCAAATCGTTGAACACCACGAAAGAAGCGATTACCAAAATCAGGCCGTAGGCCAGCGGCAGAGAGCCATCCAGCCAGAACCAGACCGAGGCCAGCAACAGCAGGACGCTGAACACCCGGACAACCACTTGCTTAATAGCGTCATAGGGAACGCTGGCTTTTGTCAATTTCAGGTTATCCCGGCAGCTTGCCTGTATAGCGTTTCCAATGGATTGTGTGCTGTCCCGTTCAAGGCCAAATGCTTTGACAATCCCCATGCCCTGAATGTACTCCAACACGGACTCCACAAGGGACTCCTGCGTGTGCTGGCGCAATATTCACAACGAGTTTCATTAACTTACGTTAAGCTTTTCTGCGCGGCGCTGTGTCTTCCGTCTGGAGACCCGTGCTTTGGAGCAATTGCGGGCCCGGTAGGAAAGATAAGCTTCCATTTTCCCCTCCCAAACCGGCTGGACCGGCAGCCCGGCGGCTTTTTCTTTTTGAATTGAACCTTCGGCCCATCGCCGCAGCCCTGAATCTGCACGAAAAGCACACAAAATTTCTATTGTAAATTTTCATCCGGCAGTGTATAATTGCTTCGCTTGCATTTTATGGAAAAACCTGGACTCACAAGTCAGGCAGCTGCTTCCAGGCATGGGCTCACCCTCGCCCTGTAGGCTGCGAAGGAAAACAACCGGGGTCAAAAGAAAGGATTGGTATACAGCATGGCGTTCTTTTCAGAGAGGCAAATCATCAGCGCATTGCAGCAAGTCGAATTTGACCGTTTTACAGAGATGCAGGATATCCCCTCTGAGCTGGCCCTGTCTTCCCCATCGGCTCTGGGCCGAGAGCTGAACCGTGTGCTCAAGCTGTACTACAACCAGATTGTGTGGGAGAAAAACAACACCCACCTGGTCAACCAGACCATCGCCTCCGGCCTTTGGAATATGGACATCGGCCCGGGCAATCAGGTTTTGGCGGCATACTGGTCGGACGATTTCCGCCATATGATCGGATACCATGACACCCGGGATTTTCCCAACAAGCTGGAGTCCTGGTCCGACCTGCTCCATCCGGAAGACAAGGACCGGACCCTCAGCCTGTTCATCCGGACCCTGGAGGACACCACCGACCGGACCAAATACGACCTGCAATACCGCCTGAAGACCAAAAACCGGGGCTACCGCTGGTACCGCGCCGCGGGCAACGTCAAGCGGAACTCCGCCGGTCAGGCCATCCAGTTCATCGGCATCTTCATCGACGTCACCGAAGAACGGGAATCCAAAACCCAGCTCAACCGCCTGCTGGACCGCTATTCGGCCATCGGTCATGTTTCCACCGAGGGATCGTTCTACATCGGACTGAGAGGGCGCACCCTTGACACGCCGGAAAATGTGGTCTGGTACTCTGAGCAGTTCCGCAGGATGCTGGGGTATATGGGAGAGGACGAATTTCCCAACCGGATCAGCAGCCTGCTGGACCGGATTCATCACGAGGACGTGGGCTCCTTCGTCAATCAGGTCAACGCAGCCATCACCCATCAGAACGGGCTGTTTGAGCTGGAATTCCGGGTCCTGAACCGGAGCAGCAAGTGCCTCTGGGTTCACACTGTGCTCTGTGTGGGCAAAGAGGAGGCCAGCGGCGGCCTGTTTGCGGCAGGCGTGATGAACGACGTGACCGAGCTGCAGCAGACCCGCCAGCTGGTGCAGCAGAACATGAACGCCCACGTCCATTCTCTGATGGAAGGGCTGGACCGCATCAACCAGACCATCAATGAGAACACCGAATCCATGCAGCTGGTCATGGCGCGGCAGAACGAGCTGGCCCAGGTGCTGAAGGACTCCCAGCTCCAGATGGAGCAGACTTCTTCAGCCGTCAAATCCATTCAGGACATTTCCCGCCAGACCAACCTGCTTTCCCTCAACGCCTCTGTGGAGGCCGCCCGGGCGGGCGAGGCCGGCAAAGGCTTTGCCGTGGTGGCGGTGGAGGTGCGCAGCCTGGCCCAGAACAGCGACGCAGTTTCCAAACAGATTTCCGAGGACCTGAGCAAGATGCAGGAGTACGTCACCAGCGTCGTCAAGCAGTTTGACTTCCTGAATCAGGAGATCTCCGAACAGAACGAAAAGATCAACGCCATCACCCAGGTTGTGCTGGAAATCGACCAGACCGTCAAGAGCATTCAGCAGACCATGGATCTGCTGCTGGCCCAGTCCTGAGCCTGCAAGGCACGGCCTCCCCTTCTCTCAGGCCCGCCGAACAGACAAAACAGCCCCCTCCCGGTTTTCGCTCCGGGAGGGGGCCGTTTGTTTCAGCGATGGTTTTCGGGAAAATCAGATGCCCTGGGCCGCGTTCTGGCCTGCCAGACGGCCAAAGGTCGCGCTGCGGCCTGCGGCAGCGCCGGCCAGCAGGCAGGGGTAGCTCTGGGAGAAGTAGTTGCCGCTCATGTCGCCGATGACATACAAACCGGCGATGGGTTCATACTCGGTGTTCAGGGCATGCATGTTCTCGTCGATCTGGATGCCGTCCATGGTGCAGATCAGGTAACCGCCGGACTGGCGCACGCCGTAGAAGGGCGCGGCAGCCAGGGCGGACATACGGTAGCCTTCCTTGCCGAAGTCCTCGTCCACCCCTTTGGCGGCCAGCTCGTTGTACCGCTCCACGGTGGCCTTGAAGGCGTCTGCGGGGAGATTCAGCTTCTCGGCCAGTTCCTCAATGGTATCGGCCTTGACGATGTAGCCGTTTTCCTCCAGCTCTGCGTTCATGCCGATGACCATATCCATGGTAAAGACCGGCGCCGTACCGTTCTTATGCTCATACAGACGGCTGCATCCGTGGGTCTCAAACGTTTTGCAGTCTTCCACATAGTTGCTGTCCCAGACGGTGCAGTAGGTGTGGTAGGGCTGGGAGGCGGCGGAGTGGAGGATCATATCATACGGCTGGTACTCGTTCATAAACCGCTCGCCCTTCAGGTTCACCTTCAGGAACGGCTGGCTGCCCATCCAGAACAGCTGGCCGTTGCTTGCCTTGCCGTATTCGCCGTGCTCGTCCGGCTTGACTGCGCCGCGGTCAAAGATCATGGAGGTGTGGGTGGTGTCCATGATGGCTCCGGCCCACAGGCAGGCCTTGATTCCGTCGCCCTTGGAGCCGGGCTTGGAGTAGTTGATGCAGGTCTGCTCCACACTATGGGGCTGCAGGGCCATCATCATTTCCTCGTTGCCGCTGTAACCGCCGCAGGCCAGAATGACGCCCTTGCTGGCTTTATAGCGGATGTAGCTGCCGTTTGCATCTTTGGCAATCAGGCCGCAGACACGGTCTCCATCCTTTTCCAGCTTGACCATGGTGATCTCGTACTGCACTTCCAGGCCCAGGCCCTGCGCATACTCCAGCACGATGTCCATGGTCAGCTGATCGTAATATTCCTCGCCATACTGGGTGCTGTGGCCCACGTCCAGAACCTTGTAGTTGCTGGGCAGGCTGGCGTCGTCGATCTCATGACGGAAGGAAAGTCCCCCTTCTTCCAGACGGTCTGCGAACCAGTCCATGGTCTCGCCGCTCTTCTCGGCCCAGAGTTTCGCCAGGCTGCGCTTGGTGTAGCTGTGGCTCCAGTCGCAGAGATACTGCACCGCCTCGGCCTTGTCCACGTCGTCGCCGTCGGCCTTCTGCTCCCGAGAGCCGCAGCCTGCCAGGGTGTCGCGGATGCCGGAGGCCATATCGTGGCCGAACTTCTCGATCAGGATGGTCTTTGCCCCCATCTCGACCGCCGACGCAGCCGCAAAGCTGCCGGAGGAACCGGCGCCCACCACGAGAACCTCACATTCCCGAGTCTCGGTGATCTCGCTCTCCGCAATTTCCGGCTCCTGGCCCAGCCAGTCGGCGCCGGAAGCCTCCGAAGTGTCCTGCTGGGCCGGGGTGATGGCTCCGCCGCTGGCCTGGCTGATGCAGTCGGCCACAGCGTTCTGGACCGCCTTGCTGGTGACGGTGGCGCCGGTTACGCCGTCGATCTGGCTGGTCTGGGCGGTCATGATCTGCTCGATCAGCTTGTCCTTCGCGGCCTGGCCGATGCTCTCGGTCTCGCCCGAAACGTCCAGCACCACCTCGGTGATGCGGGTCTCGTCAAAGGTCACGGTGGCGGTCACGTCGCCGTTCATTCCCTTTGCCGCTGCGGTGTAAGTACCCGGGGTGTAGATCCCCGCCACCGAGGAAGCCGCGGCCTCCGAGCTGGAAGCAGCGTTGCAGCCGGTCAGTGCGCCGAGAGCCGCCGCGCCCATGCCCAGGACTGTGCCGCGCTTGAGAAACTCTCTGCGATTCAAGGTCTTTCTCATAATTTCCTTCTTTCTGTCCCTGCGGGGACTCCTCCAAAGATTGTTTATATTTTAACACCTTTACGGTTTGAATAAAAGCAGCTATAATGGATGTACAAACGCAAGTTCCGCTTGCTTTTTCACGCCCCGAACGAAGGAGGCCCGTCATGGAGATCCGCCAGCTGCATTATTTTCTGGTGCTGTGCGATCAGCTGAATTACACCCGCGCCGCCCAGCAGCTCTATCTCACCCGTCAGGCGCTGCGCCAGAGCATCGCCGCGCTGGAGCGCGAGATGGGCGAGCCTCTTTTTTTCAACGAGCGCAACCACCTCTCCCTGACCGAGCGGGGCCAGTGGCTCCGGCACCGGGCGCAGCCGGTTGTCCAGAGCTTTGACCAATTGCAGGAGCAGATCGCCGTCAGCATGAAGCCCTCCGGGCCGGTACGGCTTGGAATCAGCGTGGCTCTCGTGCCCGATTATCTGCCCCGTCTGCCCTTCTGGCTGGAGCAGATCCAGGTGCTGTACCCGAATCTGGGGCTGGAGATCCAGCTGCTGCCCAACGACACCGTCATCACCGGCGTGGAGGAAGGCTCCCTGTCCATGGGGCTGATTATGGACCTTGAACCCGCCTCCTACGCCGCCCAGAAGCAGGTGCTTCGGCGGGACCCTCTGTCTCTGCTGGCTGCCCGGGATCACCCTCTGGCTGAATATGCTTCCCTCTCCCTGGCTCAGCTGGACGGGCAGCGGCTGCTGATGCCCGGCGTCCGGCCCGAACCCTTCGGCCCGCTGCTTCAGGCGTTTCAGGCTGCGGGGTGCAGCCCGGTTCTGGAAGTTGCCCCCAGCTTCTACGAGGCCAACTATCAGGTTCGCCGTCAGGGGTCTCTCTGCGTCACCCGCCCGGAGGATGGGCCCCGGAGCAGTTTTTCCCCCACACGGGATCTGCTTCTGCCCGCCCTGCCTCCCATCTGCGCCAGTTTTCTCTGGTCCCGCGCCGCCTCCCCCGCCATTGCGGCCCTGGTGCGCCACTCCCTGAGCGAAAACGCCGTGCAGCTGCGCTGACCCGGGGCCGCCGGGAAACAGAAGATACCGCAAACAAAAAAGACAGGCCGCCCTCTCGGGGGGAAGCCTGTCTTATCTTTTTGGGGTTTATCTTGGCGGGTCCGTCCGGCCTGTTAGAGCAATTCCAGAGAAAGCCGCCAATTTATTGCAAACGCAGGACACAGGTGACATCAGTTCCTCAAGTTTCAGGTTTGGAAAAGCTCGTGTCTTTTCATCTGAATGCCCACCCTCCCTTTTTCGGAACCTGGGGCTTTTGCTCTCTTGCGCTTAGCCAATATTTGCGGCGGGGCAGACGCCCTTGCAAATATTGGAGCGCGGCGCCAACAACAGCTCCCTCCCTCTGCCGCTGGCAGCGGACGCTGTTGTTGCCCCAGACCCCATTTGGGGTGCATGGCAGGCTTCACATTATTTCATGGGATTGTTCTGCTTCTGCTCGTTCAGCAGGGGCAGTTTTTATCCTTTTCGCACTCTCCCGAGGGGACCCGCCCCAGCTCGGTGTTGTCGGTTTTGCGGTCTGCCAGCGCGGGGACAGGGTGCTGCTTCGTCTGGTAGCGGTAATCCTGCCCGTTTTCCTCCTGATATTCGCAGATGATGCGGTGGCTGGGCACAGCGTCGGGCCCGCCCTTGTTGACTGCCGCCTGATACCGGAAGAAGGGCGCGTCCGGGGCAACGCAGTTGACGGGGGTATACTCCTCGCAGTCGGCGGTCAGCTCCACGGTGTTTTTCAGCACCTTGCGGACATAGTCGATCTGAGGCTCAAAGCGAAGCGGCGCGGGGAATTCGCCCTGGGGCAGCACCTGCTGCCACTCCTTGCCCTCATATTTGCCCAGCAGCCGGGCGGCTTTGTGCAGGTGGCTCACTTCCACGTCAAAAGAATGCTCCCAGATCTTTTTGACATACTCGTCGGTCTCGGTCTCACAGCAGGACCAGTAGAGATAGCACTCGTTGTATTCATGAAGGAGCAGATTTTCCAGCCAGGAGCAGCTGGGGTCCATCAGAGCGCCATACTGGGTCACATGCTGTTCCTCCACCATCCCGATCTCCTGATAGAGCCTGCGGCCCAGATCGTTGGGGTAATATGCCCCCAGATTCATATAATAGTTCATGGTCTGCTGTTCTGCCGCCGTGATGGTGCAGGTATCCAGCATGGTCAAAAGATCGGCCGTTCTGAAATTGCAGGCCCGGCGGACGCTGTCCACCGGATGCCGGTGGTGGGCGATGGTGGGCCGCCCCGGCATGATCTCGGTGTATCCCCCCACCAGCCGCTCCGCCTGAATGCCCTGCTCCATTTCCAGCAGGTCTGCATAGCGGTAAAGGTGGTCAAAATCTTCCAGCAGCGCAAAATTCAGGGCCTTGACCACATACGGGTCCGGTTCCCGCTGGGCCAGGATGGCCGTCAGGTCCACCGCCAGCTGTTCATAGGTGATGGTGGTTTCCAGCTGGGTCTCGTCGGCAGGCTTGAGAAACGCCAGCTGATGCTGTTGCTGCTGCTCCTGGCGGCGGACAAAGGCCAGCTCCCGCCGCAGGTCGTTGTCGGTACAGTTGCGGTGGAACTGATGCCCGAACCAGACCGCTTCGTACTCGGCCCCCGTCATCAGGATGATCCGGACCTTGGTATATGCGTCCGTTTCCTCCTTCCGGTATGCCTTCGGGTAGAGATTTTTCCAGCTCTGGAAGCCTTCCGCCGAACGGGAAGGCTTTTGCTCAAAAGGATTCATGCCCTGTTTCCCCTTTCATTTTCTCTGCCCTTATTATAATTTGCCGGGGCGGGGTTTATTCCCGGCCCGGCGCAAAAACGAGGGAAACGGGCCGGGGGCCGCAGGGGGTCTCCCCGCCGCCCCGGCGCAAAGAAAGAGGCGTCATGCCGCGGCATGGCGCCTCTTTTGTCAAAATATCAGGCCTTGGGGAAGTTACTTGTTGGGCTGAAGGTTTTCAACGAAACGCCGGGCCATCGCTTCGCCGTAGGGGGCATACTCCCCGCCGGTGAGGGCCGGGAGGGCCCTGGCGATGAATTCCGCCCAGCTCTCAGCCTCATGCCGGACCAGGATGGGGTAATAACAGACCCCGTTTTTCCCGGCGGCGGCCTGATCGCCGGGGGCGTCGCCCTTATAGCCCTTGGAGGTGGGGGTGGAGCCGACGTAGACCAGGAAGACCCGCTTCTTCTCGGCGGGGTTCACCGGCAGGGTGTTCCGGGTGTCCTTCACCAGGGTGATGCAGCTGTCGGCGGCCTGAGCGGCGTATCCCTTGCCGTTGACCGTGAGGGTCACCTCCGGGCAGTTGGAATAGACCTTGACGGCGGTCGTCTCCCCGCTCCGCTTTTTGAACCGGCGCCCTGCGATGCGGACGAAGGGTTCTTCCGCCCACATGGCCTTGTAAAAATAGAAGGCGTCCTTTTTGGTCTGCCGATCCCAGGTCACGAGGCCCTTGCAGTTCTGGCCTTTGGTGCCGCCCTCGTCCCGGATGGCGCTGCCAGCGGTATCTCCGCACCGCCCAGACCGCAGCGGCAGACCCGGAATGAACTTCTGAAAAGCCAAAAAGGCATCTGATCCCCAACCGAATCAGATGCCTTTTTTCTCTGTATGCTTTTATGCTTCTTCCGGGACGGGCCCCACCCTTACCCCAGGACAGCCGGCAGCGCCAGATTCAGCGCCAGCCCCGCCGCGCCGCACAGGCACATGGTGAGGATGGGGTTCCACTTGAACTTCCGCAGGACGATGAAAGCCGCCGCAAAGCTGCACGCGCCGATCCAGTCCACATTGCCGAGGGCCGGGGCGGCCTCATCAAAGAGGACCATGGCCAGGATGGACAGCCCCGCGCCGAAAATCAGCGCCACCACCACCGGCCGCAGGCAGGCCAGCACATTCTGGAGCAGGGAGATGTCCTTGTATTTCTTATAAATGTAGGCCAGCAGGGAGACCAGAATCAGCGCCGGGGTAATGCAGCCCAGAGTGGCGATGATGGCCCCCGGGACGCCCGCGATCCGGATGCCCACAAAAGTGGCCGAGTTGACGGCGATGGGGCCGGGGGTCATCTCGGCGATGGTGATGAGGTCGGTGAATTCCTGAAGCGTCAGCCAGGGGTGAAGCTCCACCACCTGACTCTGAATCAGAGGCATGGCCGCGTAGCCGCCGCCCACGCTGAACAGGCCCACCTGCAAAAAGCTGAGAAACAACTGCAAATAGATCATCTTACTTCACCGCCTTTTTCTGCCGGAACAACGCCCGCACTACGCCGAAGCCTGCCGCCGCCAGGATGATGACGATCACGTTCACGTCAAAGATTGTATTGGCGGCAAAGGCCAGAATCATCAGCCCGATGTAGAGGGCCGACCGGGTCTGGACGACGTTCTTCCCGAGCCCCCACACCACGTCCAGAATCACCGCCGCCACACCGGCCTGCATCCCTTTCAGGACCAGAGCCACATAGGGGTTGGCAGCAAAGGCGGTGTAGAAAAAGGAGATGACGGACAGGATCACCATGGGCGGGATGATGGTGCCCAGGACGGCCACCGCCATTCCGGCCAGCCCCTCGACGGTCCAGCCCACCAGGATGGCGGCGTTGACCGCGATGGCTCCCGGGGAGGACTCGGCCAGGGCGGTCATATCCAGCATTTCCTGGTCGTCGATCCAGTGGAGCTGATCCACAAAAATCCGCTTCATAAAGGTGACGATGACAAACCCGCCGCCAAAGGTAAACGCGCTGATGTACAGCGTGCTGAAAAACAGCTTGCGCAGTTTGGCAGCCCGGGTCTTGTATTCAGGCATTTCGTTCATTTGTCTTCTCCTTGCGCTATCGCATTCTGTGGGCAGGGCGGAGGCGGCCGCCGGGAATCCGTTCAGACCCGGCGGGAAAGCCGCCTGCACCGGAACTGTGCCCCTATTATAGCCAAACGGCCCGGGCGCAATCGACACCGTTCTTTCCCACTATGCCGGATATATCCGCTACTGCTCCAAAGTACACGGGAAAGTCAACGCCGAGGTTGAGGAACATATAAAACAGAAGCTAATCGCCGCATTGTTCAAGTTTCGCTTTGACCGATAAGCAAAGAACGAACACCGGCCGCCATTAGTGATTTTCCCCAGCAGGTTTACAATTCATCTATTCCCAAAAACAGCCGGGCATAGTATAATAAAGCCAACGACAAATTGGAATTTATTGAGGAGAGCTAAAAAATGAACTTGAAAGATTTGAAAAAAGATTGTGCCCAAAAGCAAAAGAAAGGTATTCATTTTATCATTGCATCAGTAGTAATATGGATTATGGTTTTAATCGTACAATTAACAGATTTACCTATATT
>JAHLFH010000122.1 GCA_018883885.1 Candidatus Faecalibacterium intestinavium | reverse complement strand
GTGCCAGACGGAGGCCCAGCTCCAGCGCGGCCTGCGCGGCCCGCGCCCGGACTATGGCCCGCTCAGGCCGGGAGACGCGAATCTTTTTCAGATAGACCGTCTCCCCCCGGGCCGCGCCGAGATACACCGTGCCCACAGGCCGGACTTCATCGCCCCCTGTAGGGCCCGCGATGCCGGTGACGCTGAGGGCGATGTCCGCCCCCGAGGCTTCCAGCGCCCCGGCGGCCATCTGGGCCGCCACAGGGGCCGAAACCACGTTGTATTGTTCGATGGCAGCGGGGTCCACCCCCACCAGCTTCGCCTTGGCCTCGGCCCAGTAGGTCACGAAGCCGTAGCCGAACACCTCGCTGGAGCCGGAAACCGAGGTCAGCCGCTGGGCGATCAGCCCGCCGGTGCAGCTCTCGGCGGTCGAGATGGTCAGGCCCTTTTCCCGCAGGGTGCGGACCACCGTCTCCTCCAGCCCGGCGACATCCTCATCATACACCGCATCCCCCAGAAGATTATAGAACTTTCTGGCATAGGCCCTGCATTTTTCCGCGCCGTCCTCGTCGGAGGCCGCCCGGGCCGTGATCCGGATCTCGCACTCGCCGGTTTTGCAGTAGATGGCGGCGGTGGGGTTCGCGTTTTCCAGAAGGGGCCGCACCCGGTATTCGATATCGCTCTCGCCCCCCAGCACCCGCAGCGTCAGGGAATGGAGGGTGCATTGCTGGCGCTCCAGCAGCATCGGGCGGACCTGCCCGGTCCACATGGCTTTCATCTCGTGGGGGACGCCGGGCATCAGGACAGCGCATTTCCCGTCCTGCTCAAACCAGGCGCCGGGGGCGGTGCCGTGGTTGTTGAGAATCTTTTTCCCCTTCACCGGCACCATGGCCTGTTTGCGGTTGTTGGGGGTGGTCTGCCGCCCCAGGCCCGCAAAATACCGGGTGATCTTCTCCCATTCACTGGGGTCAAAGGTCAGGGTGTCGCCGTAGCAGGCCGCCACCGTCTCCTTGGTCAGGTCGTCGGCGGTGGGACCAAGGCCCCCGGTAAAGACCAGCAGGTCGCACCGGCTTTTGGCGCTGTTGACCCACTCGGCCAGCCGCTCGTGGTTGTCCCCCACGGTGCTCTGGCGCTGGACGGTAATCCCCAGATCGGCCAGCTCCCGGCTGAGATACTGGGCGTTGGTGTTGAGGATGCTGCCCAGCAAAAGCTCGGTCCCCACGCTGATAATTTCTGCGGTCATCTGCGCTGCGCTTCCCTTCTCTTACTCAAAATCCACTGCGTCGTCAATCCGGATCCGGATTCGCTCGGCCTGCTCTGCGGCCTCGGCCTCGAGGGCGGCAAGGCCGGGCATCCCGGCCTCCGCCTCCAGAATCTCGGCCAGCTCGGGGCGAATCTTCGGATGGGGCGGGGTGAAGATGGTGCAGCAGTCCTCATAGGGCAGGATGCTGGTCTCAAAGGTGTTGATGTGGCGGGCCGTCTCGATGATCTCGGTCTTGTCCGTCCCGACGAGGGGCCGCAGGACGGGCAGGTCCTGCGCCGCGTCGGTACACTGGATGGCCTTGACGGTCTGGCTGGCCACCTGGGCCAGGCTCTCGCCGGTGATGAGGGCCTCGCAGCCCTGCTTTTTGGCGATGGCGCTGGCAATCCGCATCATGCTGCGGCGCATCAGCACCGTGAACAGGACCGCCGGGGCGTTGTCCCGGATATACTCCTGGGGCCGGGTGTAGGGCACCACAAAGAGGTTGCAGCTGCCGGTATAGACCGAGGCCAGCTGGGCCAGAGCCTTGACCTTGAGCTTGGCCCGCTCCGAGGTATAGGGGGGCGAAGCGAAATGGATGTGATCCAGCGCAAGGCCCCGCTTCGCCATCCGGTAGGCCGCCACCGGGCTGTCGATGCCGCCGGAAAGCATATTCAGCGCCCGGCCGCTGGTGCCCACCGGCAGGCCGCCCTCGCCGGGGGTCTTGGGGCCGTGGATATACGCGCCGTGGTCCCGAATCTCCACCACCACCTTGAACTGGGGCTGATGGACGTCCACCCGCAGGTAGTTGTGTTTGTCCAGCAGATAGGCCCCCAGCTCCCGCATCAGCTCGGGGCTGGTCATGGGGTAGGTCTTGTCGGCCCGGCGGGCCTCCACCTTGAAGGTCCGGATGCCCCGCAGGCTCTCGCCCAGATATTCCTCGGCGGTGCGGCAGATGGTGTCGAAATCCTTTTCACAGACGACGCTCCGGCTGACGGCGGCCAGACCAAACACTTTGGACACCCGCTCGAAGGCGAGGTCCATGTCGATTCCTTCCTCCTCCGGCTCCATGTAAAAAGTGGACTGGGCGCAGTAAATTCTGAAGCGGCCCACCGTCTTGAGGCGGTAGCGCAGAATCTTGATCAGCGCCGATTCAAACTGGTTGCGGTTGAGGCCCTTGAGGGACATTTCCCCCTGATAGCCCATGATGACTTCTCGCATATTCTTCTCCTGAAAATACTATCTGTTTATTTATGAATCCGCTGTAACGTTTTCATTCCCTGCTCGAACCGCTCCAGAAAGGCGTCCACGTCCTCCGGGGTGTTGTCGGCGCAGAAGGACACCCGGATGGCCGTGTCGATGGCCAGAGGCGGGCGGCCCATGGCGGCCAGGGTGTGGCTGGGCTGGCCCCGCCCGCAGGCGCTGGCCGAGGAAACATAGATGTTCCGCTCGGCCAGAAAGGCCAGCATGGTTTCGCTCTTGATGCAGTTTTCGCTGAAATTCAGCACTTCGGGCACCGCCCCTTCGGGGCTGTTGATCTCCACCTCGGAAAAAGCCGAAAGCCCCTCCCGGAGCCGCTGATTGAGGGCGCGGACCGTCTCGTTCCGTTCCTTCATCGTTCCGGCCAGACGGCGGGCCGCGGCGGCCATCCCCAGCGCATAGGGCAGGTTCTCGGTGCCGGGGCGCTTGCCCCGTTCCTGCTCGCCGCCCAGATAGGGCGGGCGGAAGCTCTGGGCCAGACTGTCCGACAGGTACAGAGCGCCGACCCCCTTCGGGGCGTGAATCTTGTGGCCGCTGACGGCCATGGAATCGATGTTGGCAAGCTTTATGGGCAGACGCATCCAGCCCTGAACCGCGTCCACATGGACCATGGTCCGGGAGCTGATCTTTTTGACCCCGGCGGCCAGCCGCTCCACATCCACCCGGGCCCCGGTCTCATTGTTCACCATCATGCAGGCCACCAGAATGGTGGAGCGGCTGACGTGGGCCAGCATCCTGTCCACATCCAGCCGGCCGTCCTTCTCGGGCGGGACGACGGTCACATCGTATCCCATCTCGGCCAGCCGCTCGAAGGGGCGCTGGACGCTGGGGTGTTCAAAGCCCGAGACCACCACCCCCTTGCCGAAGGTTTTGGTCTGTACCCCGCCGAAGATGGCGAGGTTGTTGGACTCCGAGCCGCAGGAGGTGAAATAGAGCTCCCGGCTCTTGCAGCCGAGGGTCCGGGCCACGGCGGCCCGGGCGGCGTTGAGGGCTTCCTCGCTGGCTGCGCCGGGGCCGTAGAGGCTGGAGGGGTTGGCCCAGTGCTCCCGCATGGCTTTGTCGATCACGTCCGCCACCTCGGGAGCCACAATGGTGGTGGCTGCGTTGTCCAGATAATGTAAATCGGGGTTGTTCAGCATATCCTTTGTCCGCTTTCTTTTCCTGTTTGTTTCCGGTTTGGTTTGAAAATCCGCAGAATTCCTTAGTATATAAGTATAGCACAAACGCCGGAAAATGCAAAAAGAAAAGCCGGGGTTTCCCGCTCGATTCTTCTTGACAAATTCCACCTTTGTATGCTATCTTTATCCCGTAAGGAACACCCGTCCGCTGACGGAAGATTGTGGAGCACCACAGTGCGGAGGGCGTTTTTCATTCAATGCCGACCGTCTGGGCAGCCTTACGCAGAACCTGCGTAAAGCTGCCTTTTTTCGTTTGATGGAAAGGAGATTCTGCCGCTATGAAATCCGATATCGAGATCGCTCAGGAAGCCAAAATGAAGCCCATCGCCGAGGTGGCCGCCTCTCTCGGCCTCAAGGACGAGGACGTCCTCCCCTACGGCCGCTACAAGGCAAAAATCAACCACCGCCTGATTCACTCGGCCGCCAAACAGGGCAAGCTGGTTCTGGTGACCGCCATCAGCCCCACCCCCGCCGGGGAAGGCAAAACCACCACCAGCGTGGGCCTGGCCGACGCCATGTGCGCCCTGGGCAAAAAGACCATGCTCTGCCTGCGGGAGCCCTCCCTCGGCCCCGTCTTCGGCATCAAGGGCGGCGCCGCGGGCGGCGGCTACGCTCAGGTCGTCCCCATGGAGGACATCAACCTCCACTTTACCGGCGACATCCACGCCATCGGCACCGCCAACAACCTGCTGGCCGCCATGATCGACAACAGCATCCAGCAGGGCAACCCTCTGAACATCGACCCCCGCCGGATCACCTGGAAGCGCTGCATGGACATGAACGACCGCCAGCTCCGGTTCATCGTGGACGGCCTCGGCGGCAAGGTCAACGGAACCCCCCGGGAGGACGGCTTTGACATCACCGTCGCCAGCGAGATCATGGCTATCTTCTGTCTGGCCACCAGCATTTCCGACCTGAAAGACCGGCTGAGCCGGATTGTCTGCGCCTACACCTACGACGGCAAGCCGGTCACCGCCGGGGAAATCGGCGCGGCCGGGGCCATGACCGCCCTGCTCAAGGACGCCATCGACCCCAACCTGGTCCAGACCCTCGAGAACAACCCCGCCATCATCCACGGCGGTCCCTTCGCCAACATCGCCCACGGCTGCAACAGCGTTCTGGCTACCAAGCTGAGCCTCTCTCTGGCGGATTACGTCATCACCGAGGCGGGCTTCGGCGCAGATCTGGGCGCGGAGAAATTCCTGGACATCAAGTGCCGGTATGCGGGCATCGCCCCCTCGGCCTGCGTGCTGGTTGCCACCGTTCGGGCCCTCAAGAGCCACGGCGGGGTGGCCAAGGCCGATCTGAACGCCCCCAATCTGGAGGCCGTCCAGAAGGGCATCGCCAATCTGGGCCGCCACATCGACAACCTCAAGAACGGCTTCGGCCTGCCGGTGGTGGTCGCCATCAACGCCTTCCCCACCGACACGGCCGAGGAGCAGGCCTTTGTGGAGGAATACTGCGCCCGGCAGGGCGTGCCCTGCGTTCTGAGCGAGGTCTTCGCCAAGGGCGGCGAGGGCGGCAAGGCGCTGGCGGAGAAGGTGCTGGAGATCCTGGAGGACCGGCCCATCCAATACACCTATCCGCTGGAAGCTTCCCTCAAGGAGAAGATCGAGGCAGTGGCGAAAAAGATCTACCGGGCCGACGGGGTCAACTACAGCGCCGCCGCCTCCAAGACTCTGGCGGAGCTGACCGAGATGGGCTACGGCAACCTGCCCGTCTGCATCGCGAAAACCCAGTACAGCTTCTCGGACAACGCCAAGCTTCTGGCCGCCCCCACCGGCTTCACGATGGACGTCCGGGAGGTCCGGCTGTCTGCCGGCGCAGGCTTTGTGGTGGTCATCTGCGGCAGCATCATGACCATGCCCGGCCTGCCCAAGAAGCCCGCCGCCGTGGGCATCGACGTGGACGCCGAGGGCAAGATCAGCGGCCTGTTCTGATTTCTTTCATCACGACACAGCGAAAGGGCGGCTCCCGGATGGGGGGCCGCCCTTTTTTGCGGTTCGATTCAGCTCTGTTGGGTGGAAGCCGCCGGGACGCTTTCCGTCGGGGCCGCCGGGGCCTCCTGGGGGCTGCTTTCGGGGACGGCTTCCGCCGCCGTCGGGGCCGTGTGGGTGCGCAGATATTCCACCCAGGCCGCGTATCCCTCCGGCTTGAGGTGGTAGCCGTCCGGCTGCGCGTACTCGGCCTTCAAATCCCCGTTTTCATCGGCCAGAAATTCCCACAAATCGAGGAAGTAACAGCCTTTTTCCAGCGCCAGAGCGGCCAGATCGTTGTTGACACGGGCAAACCGCTCGCCGTACATCCCATCGTGGCGCTCCTCCTCCCGCACTTCCGGTCGGACCGGCGTGATGGACTGGACATAGATTACCGCTTCCGGCAAAGTTTCACGAATCATGTCCAGCATCCGGTCATAGTAGGACAGGAAGCTCGAATAATCGGTGTCCCGGGTCAGGACGTTGGTTCCCAGCAGGATATAGACCGCCTTGGGCTGGCTTGCCGCCAGCGCCTCCAAGGGAATCTCGGTCTGCCCGTCCACCCGGGTACAGGTCATCCCGTTGACCACGGCGTTGGGGCCAACCCCGCGGTAGGCGCAGTAATGGGCGTTGGGAAGGCCGGTTTCGTAGATCTGAAAGCCCTGGGTCAGGCTGTCCCCCAGAAAGGTCACCGTATCAAAATATTCAAGCCCCACCGGCTCCCCCGAAGAACGGGGCAGAGCCGCCAGCCGGAAATCCATTGCGGTGGAGCCGTCGGCGAGGGTCATGGCTGCGAACGCCTCCTGCCGGTCGTAGGCCAGAGTGCTCCACTCGCTGTCCGGGAGGGTCCGGGACAGGAGGGACTGTTCCTCCTGAGCGGGGCGGGAATGGGGCCGGACCGGCGACAGCTGCCTCCACAGAATCCCCAAAGCCGCCAGCAGCAGCAGAACCAGAAAGAGGGACGCCGAGATAAACATCCTCCGCCAGCGCCTGTGGAGCACCCGGCGGCGGTATTCCTGATAATCTGCCATGGCAGGGTAAACCTCCTTTGCAGGGCGCCGGGGCGGCGCCCTGTTTTAGTATACCCATTATACAGCACCCCGCCCGGCCCTTCAAGCCAAAAGGAAAAAGTTCACTCTCCCCCGCTTTGCGCCGCCGTACGCCAAATTAAAGTTTGTATTGCGGTTTGATTTATGATATACTAAAAAAGAATCTTTATGACAGGGAGGTTTTTTCAATGCCATTTACTCCGAAGCTGACTTATAAAGGCAAGCCCCTTGTCCGGAAGGACAACGAGCTCTACTACGGCAGAATGACCGATCCGTATGTGCTCTACCTGCAAATTTTAACCACAGCCCCCATGGGCGACCAGCAGGTAGCCGACAAAGTGCATCTGATGCTGCTTTCCACCGACACCACCAAAGCGCCCCAGGAGCGGGTTGCCCGCCAGACCACCAAGCACGGTCTGTACAACGCGCTGGACATCGGCGGCATCTGGCTGGAAAAGGCCATCCAATCGGCCGGGCCCGCCAAGTGATTTCTGCCTGAAAAAAAATCCCCCGCCCTTACGGTCCATCCGCCGGGCGGGGGTTTTCTCTTTTTTGGCTTTTCCGTGCCGGACGGGGCGGGGTTACTCCTCCTCGGTGACTTCCAGCTCCAGCGGCTGGCCGCAGCCCGAGCAGCGGGCCTCGCCCGTCATCAGGGTATCCTCGTCCAGAACGGTAACCGCGCCGCAGTTGGGGCAGGTGACCTCATACCGGGCCTCCCCCTCGCCGCCCTCGTCGTCCTCGTCATCGGGGGCCAGGGCTATCTCGAAGGACTTCCCGCAGGCGGTGCAGAAGGCTTCGCCCTCCTCCAGATCTTCCTCGGTTACATAGACGGTCTCGCCGCAGTGGGGGCAGTCCACCTCATAGCAGGGGTCGGTGGAATCGTCGTCCTCCCCGTCCTGGTCCTCGTCGTCCTCATACAGGTCGGCTTCCAGGTCCTCCACTTCGTTGCACAGGGCGTCCACATCATCGTACACTTGGCTCAAATCGTCGTCAATCTCATGAATGGACGCGGCCATCTCGGCCAGCAGGTCGCTCATGGCGCGGAGGATCTTGCCCTCCTTGGTGGAATCGTCCACGCCCAGGCCCTCGATCAGTCCCTTCAGATAGGCAGCCTTTTCAGTCAGTTGCATATGCTGTTCCTCCCAAAACGTCAATGGTTTTAAAAAAACCGGGCGGACGGAACCCCGTCGCCCGGTCTGGATCGGAAAATCAGACGCGCTCCATATACTCGCCGGTGCGGGTATCAATGCGGATGACGTCGCCCTCGTTGATGAACAGGGGCACCCGCAGCTCAGCGCCGGTCTCGACGGTGGCGGGCTTGAGGGTGTTGGTGGCGGTGTTGCCGCGGACGCCCGGCTCGGTGGCGGTGACGGTCAGCTCGATGAAGTTGGGGATCTCGACGCTGAACACCTTGCCCTTGTAGCTCAGCAGCTTGCAGACCTCGTTCTCCTTGCAGAACTTGAAGTTATCGGGCACATCGGAGGCGTTGACCGGGATGTCGTCGTAGGTCTCGTTGTCCATGAAGTGGTACAGTTCGCCGTCAGCGTAGCTGTAGGTGACGTCCTTGCGCTCGATGAATGCCTGGGGGAACTTGGCGGTCGGGTTGTAGCTGGTCTCAACCACGGAACCGGTAATCACATTTTTGGTCTTGGTGCGGACAAAGGCAGCGCCCTTGCCGGGCTTGACGTGCTGGAACTCAACGACCTGAAGAACCTGGCCGTCCTGCTCAAAGGTCACGCCATTGCGAAATTCGCCTGCAGAAATCATAGGAATTCCTCCATTAGTTTAATGTCTCATGCTTACGCATATCTTAGTTTATTTTACCCAATCCCGCACAGTTTGGCAAGGGGTTTGGGCAAAAAAGCGGCAAAAACCGCATTCCATCAAGCCTTTGCCCCTGCGGCGGCACGGTACATTGCCTGCATGGCCGCAGCGTCCTCGGCCTGGGTTCCGGCGCTCTCGCAGATGATGACCGGCTCGAGCCTCCGCTCGGCCAACAGCTCCATCAGGGGCTGGGGTTCGGGGCCGAACTGGGTCTCGGCAAAGGTCCAGTGGCGTTTTTCGCCCCCGGCGGAATACTCGATCCGGGAGAAATGAACCTGAAATCTTCTGGCCCGCTCGTCCCCCAGCGCCTCCCCCATCCGGTCGAGGAGGGCGGCATAGTCGGCTTTGGTGCGGATGCCGCCCAGGGTCCGGGCGTTGAGGTGGCCGAAGTCGATGCAGGGGGTGATCCGTTTGTCCACTCCGCAGAGGGCCAGCACTTCCTCGAGGGTGCCCAGCTGGCCGATTTTCCCCATGGTTTCGGGGCAGAGGGTCATGTCCCCATACCCCGCCTCGTCCAGGGCTTCCACCGCCCGGCGCATGGTGTCCAGCGCTTTTTCGAGGGCGGCCTCCCGGCTCTGTTTGCCGCAGCTGCCCGAATGGAAGACGACTCGTTTTCCTCCCAGCGCCCGGCAGACCTCACAGCTTTTCAGAAGATAGCCCACGCTGTTGAGCCGCTTTTCTTCCTCGAGGCTGGACATGCTGATATAGTAGGGCGCGTGGACGCTGAACAGGATATCCCTCTCCCGGGCCGCGGCGGCCATCTTCCCGGCCTTTTCGAGGCCCAGACGGACCCCGTGGCCGCACTGGTACTCAAAGGCATCCAGCCCCATCCCCGCCGTATAGGCCGGGATGTCCAGACTCGATTTATACCCCTGTGCCGCGAAGCTGTCGCTCTCGCCCGCGGTGCCGAACCGGATTTTCCAGCCGTTTTCCCTCAAAGCAGTGTCCCTCCCCGGTCGTAATATTCCTGCCAGTGGCGGCGCTCCCACTTCCGCTTGAGGCGGACCTGGGGGCCGCGGTCCGGCCCGCGGGGCACCACCATGAAGGCCGGGATGCCGTAGAGGGCCGCCGCCAGACGGTCGCAGTAGAGCTGATCCCCCACCATGGCCATCTGCCGCCGGGCCACCCCCAGCCGCCGCCGGGCCACCCCCAGCCCGATGGTCAGGGGC
>JAHLFH010000121.1 GCA_018883885.1 Candidatus Faecalibacterium intestinavium | reverse complement strand
GCTCCGCCCCCACATCGCAGACCGCATAGCTGTTGGGCAGGGTGATGAACAGCCCGGCCGCCGCCAGAGAGGTCACGGCGTCCGCCGGGGCAAACAGCCAGACCCCCAGGGCGCTGATCCAGAGGGAGACCCCCGCCCGAATCACCGACGGGGTAAAGCCGGTGACCGCCGCCAGCAAAAGGGCCATCCCCGCGCTGATGGCCGCGCGGACCCGGCAGTGCCAGAGTTTGCGCTGCTTTTCCCGGCCCGTCCGGGCCCGGAACAGCCCGCCGCAGAGGATGGCGGCGTGCATCCCGCTGACCACCAGCACATGGGAGAGGCCCGCCGCCCGGTACGCCGCGTTGAGTTCGTCGGAAATCCAGCCCCGGTCCCCCACCGTCATGGCGGCCAGCACGCCCCCCGTGTCCTCATCGAGAAACCGGCGGATGGCCCCGCTGAGGGCCTGCTGAAGCTGCCAGCCCCGGGCCCGCAGGCTCTCGTCCTGCCCGGTGAGGACAAAGCCCTCCTCATAGTCCGCCTCGAACGCCTGTCCGTCGGCATACCGGCTCAGCCGGTCCCCGTGGGAGGGCGCTTCCAGCCGGAAGCGGGCGGCAATCCGGTCCCCCACCGCGCAGGCGGGCAGCTCGGCGCACCAGCAGCAGAAGGAGACCTCCTCCCCGTTCGCCTTCTCCACCCGAAGCTCCGCCTGAACCGTCCGGGGGCTGTATCCGGGCTGGACCTGCTGGACGCAGGCCTCCAGCCGGAGGGTTCGCCCCTCGAAGCGGCGGTTCAGCCCATCCAGTTCACTCCGGGTCCGCCCCAGAAGGGCCAGCCCCAGCCCCGCCCCCAGAAGGAGGGTCAGGGCGAACCCCCGGCCCCGGGGGCAAAGCGCCAGCGTCCCCAGACACAGAAGGGCAAAAAAAGCCGCAGACGGCCAAAATACCATCTGCGGCAGAACAATTGCGGCGATCTGTGCGCCCAGAATGCCGACGCAGAGCACACAAAACGGCCTTTTCATCGGATCAGTGGATGAAAAGGGGCAGCGGCTCCAGGAAAATGATGTCGTCCCGCTTGGCGGCGTCGCCCTCGGCCAGGACGGCCGCCTGCCCGACGATCTCGCACTGGGTGTGCTCGGTCAGGCGGTCCAGCGCCTTGAGGGAACCGCCGGTGGAGATGACGTCATCCACCACCAGAACCCGCTTGCCGTGCATGGAGTCAAGCTCCTTGCGGTCGATGACCAGACGCTGCTTGCCCTCGGTGGTGATGGACTGGTCCTCCACGATCACGGGGTCCCGCATATAGAGCTTGACGCTCTTCCGGGCGCAGACGTAGGGCTTGCCGCTCTGGCGGCTCATCTCGTGGGCCAGGGGGATGCCCTTGGCCTCCGCGGTCAGCAGCACGTCAAACTCGGGGCACTTTTTCAGCAGCTCCGCAGCCGCGGCCACCGTCAGCTCCGCGTCTCCCAGCATGATGAAGGCCGCAATATCCATGTGGTCGTTCACCTTGCAGATGGTCAGCTCACGGGTCAGGCCCGCAACGTTCAGGGTATAGGTTTCAGCCATGTGCAGCCTCTCCTTTTTTCTCTCAGTGTGTGCAGGTTTCGTCCGGGGCAATCAGCCCGGAGGCCAGGCCAGGCTCCGCTTTGCCAGGACATGGAAGTGCAGGTGCTTGACGCTCTGGCCGCCGTCCTCGCCCACGTTGGAAACCACGCGGTAGCCGCCCTCGCAGCCCAGCTCCCCGCACAGGCGGGCGATGGTGGCGAAGATGTGGCCCAGCAGCGCGCCGTCTTCCTCGGTCAGCGCCGCGGCGGACGCAATGTGCTTTTTCGGGATGACCAGAAAATGCACCGGGGCCTGGGGTTCGATGTCGTAGAAGGCCAGCAGCTGGTCGTCCTCAAACAGTTTGTTCGAGGGGATCTCGCCTGCGGCGATCTTGCAGAACAGACAGTCGTTCATCCAGATTTCTCCTTTCCGTCGGATTTTTCAGATTCAAAATCAGCCCGGCGAAGGCCGGGGGCTTCCCGACCCCGCCGCACTGTATTTTTTAAAAACGCTCAGCCCATCTGGGCGGCGACCACGCCGCCCACCGCGTTGAGGGCCTCGTCGATCTTGTTGGGGTCCTTGAGGCCGGCCATGGCAAAGTCGGGCTTGCCGCCGCCCTTGCCCCCGGCGATGGCGGACAGCTCCTTGACCAGGACGCCGGCCTTGAGGCCCTTCTCCTGCGCCAGCTTGTTGACGGTGACCGCCATGGTCACCTTGCCGTCGGCGCTGCCCACCAGAACAGCCGCCACAGGCTTGACGGCCTTGTCCCGGATGGCGTCGCAGATGCCCCGCAGGGTGTCGCCGCTGGTGCCCGCGAAGAAAGCCGCGACGATCTTGACGCCGTTGACCTCCTCGGCGGAATCAAACAGGCTCTGCACCTTGGCGTTGGCGATCTCGGCCTTCAGGGTCTCCATCTCCCGGCCCAGGGCCTTGTTCTCGGCCATGACGGCCTCGGCGCGGGCCACAACATCGGCCGCGTTGTTGGCCTTGAGGGCGGCGGCGGTCCGGTGGAGGGTGTGCTCGATCTCACCGGCCCGTGCCAGCAGGTTCTTGCCGGTGACGGCCTCGATGCGGCGGATGCCCGCAGCCACCGACGCCTCGCTGACAATCTTGAAGCAGCCGATCTGGGCGGTGTTCTTCACATGGGTGCCGCCGCAGAACTCGGTGGACCAGCCCTCCACGTCCACCACCCGGACGATCTCGCCGTACTTCTCGCCGAACAGGGCCATCGCGCCCAGCTTCTTGGCCTCGGCGATGGGCATGGTGCGGACGTTGACCGGCATGGCCTCAAAGATTTTGTCGTTGACGATCTTTTCCACCTTGGCCAGCTCCTCGGCGGTCACGGCGCTGAAGTGGGTGAAGTCGAAGTGGGTCACATAGGCGTCCTGATAGGAACCGGCCTGATGGACATGGTCGCCCAGCACCTCCCGCAGGGCCGCCTGGAGCAGATGGGTGGCGGTGTGGTTGCGGGCGATGGACATCCGGTACTCGGGGTCCACCTGTGCGGTCAGGACGTCCCCCACCTTGACATAGCCGCTCTCCAGCACGCAGGTGTGGACAAAGTAGCCCTTGGGGGTCTTTTTCACGTCCAGAACCCGCAGGCTGCACTCGGGGCCGGTCAGAACGCCGTGGTCGGCGGCCTGGCCGCCCATCTCGGCGTAGAAGGGGGTCTTGTCCAGTATGACCAGAACGCCCTCCTTGGCCTGATCGTCGGTGGAGATGGCGTCGGTCAGGGTTTCCTCGTCCGACAGGGCCACGACGGCGGCCTGCTCGGTCAGGCTGTCATACCCGGCAAAGACGGTGGGCTCGGCGGTCAGCTCGCCAAACAGGTCGGCGCTCCAGCCCGAGATGTTTTTCTTCAGGCGCTCGGCCCGGGCCCGCTCCTTCTGCTTGGTCATCTCGGCGTGGAAGCCCTCCTCGTCCACCTCGAAGCCCTGCTCTGCCGCAATCTCGCGGGTCAGGTCCAGCGGGAAGCCGAAGGTGTCGTTCAGCTTGAAGGCTTCCAGACCGCTGAGGATCTTCTCGTGGGCCTTTTCCAGGCCGTCGATCAGGTTGTTCAGGATGTTCATGCCGGCGTCGATGGTCCGGGCAAAGTTTGCCTCCTCGGTGCCGATGACCTTCTTGATATAGGCGTCATGCTCCCGCAGCTCGGGGTAGGCCGACTCGCTGGACTGGATGACGGTCTCCGCCAGATCCACCAGGAAGGGGCGGTTGATGCCCAGCATCCGGCCATGACGGGCGGCGCGGCGGAGCAGGCGGCGCAGCACATAGCCGCGGCCCTCGTTGGAGGGCAGGATGCCGTCCGACACCATGAAGGTGCAGCTGCGGATGTGGTCGGTGATGACCCGGATGGAGACGTCGGTCTTTTCATCCTGCTCGTAGGTCTTGCCGGAGATGTGCTCGACGTGGTGGAGCACGCTCTGGACGGTGTCCACCTCGAACAGGTTGCCCACCCCCTGCATCACGCAGGCCAGACGCTCCAGGCCCATGCCGGTGTCGATGTTGGGCCGGGGCAGCCGCTCGTAGTGGCCCTTGCCGTCCGAGTCGAACTGGCTGAACACCAGATTCCAGATCTCCATATAGCGGTCGCAGTCGCAGCCCACGCCGCAGGTCGGCTTGCCGCAGCCGTACTCGGGGCCGCGGTCAAAATAGATCTCGGAGCAGGGGCCGCAGGGGCCGGAGCCATGCTCCCAGAAGTTGTCCTCCTTGCCCATCCGGACCATGTGGCTGGCGGGGATGCCCACCTTCCGGGTCCAGATATCATAGGCCTCGTCGTCGTCCTGGTAGACCGAGATATAGAGCTTGTCCGCCGGAATGGCCATCCACTCCTCGCTGGTCAGGAACTCCCAGGCCCAGGGGATGACTTCATTCTTGAAATAATCCTGGAAGGAGAAGTTGCCCAGCATCTCGAAGAAGGTGCCGTGGCGGGCGGTGATGCCCACCCGCTCGATGTCGGGGGTGCGGATGCACTTCTGGCAGGTGGTCACCCGGTGGCGGGGCGGCTCCTCCTGGCCCAGGAACCACTTTTTCATGGGGGCCATGCCGCTGTTGATGAGCAGCAGGCTGGGGTCGTTTTTCGGGACGAGCGGGAAGCTGTCCAGCCGCAGATGGCCCTTGCCCTCAAAGAAGGTCAGGTACTTTTCGCGCAGTTCGTTCAATCCGGTCCATTGCATAGGTTTTATTCTCTCCTCAATATTCCTGCCGCGCCAAAAAGCACAGCGGTATGATATGGCAGCTCTGACAGCCCCGGTCAAACGCAAAACAGCCCCCGCCCCGACGAGGGACGAAGGCTGCAACAAGCTCCGTGGTACCACCCAACTTGCGGAAGAACGTTCGTTCCTCCGCCGCTTTTCCGCGATAACGCCGCGCTGCGTCCGGCTTGTTTCGCCGGAAGCTCAAGGGTGGCGCAAGATCTGTGCATCCGTGGAGCCTCTCAGCCTGCGGGCCCCTTCTCTGGGGCGGCTGCGTTCAGATCTCTGGCCCTGTCTTCGCTGCTGTCATGATTCGACTGCCCATCCGGGCTTTCCGGCCCGGCGTACAGTATAGATTATAGCATTTTCATCCGCCTTGTCAACACCCTGCGGCAAAAAGCGGCCCCGGCGCTCAAAATTCCAGCGGCGGGCTGACTTCATTGCGGCGCTGGGTCTGGACGACGCAGTCCTTGTCCGGCACGACGCCCGCGGCGCCCAGGGTGCTGAACACGGTTTGCAGCGCGAGGCCGGGGGTGTTGTTGTCCTGCGACAGGTGGCAGAGGGCGAACTTCTTGCACCCCTCCTGCACCAGCTCCAGCAGCTTTGCGCTGCACTCGTCGTTGGACAGATGCCCCCGCTTGCTCTCGATCCGGGCCCGCAGATAATAGGGGTACGGCCCGGTGCGGAGCATATGCAGGTCGTAGTTGCTCTCGAGGGCCACGAGGTCGCACCCGGACAGCGCCTCGTGGACCGCGGGGGTCAGCGTGCCCAGGTCGGTGGCGATGCTCATGGTCTTGCCGTCCGGGGTGTGGATGCGGTATCCCACGCAGGGCACGTCGTGGCTGGTGGGGAACGCCTGCACCCCGAACCCCGCCAGGTCCTCCTCCCGGGCCCCCACGGAACAGAGGGAGCAGGAGGCGGGGACGATCCCGTTGGCGTCCAGCATATCCAGCGTCTCCGCCGAGCCGTAAACCGGCAGCGGATATTTTTTCAGGAAGGTGGACAGCCCCTTGACATGGTCGCTGTGCTCATGGGTGACAAAGATGCCCCCGCAGCCGCTGATGGGCAGCTCCAGCGCCTTGAGGGCCGCCGCCGTGGTGCGCACCCCCTTGCCCATATCCACCAGCAGATAGCGCTGCCCGCAGCGGATTACGCTGCAATTGCCGGACGAGCCGGAGTAAAGTGAAATAAATTCGGCCATGGGTCTCCCCGGCCCTCCTTTCCTGGCAGGAAAAGAGCCGCATCCGGTCCGATGCGGCTCCTGCGGTTGGTTTTGCTGCGGGTTACAGCGCCTGCTCCATGGTCACAGGCGCCCGCTCGACCTTGCGGATATCCGCGCCAAGGCCGCGCAGCTTTTCCACGATGTTCTCGTATCCCCGCTCGATGTGGCTGATCTCCTCGATCTCGCTGGTGCCGTCGGCCATCAGGGCCGCCACCACCATGGCCGCCCCGGCCCGCAGGTCGCTGGCGTGAAGGGGGGCGGGCAGAAGCTTTTCCACCCCTTCAAAGACGGCCACCTGGCCGTCCACCTGGACGTTGGCGCCCATCTTGCGCAGCTCGTCCACATAGCGGAAGCGGTTGTCCCAGATGCCCTCGGTGATGGTGCTGGTGCCCTGGGCCACGCTCAGCAGAACGCCCATCAGGGGCTGCATATCGGTGGGGAAGCCCGGGTGGGGCATGGTGTTGATCTTGAGGGGCTGGATCGGCCCGGTGCGGCAGACGCGAACCATGTCGTCGTACTCGGTCACCTCGGCCCCGGCGCGGCGGAGCTTGGCCGTGATGGGTTCCAGATGCTTGGGGATCACGTTCTTGATGAGGACGTCCCCGCCGGTGGCGGCGGCGGCCACCATATAGCTGCCCGCCTCGATCTGGTCGGGGATGATGCTGTAATTGCACCCGTGCATGGCCTCCACGCCCCGGACCTTGATTACGTCGGTGCCCGCGCCCCGGATGTCGGCGCCGCACATATTGAGGAAGTTGGCCAGATCGACGACGTGGGGCTCCTTGGCGCAGTTTTCCAGGACGGTCTCCCCTTTGGCCATGACCGCCGAAAGCATGGCGTTCATGGTAGAGCCGACGCTGACTTTGTCGAAGAAGATCCGTGCGCCGTTCAGCTCAGCGGCCCGGACGGTAATCATGCCGTAATCCACGCTGTCCTGTGCGCCCAGAGCGCTGAAGGCCTTCAGGTGCTGGTCGATGGGGCGGGGGCCCAGATTGCAGCCCCCCGGCATCGCCACCTGCGCCCGGCCAAACCGGGACAGCAGCGCCCCCAGAAAATAATAGCTTGCCCGCATCTGGCGGGACAGATCGTCCGGGACATTGGTCCCCACCAGATGGGAAGTGTCGATCTCATAGGTATTCCGGCTCAGCATCCGGACCTTGGCCCCCAGCGCGCTGAGGATGTTCAGGCTGACGGACACATCGCTGATATTCGGCAGGTTCTCGATCACGCAGACGTCCGCCGCAAGGATGGTGGCCGGAAGGATGGCCACCGCCGCATTCTTTGCGCCGGAGATGGAGACTTCGCCGTACAGGGGCTTGCCGCCCATAATCACAAATTTTTCCAAAACAATGCTCTCCTTCATGGGTCCGCAAATTCCAGATAACGTCCCACACCGCACAAGCGGGCGGCACAGGTTTCGCCCGCTCAAACGTTTCATCTTATTATACACAACTTCCCTGAAAAAGCAAAGGCTGGGTTTCGGTTCCCCTCTTATTTTCTGTTTTGCCCAGATTCTTTTTCCTCATGCGGCGGAATTCTGCATTTTTTACAGTTTCGGCCGCAGTTTCGCACTTTTACCAGATCCTGTCCTCCCGGCGGGCCTCTTTGATCCAGCCCAGCTGATAGGCTGTGACCAGTTGTTTCAGGTCGTGAACCCGCTCCCGCAGGGTCTCGCCTTCGTCGATGTCCTCCACCAGAACCCGGCGGTTTTCGGTCTCCACAATGTTTTTCCGGGAAATAATATCCAGGTTTTCCGAGATAGCCTTTTCCGCGCTGACAAAGGGCTGGTGGGTGCGCAGGGACATACTTCGGCTGGAATAGACCAGGGTGTACCCCGCGATGCCGGTTTTCTCGTGGTACGCCCGGCAGAACCCGCCGTCGATCACCAGCAGCCGTCCCCCGCCCTTGATGGGGCTCTCGCCCTTTTTCTCCTGCACCGGAACATGGCCGTTCACGATATGGCAGCTGCCGGGCAGGCCGAATTCCGCCAGGATGCGGCGGCAGACCGCCTCGTCGTCATACCACTTGTAATAGGGGTCCTTGATCTCGGCGTGGGTGGCGGGGTCGGCGACGTACAGCCGCTCGAAGGTGGTCATGGCGCTGCGGCCAAAGAGGGGCGACATCCTGCCGCACCAGAGATACCACAAAAAGTCCTGCCCGCTCCGGCGCTCGGCGCTGCCCTCCGGCGCATAGTAGCCCCGCCGGGCCCGGGCGTCGCAGTAGTCCATCAGCGCCCGGCCCGAGTAGCTGTGCCCCTCAAACCGCTCCACCGCAAAGGTCCCCTTCTCGGTCATGGGCACGACCCCGTGATAGAGCAGGTTTCCGTTTTCGATGTGGTAGATGCTGCCCTTGGCGTACAGGAACTGGACGTGCTGCTGCAATTTCTCGCTCTCCCGGAAGGAGCGCACCAGCCGCTCGAGGACCATCTGCTCGTCCTCGTTCAGGGCTGTGGGGTCGGCCGGGTCCACCGTGGGGAAGGAGGTGTCCCGCAGCGGGTATTCCTTCCCTGCAATCTCCACCGTCCCCTTCTGCCAGTTGATCCGGCGCAGATAATCCCGCCCCTGCATCTGGAAGTCCGGATTCCGGTCGATGACCTGGGCCTCCACCTTCAGCATCAGGATGGTGATGGCCTTGTGCATGACGGCGCAGCGGTGGAGCATCCCCTCGGTATAGGGGCCGCGGGCCGCGTCGGTGTGGGGCATCCAGATGGAAAGGTCGTCGTTTCCGTAGTAATATTCGGCCATCCGCTGCAAATGCCGCAGGTTGATGCCGTAGCAGTCCTCGATCATCCCGTGGTTGTGGTATGCCAGGGTTGTTTTCATCACGGTGCAGGCGCAGATGGCGCTGCCCGCAGCCGCCCCCATCCAGACCACGTCGTGGTTGCCCCACTGGATATCAACGCTGTGGTGGCGCATCAGAAGGTCCAGAATGATGTCCGGGCGGGGGCCGCGGTCAAACAGGTCGCCCACAATGTGGAGCTTGTCCACCGCAAGCCGCTTGATCAGCTCGCACAGCCGGATGATGAAGGCGTCCCCCCGTCCGTTTTCAATGATGCTGCCCACGATCTGGCCGTAATAGAGTTCCTTGTCGTGGTCCTCAAAATGGGCGTGGAGCAGCTCGTCCAAAATGTACCCGCAGCTGGCCGGCAGGCACTGGCGGACGTGGGCCCGGGTATGTTTGGAGGAAACCAGACGGCAGATCCCGATCAGCCGGAACAGGGTCTCGGTATACCACTGCTCCAGCGCCCGCTCATCCGGCTGGCGGGCCTTGAGCCGGGGCAGCTTTTCGGCGGGGTAATAAATCAGGGCGGCCAGCTCGGCCCGGGTTTCCTCGGGCACCGCGTCCCCCAGAACAATATCCACCTTTTCCCGGATGACCCCCGAGGCGGAATTCAGGATATGGACGAAGGCTTCGTGCTCGCCGTGCAGGTCGCTCATAAAATGTTCGGTCCCCTTGGGCAGCTTCATCAGGGCCTGGGTGCTGATGATCTCGCTGGCCGCCGCCGCCTGGGAGGGATAATCCCGGGCGAGAAGGCTGAGATATTTGAGGTTGGACCGGATTTCATCGTGTTCTGTCCGCATAGACGCTCCTTTCGGGGGCGGCGACGGAATCCCCCCGCATCATAACCAGTATTTTTATTTAGTATAACACGGACGGCGGGAAAAATGGTATAATTTCTTTGTTCCGAAACCCAACTATTTTTACAGAGGACTTGATGCGCTATGTCACAACCCTGCTCTTTTTCCCTTCCCTCCCGCTGTGAGCTCTGCCCCCGCCGCTGCGGCGCGGACCGCGCCGCCGGAAAAACCGGCTACTGCGGCGCGGGCGGCGTGCTCAAGGCGGCCCGGGCTGCCCTTCATTTCTGGGAGGAGCCCTGCATCAGCGGAACCCGCGGCAGCGGCACCGTCTTTTTCTCGGGCTGCCCCCTCCGCTGCTGTTACTGCCAGAACTACTCCATCAGCGCCGAAGGCCGGGGCAAGGAGATTTCGGTCGAGCGTCTGGCCGGGGTCTTTCTCGAATTGCAGCGCCAGGGCGCCCACAACATCAATCTCGTGACCCCCGGCCAGTGGCGGCCCTGGATCATGGCCGCGCTGGACCAGGCCCGCGCCCAGGGGCTGCGCCTGCCGATCGTCTGCAACACCGGCGGCTATGAGACGGTGGAAAGCGTCCGCGCCTGGGACGGGTACATCGACATCTGGCTGGCCGACCTGAAATACCGCTCTCCCGCCCTTTCGGCGGAGCTTTCCGCTGCGCCCGATTACTTCGAGGTAGCCTGCGCGGCCATTGAGGCCATGCTCTCCCAGACCGGCAAGCCGGTCCTTGACCCGGAGGGCATCCTCCAGAAAGGGGTCATCCTGCGGCATCTGGCCCTGCCCGGCCATCTGGACGACAGCTTCGCCGTCATCGACCAGATGGCCGCCTGGAACGACGCCGACCCCGGCTGCTTCCTGCCCAGCCTGATGAGCCAGTACACCCCGTTTTATAAGGCGGCCGAGCACGGCATCGGGCGGCGGATCACCACCTACGAATACCGCCGGATGGTCAACTACGCCATAGACCGCGGGCTGACCGCCGGATATATGCAGCAGAAAAGCAGCGCCCGGGAGGAATATACCCCCGCGTTCGACCTCACCGGCCTGTAACGCCGGAATTTTTCTCTGGTTCGCGGGTTTTCCTTGCTTTCCCTCCCGGAAAGAGATATAATGTATACAAGTCAACAGTTCTCTGCCGCAGATTCCGGCAGCAGACGGCGAACTCAGAAAGGAGGACCCCCCATGGAACACTACAACCCCCTGCTCGGCAGCAGCATTCAGGGCCCCAGGTTTATCACCTGCGGGGAAATCATGCTTCGGCTGACCCCGCCGAACTACGAAAAAATCCGGATGGCTTCCAGCTTTGAGGCCAGCTATGGCGGCAGCGAGGCAAACATCGCCCTGGCGCTGGCCAACCTCGGGGTGGACAGCACCTTTTTCAGCGTGGTGCCGGCCAACAGCCTGGGCAAAAGCGCGGTGCGGTGGCTGCGCTCCAACGACGTCCACTGCACCCCGATGATCCTTTCCACCCCGGCTCAGACCCCCACCCACCGTCTCGGCACCTATTACCTCGAGACCGGCTACGGCATCCGCGCTCCCAAGGTCACCTATGACCGCAAGCACAGCGCCATCACCGAGTATGATTTTTCCGGGCTGGACCTGGACGCCCTGCTGGACGGCTTTGACTGGCTCCACCTGAGCGGCATCACCCCGGCCCTGGCCCCCAACTGCCGCGCCCTCACTCTGGACCTGCTGAAAGCGGCCAAGCAGAAGGGGCTGACCGTCAGCTTCGACGGCAACTTCCGCAGCACCCTCTGGAGCTGGGAGGAAGCCCGGGATTTCTGCACCCAGTGCCTGCCCTATGTGGACGTGCTGCTGGGGATCGAGCCCTACCATCTCTGGAAGGACGAGGCGGACCACTCCCTGGGGGACTGGAAGGACGGCGTGCCGCTCCAGCCCAGCTATGAGCAGCAGGACGAGATCTTCCAGCGGTTCATCCAGCGCTACCCCAACCTCCAGTGCATCGCCCGGCACGTTCGCTACGCCCACAGCGGCAGCGAAAACAGCCTCAAGGCCTTCATGTGGTATCAGGGCCACACCTTTGAAAGCAAGCTGTTCACCTTTACCATCCTGGACCGGGTCGGCGGCGGAGACGCCTTTGCCGGCGGCCTGATCTATGCCATGCTCCACGGCTACAAGGCCATGGACATGATCAACTTTGCCGTCGCCAGCAGCGTCATCAAGCACACCATCCACGGCGACGCCAATATCACCGACGACGTCGACAGCATCCGCAACCTGATGAATATGAACTACGACATCAAGCGCTGAGCTGCCAGCATCGCGCACTCCCAAAAAAAGAAAACCGCTGCGGGCCAGACCGGCTCACAGCGGTTTTTCATTTCAGCAGCAGGGTCATTTTCACGCCGGGGCCCGGCGCGGCGGCCTGAACCCTTCCCGGCTGTTACAGGAACATATCTGCGATGGCCTCAAAAATGCCGCCCAGATTCAGGGAACCGGTGATGTTGAAGTAACGGCCGGAGGAATCCGAATCCACGGTGGACTGGGTCTGGGTCGTGCTGCCCGGGTTCAAAACGGTGGTTCCCCCGATCCCGGTGGTCGTGGACTGGGTCGTGGTGGTAACATTGTCACTGTTCACATAGTTGTTCGTGCCAAAGCTGATGTTCAGCCCGCTCAGGATATAGGAAATCAGATTCAGGATGCTGACCAGATCGACGGCGCCGCCTGCAATCCGCTCTTTTTCCTCACCCGAAATCACGCTGTAATGGCGGGGCATCACGATACCGTTTCTGTTTTCCATTGAAAAACTCCTTTTCCCAAAAACACAAATCGCAAATTTTTTCACTTCCGGCCCACCCTGCCGGGAAGCAGGCTGCGCCGCAGTTTCGGCAAGTTTGGTCTCTCTTTCCCTCAGTATAGCCGGAAACCGCTCATCCGTCAATATGTCCGGACTTTACTTTTCGTTCCTGCGGCAAATTTTCCCTCCCGGCCAGAAACGGCAGCAAAAAATCCGAACCCGCCTCCTGTTCGGAGGGCATGGTTCGGATTTCTTTTGTTTGGTCCGAGTGGCGAGAATCGAACTCACGGCCTCTTGAACCCCATTCAAGCGCGCTACCAAAACTGCGCTACACCCGGATAACTCTGGAGCGCTTCACGCTCACAGCTTTTGTATTATACCGAATGCAAGCGGGATTGTCAAGCCCGATTTAAAATTTTTCTTCCAGCGGCTTTCCTTCCCCGGCTGTGGCCAGAGAAACCGCAAACACGCTCTGCGCCCCTGCATCCATCAGCGCATGGGCGCAGGCGGCAGCGGTTGCGCCGGTGGTGATCACGTCATCCAGAAGGAGGACCCTTCGGCCCTCCACCCGGTCGGGGTCCGGCGCTTTGAACGCGCCCGCCACGTTGACCAGCCGCTCGTCCAGCGAAAGCCCCGCCTGGGGGCGGGCTTTGCCCAGACAGAGCAGGGCCTTCTCGTCCATCGGCAGGCACAGCGCCCGGGCCACCGGCAGCGCCATCAGGGAAGGGACGTTGTACCCTCTCCCCTTCCCGGACGAGGGCACCGGCACCACCAGGTCATAGCCAAACCCGAGGGTCTTTTCCGGGCAGGGCAGCTCCACGCCTCCCCTGACCCGGATCTCCGCCCCAAACAGCAGCCGGGCAATCCAGCACCCCAGCTGTACGGCGGTCCAGCTTTCGCCCTGATATTTCGCCCGAAGAATGGCTTCCCGGACTTCGTCCCGGTAGAAAAAGGGAGCCGCCGCCCCCTCCAGCGCTCCCAGATAATGGTCGCCCGGATCAAGGCGGCGGCTCGGTTTGTGTTCCAAACGCTCCAGCTGCCCGGCGCAGCTCTCGCAGGCCGGGACCAGCCCAAGCACCCGGCGGCAGAACGGGCACCGCCGCGGATATAGCAGCTGACGAAGCTGCCGCAGCCGAACACGTCCGGCCGAATAATATCGCTCCGGGTCCGTCATGGCCGTCAGTTCTTCTTCAGGGCCATCAGGATCCGCACCTGGCCCCCGGCGGCGCAGCCGAAGTTGTCATACCAGCCGGTGAGATAGTAGTCCTCCGCGTTGATGGAGGAGAGGGTCGTGCGGTAGTATACTCCCATATGCCACAGATAAACCTGCATATCGTCCGCCAGCGGGTAGCGCTTGCTGCCCGAGGTGGCGTAAGCCGCGCCCAGGCCGTCCACCAGGATGGGCTGGAGCTGGGCCATGGCGCGGACATTGCCGTTGGCCTCCGTCCGCACCGCAATGCCGCCCGCCAGGACCGGGTATTTGATGTCGGCGGTGGCCGTCGCGGGCATGCCGTTGACCATGTAGGTATACTGAGCGCCCCCGGCGATCCCGCTGAGGATGGTGCCCACCAGGCCGTCGGTATTGCCTGCAATGGTCTTCAGGATCAGGCTGAGAATCTTGCCGGTGTTGCCGGTCATCCCCTTCCAGATATCATCCAGGAGGCTGCCGGTTGCAAGACCTGAAACCATCTTGAGCAGGACGGCGTCCGGCTGGATGGTGCTCTGATCGGAGGAGGAATCGCTCCGGTTGCTGACGGCGGTCAGGCAGCCATAGGTCCAGATATCGCCGGTCACGTCGTCCAGAATCAGATGGGAGATCTCTCCCTGTTCGTTCAGGGCATAGTAGCGGACATCCCCGCTGCTGAGGGTCACGCCGTTGATCCGCTCGGGGCGGACGACGACGCCGCCGCCCTCGGTGCCGGTGTCCAGAATTTCCACATCGTCGGCCAGTTTATACTCCCCCAACGTCAGAGAGTTGCTGTCAAAAAAACCGCTGACCGATTTTCCGCTGACCGGCTGGACCGTCTCGCCCTCTCCGGTGGCGTGGACCGAGATCAGCCACCCCTCCGGGTAATTGAGGTTTTTATTGATTCGAAAGGAACGGGTCGCGCCGTCGGTGCAGAGGATGTTCACAACCTGAAGGATATCCGCCCCGTCCTGCACAGTTAGGCTGCGGTTGGAAGATTCCACAACGCCGTAGTAGGTCTGGTCCACTTCTTCATCGGTCACAATCCCCACCACTTCGCTGTCCATCCCCAGCAGCAGGGTGACCACCTGGCCCACGCCGCCGCCGGACAGCGCCGAAATGCGGTAGGCCACGGACGAGCTGCCGATCCGGTAAGACTGGCCGGCAATGGTCACCGAGGTGGGCGCGCTGGCGCTGGGAGATACTGCCGTGATCCGGCCTGCGGCCCGGTTGGTGAAGATCCAGACCGCGTTGAGGCTTTCGCTGTAATAATAAACGTCGTTCCGGTTCAGCTCAGAGGAAGACGAGATCTGGCCGTTGCGGTAGATGGCGGCAGGGGTAAAGGGAAGCGTTTCCCCTTCAGCCGCGATGTGGGGGCCGTCCAGATTCCGGCGCAGCGCACTCGAGGCGTCCACTTCGCCGTCGGAAACGGTCAGCCCCAGGCTGCTGCCGTAGGTCTGGCCGCTGCTGGTGCTGGCGGTCAGGGTGTTGTACATCAGCACCGCAGCCTCCGCCCGGGTGATGGCGGCGCCCTGAACGCTGGTGATCTGGTCCCGCAGGCCCAGCTCGCTGGCCTTGCTCAGCTGTGCGGTGGGAAAGGGCCCGCTCAGGTCGGTGGTCTTATACCCCAGCATCTTCAGCGCCGAGGTGCAGGCCATTTCCAGGGTGACCGGGTCGTTCGGGCGGAAGGTGCCGTCGGTGTAACCACTCATCCAGCCCTGCTGGACCGCCACGCGGATATACTGGGCCCCAACCGTTTCGCTGGTAACATCCGAGAACAGGGTGCCGACGGCGCTCTGCTCCCCCAGGGAATCCTTATAGACCGAGGCGGCTACCATCATTTCGGCAAACTCGGCGCGGGTAACCGCCGCGTCCAGATTTTCGGACATTTCTGCTGAGAGGATTCCCAGCATCCGTGCGGTCTGGATCTCCATGTTGATGTTGGAGCTGACCGCTGCCGCCGGCAGTGTAAATGCAGGAACCAGCAGGCAGACGGCCAGCAGCAGTGCAAGAAGACGTTTTTTCATTTTCTTCTCCTTCAAAGTCTTTGGGTCATAGGGTTGGGGTCACTTGGGTTTGCGGTCCGCTCGGCCGCAGGGCTGCGCATCAATCATAGCGCAGCGCGTCGATGGGGTTGAGCCGTGCAGCCCGGCGGGCGGGCAGATAGCCGAAGAACACGCCGATGCCCACCGAGATGCCGAAGGCCACCACCACCGACCCGATGGTCGGGGTCACATAGGAATCGACCTCCATGATGAGCGGCATGATCTTGTTGATGGCGGCAGCCAGAATGTAGCCCATCACGATGCCCAGCACGCCGCCCAGCGCGGAGGTGGTTGCCGCCTCCATGACGAACTGAAGCAGGATCGCGCCTTCCCGGGCCCCAAGGGCCTTGCGGATGCCGATCTCGCGGGTCCGCTCGGTGACGGAAACCAGCATGATGTTCATGATGCCGATGCCGCCCACCAGCAGGGAGATGCTGGCGATCAGGGTCAGCACGATGATGACCATGCTGATGGTCTCGTTCATGACCTCCAGCTGCTCGCTCATGCTGTAAACGTAATAGGCGTTTTCGTCGTTGTAGATGGCATACAGGCCTTCTTCCAGCGCCGCCTTGGCCTGGGTCGCGTAGTTTTCATCGGTCATGGTGACCACATAGCTGTTGGGGATGCTCATGGCGGACAGACGCATGGCCGTGGAATACGGCACATAGACGCAGTCGTCCTCGCTGCCCTCCTGCATATCCTCCTGCTCCACCTTGGGCGCCAGCACGCCCACGATCCGGAATTTGTTTGCGCCGACCTTGATGGTCTCGCCCACAGCGTTGCCGTTGAAGGCGATGCGGGCCAGATATGCGCCGATGACGCAGACGTTTTTGTTTTCCTGGATGTCCATGTACTGGATGCCCCGGCCCTGGGCGACGCGGCAGCTCTTCATCCCGAGGTATTCCTCGTTGACGCCCTTCACATTGGTGTAATTGTAGGACTCGGTCGCCACCTTGACCGTCCCGTTCATGTAGATCTCAGGGGAGGCCGCTTCCAGCCAGACCGGGTTTTCCTCCACGATCCGGTAAAAGTCGTCCACAGTGGCGTTGCGGGAGGTTCCCCGCCCCCACACCGAGACGGTCATGCTGTTGATGCCCATGGAGGCAAAGCTCTCCCGGACGGAATTGGTCATGCCGGTTCCCAGACCGACGATGACGATGACCGCCGTCACGCCGATGATGATGCCCAGCATGGTCAGGATGGTGCGGAGCTTGTTGCTCCAGATATTTTTGATGGCGAGAGAGAACGTCTCGGTTACAGGCACACGGCGTCACCTCCCTGGGCGGAATGAATCCGCATCGCCTCCGGCGCGTGGGAATCGCCGTCATAGACGATTTTCCCGTCCTCCAGCCGGATGATCCGCGGCGCCTCCAGCGCAATGGAGTTGTCGTGGGTGATGAGGACGACGGTATGCCCCTGCCTGTTCAGCTCCTGGAGCATGCTCAGCACCTCCCGGCCGGTGTGGGAATCCAGCGCGCCGGTGGGTTCGTCCGCCAGAATGATCTGCGGGTTGCGGACCAGCGCCCGCGCGATGGAAACGCGCTGCTGCTGGCCGCCCGAAAGCTGGTTGGGCTTGTTTTTCAGCTTGTCCCCCAGGCCCACCTGCTCCAGGACTTCTTTAGCCCTTGTACGGCGCTGGACGCGGGGCACCCGGGCATAAATCAGCGGCACCTCGACGTTTTCCATCAGGTTGAGCCGGGGCATCAGGTTGTACTGCTGGAAGATAAAGCCCAGCATCTCGTTGCGGACTCTCGCCAGCTCGTTGCGGTCCATTTTGCCCACATCCCGGCCGTTGAGGCGGTAGGTTCCGGCGGTGGGCACATCCAGACAGCCGATGATGTTCATGCAGGTGGATTTGCCCGAGCCGGACTGGCCGACGATGGCCACAAATTCCCCCTTCTCGATCTTCATCGAGATATGGTCCGCCGCGCGCACAACGGTGTCGCCCATCTGGTAAAATTTGCAGACCTGTTCAAATTCGATCAATGCGCTCATCTGGTGCGGCCCCCTGTGAACCCCTGGATCAGCCCGACCGCCGACAGGCTCCCGGATGTCTCGATGCCGACCTTGTCCCCGTCCTGCAGGCCGCTGACGATCTCCACATAGTTGTCGTCGCTGACGCCGGTGGTCACTTCCACATAGACAAAGCCGTCCGGGGCCGTGCGGTCGGTCAGGGCGTTGACGGCGCTGGGGGAATCCTTGGTCACCAGCACATAGCCGCCCCGCTGCACTGCCCCGTTGGGAACGGAGATTGCCTCGCTGGCCTCGGCCACGATGATCTCTGCGTTGACGTTCATGCCGGGGCGCAGGCCCTCGGTTTCGTCGATCCGGATGGTGACGGGATACGCCGTGGTTCCGTTGGAGGTTGTTCCCACCATGGACACGCGGGTGACCGTCCCGGTGTAGGTCATGTCGTTGATGGCGTCCGCCGTGATGTTCACGCTCTGGCCCACGGCGATGTTGCTGATGTCCAGCTCATCCACGTTGATGACCATCTGAAGATAGCTCAGGTCATAGATGGTGCAGAGCACCTGAGCCGTCTCGATGATGTCTCCCTGCTTGTACTTCTTCTCAATGATGGTACCGCTGATGGGGGAAGTGATGGTGTAGTTGTTGAACTGCTCCTGAGCGTTCTCCCGGGAGAGCTCCGCGCTGCGCAGGGACTCGGCAGCGTTCTGGATGGTTTCATCCAGAGTCTCCCCCACCAGGACCAGCAGCGCCTGATCCTCGGAGATCTGGCTGCCTTCCGGAACATAGATTTCGGAGACGGTGCCCGCAGCCGAGGCGGTCAGGGTCTTTTCGGCCTGATAGGCAAAGGTACCGCTCTCGATGGAATTGATGCCGTTGATGTTGGCCGTCGCCACCTGAGTGTTGTTCATGGTGCCCGCGTTGATGGCCTCGATGGTCACCGTCCGGATCAGCACGTTGCCGGAGCCCAGCACGTCGCTGCCCGAGATGGCGGTCACCCGGCCTTCCAGCGTCTCAAAGGTGCCGTCCAGGGTAATCAGGGCGGACTGGCCCACCTGGAAATTCACGGCGTCCGCCGCCGGGAAGGGCAGCTTGAGCACCATTTTGGAGTTGTCCTGAATGACGGCCACTTCCTGGCCCTGGGTCACTTCGTCCCCCACGGCAACCTTGAGGGCGTAAACGGTGCCCCCCACATCAGACCGGACATAACGGGTGTCGGCGATTTTGTCATAGTTGCGCTGGGCCTGCTCCAAAGCAATCTGCGCTTTTTCGATGTTGGTGGTGGCGGTGGAGTTGTCCACCTGATACAGCACCGCCCCTTTTTCGACGATATCCCCTTCTTCAAAGTCAGCCGAGAGGGCCTCGCCCGCCACCAGGGACTTCACAGTGTATGTATTGGCCGGCTGCAAGGTGCCGAACCCGCTGAACGACTCCGAAATGCTGCGGCGTTCCACCGACGTCTGCGTATAAGAGGCCGAAACCTTGACCGCCTTGGGCTGTGACATGGCGAACCAGGCCGCGCCCGCCACGATCACAACGCAGACCGCCGGGACGATCCATTTCAGCCGTTTTTTCATTTTTCGGTCAAGAGAGGCGTCCGCCGCGGAACGGGGTTCCTGCCCGGCCGGAGCGTCCTTCTTTTTATTCCAGTTCATTCCAAAACTTTCCTCCTGAACTTTCTGTTTGGCGCCCTCGTCTGCTCTCCACACGCCCGGGGGCCCGGTAAACACTACCAGTATAACACATGTCCGCCGCTTTACAAGCAACCAAACTTTGCTTGTCACAAAATTTCCTAATTTATCCGTTCTTTTTTCCCTTTATATAGGGCGAAAGCACGGTTTTTCACACAGAAAAAACACACAAAAAGACGGCGCCGCAGATGCAACTTCATCCGCAGCGCCGCCCCTTATGCGGTCCTCCTTCTCAGGATTCAATGGTCACAAAGACCCCTGCCGGCATACAGCAGGCCCACTGGCCCTCCTCCTGAAGCCAGCCGAACTGCTCGCAGACGCCGTCCGGGCACTGGCTGTCCAGAAAGGCGATGGAGCCGTCCTTCACCTGAAGGTGAACGACGTAGCCGCCCACCTCATAGAAATAGTCCTTGTCTTCCTTCAGAGGAAGCCGCTCCACAACGCCCATGCCGAAATCGACCTGGGCATAGAGGCCCGGCTCCCGGCTGCGGAGCAGGTAAAACCCGAGAGCCGCCAGAAGAATCACCGCCGCAAAGACGGCGTTCCGCCCGATGCGTCTGCCGGGGCTCACCTTGCCGCCGGGACCCGTTTGTGTTTGTGATTTCATCCAACGTAAGCGCTGGCCTGCTGGCCTGCGATGCGGCCAAAGACGGTGAAGTCAGCCACAGCGTTGCCGCCCAGGCGGTTTGCGCCGTGGATGCCGCCGGTGACCTCACCTGCTGCGTACAGGCCGGGGATCACGCTGCCGTCCTCTGCCAGGACCTCGGTGTTGGCGTTGATGGTCAGGCCGCCCATGGTGTGGTGGATGCCGGCGGTGACCTTAATGGCGTAATAGGGAGCGGTGTTCAGGGGGTTGGCGAAGCTGGTGCGGCCGAACTCGGCGTCCTCGCCGGCCTCGACGCAGGCGTTCCACTTCTCCATGGTGGCGGCGAAGGCTGCCTCGTCCACGCCCATGGCCTTGGCCAGCTCCTCATAGGTCTCGCCGGTCACAGTGAAGCCGTTCTTGATGTAGCCCTGGATGACGCTGGAAGCGTCCACCATGGCCTGGTCGATGACCAGCCAGCTGTAGCTGCCGGTCTGGGCGATTTCCGCAGCGGAGACCACGTCGCGGGTGCCCACTTCGTCGGTGAAGCGGTTGCCCTCGGCGTTGACCAGAATCGCGCCGTCGCCGCGCAGGCCCTCGGTGATGAGGGAGGCGGTGTTGGCCTCAACGGTGGGGTGAATCTGAATCTGGTCCATATCCACGGTGCCCGCGCCGATGGCGGTGGCCATGGCGATGCCCTGGCCCTGAGCGCCTGCGGCGTTGGTGGTCATGAAGCCGGCCAGGTCGGGCTTATACTCCACGACCATGTCCAGGTTGGCGCCGAAGCCGCCGGTGGCCAGAATAACGGCCCCCGCGTTGACGGTGACGGTCTCGCCGCTCTTGCCGGTGGCGGCGACGCCCACAGCAGCGTCGTTGGCGTCGGTCAGGATCTCGTTTGCGGTGGTGTTAAAGAGAATTTCAACGCCCAGCTCCTCGCACTTGGCCTCGAGGCGGGGGATCATGTAGCTGCCGACGGAGACAACCTTGCCCTCGTCGTCCAGGGGGCGATGAATCCGCTTGACGGATGCGCCGCCGAAGCTGGAAACGCTGGGCATATCAATGCCCTGCTCAGCCAGCCAGGCGATGGCGTCGGCGGAGTTGGAGCAGAGAACCTCCACCAGCCCGGCGTCGTTGATGCCCTTGCCGCCGATCATGGTGTCCAGCTCCATCAGCTCGACCGAGTCAAAGTAGCCGTCCGGGTTGGCCTGATAAGCGGCCCACTGCTCGGCCACGGTGGCAGCCAGGGCGGTGATGGTCTCGTTGTCGGCGTAGTCAGCCGCAGCGGAAGCCAGGGTCTTTTCGACGCCGGCGGCCTCGTTGAACTCGTTCTCGTCCTGCGCGGGGGTTTCGGCGGCGTTCAGACCGCCGGTGGCGCGGACCGAGTTGCCGCCCACCATGGCCTGGCTCTCGACGATGACGACGCTCTTGCCCTCGTTGGCGGCAGCGATGGCGGCAGTCATGCCTGCGCCGCCTGCGCCCACGATGACGATGTCGGCCTCAACCTCGCTGTCCTCAGCCTCGCCCTCAGCGGCGGTGCCGGTGAAGTCGGCGGCGTCCAGGCCAGCCTCTGCCAGAGCAGCGGCCAGAGCCTCGTTGACGGCGTTGGAGGTGATGGTTGCGCCGGAGACCACGTCGATGGAGCCCTTGTTGGCCGAGACGATCTCCTCGGGGGCGTTGGCGATGACCACAGAGCCGATGCCCTCGGTCTCGCCGTCGCCGACGATGACGCAGTTGGTGATGACGCCGTCGGTCAGGGTGACGGTGACGGAAACCTCACCCATGCCCTGCGCGGTGCCGGTGAACTCGCCCGAAACACCGGCGGAAGCGGTGCTGGACGCCGCGGTGGAGCTGCTCGACGAGCCGCAGCCGACCAGGCCGAAGACCATGGCCGCCGCCAGCGCGAGCGCTGCAATGCGTTTTTTCATTGTGTGTTTTCCTTTCTTCTTGCGCGTGTGTGAAACGGATGTATATCAACAGAAAAAGGGGAGCTGCGGCTCCTTATTTTCTCAAAAAAACGGGAAATAAGAAGGCAGCTCCCCCTCTGCTGATCCAAAGAAATCAGTAAAAAACGCGGGTAGAATGCAGGGTTAAAAGCTTAGGCGTTGGCCTGTGCGGCTGCAACAGCGCAGGCAACGGTAGCGCCGACCATCGGGTTGTTGCCCATGCCGATCAGGCCCATCATCTCAACGTGCGCGGGCACGGAGGAAGAACCTGCGAACTGGGCGTCGCCGTGGACGCGGCCCAGAGAGTCGGTCAGGCCGTAGCTGGCGGGGCCGGCTGCGACGTTGTCCGGGTGCAGGGTGCGGCCCGTGCCGCCGCCGGAAGCGACGGAGAAGTAGGGCTTGCCGTTCTCGTTGGCCCACTTCTTATAGGTGCCTGCGACCAGGTGCTGGAAGCGGACGGGGTTGGTGGAGTTGCCGGTGATGGAGCACTGGACGTCCTCCTTCTTCATGATGGCAACGCCCTCCATGACGTCGTTTGCGCCGTAGCAGCGGACAGCTGCACGCTCGCCCTTGGAGAAGGGGATCTCCTTGACGACGTTCAGGGTCTGGGTGGGGATGTCATACTCGGTCTGGACGTAAGTAAAGCCGTTGATGCGGGAGATGATGTAGGCGGCGTCCTTGCCCAGGCCGTTCAGGATGACCCGCAGGGGGGTCTTGCGGACCTTGTTGGCGGTGCGGGCGATGCCGATGGCGCCTTCCGCAGCGGCAAAGGACTCGTGGCCGGCCAGGAACGCAAAGCAGGTGGTGTCCTCGCTCAGCAGGCGGGCGCCCAGGTTGCCGTGGCCCAGGCCGACGTTGCGCTGCTCAGCGACAGAGCCGGGGATGGTGAACGCCTCCAGGCCCTCGCCGATGGCGGAAGCGCAGGCGGCTGCGTCGGTCAGGCCGCGCTTGACGGCAATGGCGGTGCCCAGGGTGTAAGCCCAGACAGCGTTGTCGAAGCAGATGGGCTGCACGCCGCGGACGATCTTGTCGCAGTCGATGCCCTTTGCGAGGAGCATCTCATTGCAGGCGTCCAGAGACTCGAGGCCGTTGGCCTTCAGGCATGCCTCGATTTTGGGCATGCGACGATCCATAGATTCAAAAGTTGCCATTTCTTGCTCCTCCTCTCTTATTCCTCACGCGGGTCGATGTACTTGACGGCGCCCTGGTCCTCGCTGAAGCGGCCATAGGTGCCGATGTTCTTCTTATAAGCCTCGTTGGGCTCGACGCCGTGGCGGATATCCTCCATCATCTTGCCCAGCTTGACGAACTGGTAGCCGATGACCTCGTTGTTCTCGTCCACAGCCAGCTTGTTGATGTAGCCCTCGGTCAGCTCCAGATAGCGGACGCCCTTCTCACGGGTGGAGAAGATGGTGCCGGTCATGGAGCGCAGGCCCTTGCCCAGGTCGTCCAGGCCGGCGCCGATGGGCAGGCCGTCCTCGGAGAAAGCGGTCTGGCTGCGGCCGTAGACGATCTGCAGGAACAGCTCGCGCATTGCCACGTTGATGGCGTCGCAGACCAGGTCGGTGTTCAGAGCCTCCAGGATGGTCTTGCCGGGCAGGATCTCGCCTGCCATGGCGGCGGAGTGGGTCATGCCGGAGCAGCCGATGGTCTCCACCAGAGCTTCCTCGATGACGCCGTTCTTGATATTCAGAGACAGCTTGCAGGTGCCCTGCTGAGGTGCGCACCAGCCCACACCATGGGTGTAGCCGCTGATGTCCTTGATCTCATAAGCCTTGACCCATGCGCCCTCCTCGGGGATGGGGGCGGGACCATGCTTAGGACCTTTGGTGATCGGGCACATGTTCTGAACTTGCTGCGAATAGGTCATAATCATACTCTCCTTTTGTAAAATTCACCGGCCGTCCGGCCACGCTGCCGCACCAGAACCGGTTGATACCACGCTTGGTTTTATTATAGAGAAAACAGGCCGATTTTGCAATATATTTCACACAAAAAACCTCTCCCAAATTCATCCCTGTACACACTTTGTCTGATTGTATGCAATTTTCCGCAGCATTTGTGAATTTTTTGTCGTTTTTGCCGGAGAGGCGGTTTCCGCCCTCAATTCGGGCGGGGCGGCCGGCGGGGGCAGGTGGGCCGCACCAGAAAAATCGCCCCGAACCCCGCC
>JAHLFH010000120.1 GCA_018883885.1 Candidatus Faecalibacterium intestinavium | reverse complement strand
GCCTTGGCGGCGGCGATGGCGGCCTCCGCCGTCACGTCGGCGGGGACGGTCAACCGGGCCTTCACCTTGCCGTTGACCTGCACCGCGATCTCCACGGCGGCCTCGACGCACTTGGCTTCCTCATAGGAGGGCCAGGGGTAGTAGGCCAGCTGCTGGTCGTGGCCGTGGCCCAGCTTCTCCCAGAGTTCTTCGGTCATGTGGGGCGCGAAGGGGTTGAGCAGCTGGACCAGCGTCTCGAACTCGGCCCGGGTTGCGCCGCCGTTGTCATATAGGGCGTTGACCAGGGTCATCATCTGGGCGATGGCGGTGTTCATCTTGAGGCCCTCGATGTCGGCGCCCACCTTCTTGATGGTCTGGTGCATCAGGGTCTCGAGGGCGGGCCGATAGCCCTCGCCCTCCACCAGCTTCTCGGACAGCGCCCAGACGCGGTCCAGGAAGCGGTTGCATCCCGCGATGGCGGAGGTCTGCCAGGGGGCGGCCTGCTCGAAGTCGCCCATGAACATCTCATACAGGCGCATGGTGTCTGCGCCGTAGGTGTCCACCACCTCGTCGGGGTTGATGACGTTGCCCAGGCTCTTGGACATCTTGACGATGGGGTGGCGGGTCATCTCGCCGTATTTCTCCTCCAGCGCCTTCTCGGCTTCCTTCTGGCTGCCGTACTCCTTGAGCAGCTTCTCCTTTTCCGCTGCGGGCAGGTTGACAAAGCTGTGGGGGTTGAGGCCCAGAATCATGCCGTGGGCGGTCCGCTTCTGATAGGGCTCGGCGGTGGGCACCACGCCGATATCATAGAGGAACTTGTGCCAGAACCGGCTGTACAGCAGGTGCAGGGTGGTGTGCTCCATGCCGCCGTTGTACCAGTCCACCGGAGACCAGTAGTCCAGCGCCTCTTTGGAGGCGATGGCGTCCTCGCAGTGGGGGTCCATATACCGCAGGAAATACCAGGACGAACCGGCCCACTGGGGCATGGTGTCGGTCTCCCGGGTGGCGGGGCCGCCGCAGCAGGGGCAGGTGGTCTTGACCCAGTCGGTGTGGCGGGCCAGCGGGCTCTCGCCGTCGGGGCCCGGCTCAAAGTCGGTGATATCGGGCAGGGTCAGGGGCAGGCTGGACTCGGGCAGGGGCTGCCAGCCGCACTTCTCGCAGTAGACCATGGGAATGGGTTCGCCCCAGTAGCGCTGGCGGCTGAACACCCAGTCCCGGAGCTTATAGTTGACCTTCTCGCGGCCCTTGCCGGTTTCTTCCAGCCAGGAGACCATCTTTTTCTTGGCGTCGGTGACCGACAGCCCGTCCAGGAAGCCGGAGTTGACCAGGGTGCCGGTGGCGACGTCGGTAAAGGCCGCCTCGTCCAGGTTGGAGGGGGTGTTGCCCTTGACCACTTCCACGATGGGCAGGCCGAACTTTTTGGCGAACTCCCAGTCGCGGGTGTCGTGGGCAGGCACGGCCATGATGGCGCCGGTGCCGTAGGTGGCGAGAACGTAATCCGAGATGAAGATAGGGATCTCCTGATTGTTCACCGGGTTGATGCCCTTTACGCCGTCCAGCTGGACGCCGGTCTTTTCCTTGTTGATCTCGGTGCGCTCAAAGTCGCTCTTGCGGGCGGCCTCCGCCTGATAGGCTTTGACCTCGTCGGGGTTCTTGAGGATGCCCTTTTCCAGCCACTCCTTGACCAGTTTGTGCTCGGGGGAGACGACCATGTAGGTCGCGCCGAACAGGGTGTCGCACCGGGTGGTGTAGACGGTCAGGGTGTCGCCCGAGGTGGTGGAGAAGTTGACCTCGGCGCCGTAGCTGCGGCCGATCCAGTTCTTCTGCTGGGTAGCCACCCGCTCGATGTAATCCAGCCCATCCAGGCCGTCGATCAGCTTGTCGGCGTACTCGGTGATCTTGAGCATCCACTGGCTCTTGACCCGGTGGACCACCTCGCTGCCGCACCGCTCGCAGACGCCGTTGACCACTTCCTCGTTGGCCAGGACGCACTTGCAGCCGGTACACCAGTTGACGTTCATTTCCTTTTTGTAGGCCAGGCCGTGCTTGTACAGCTGGAGGAAGATCCACTGGGTCCACTTGTAGTAGTTGGGGTCGGTGGTGTTGACCTCCCGGTCCCAGTCGAAGGAGAAGCCCAGGGCCTTGAGCTGGCTGCGGAAATGGTCCACATTCTGCTTGGTGACGATGGCCGGGTGGATGTGGTTCTTCATGGCGAAGTTCTCGGTGGGCAGGCCGAAGGCGTCCCAGCCCATGGGGTAGAGAACATTGTAGCCGCACTGACGGCGCTTGCGGGAGACCACGTCCAGCGCGGTATAGCTGCGGGGATGGCCCACATGCAGGCCGGCGCCCGAGGGATAGGGAAACTCCACCAGGGCATAGAACTTGGGCTTTTTGCGGTCAACCTCAGCGTGGAAGGTCTTTTCGTCCTCCCAGACCTTCTGCCACTTGGCCTCGACGGCCTTGTAATCGTATTTCATCTCGTATCAGCTCCAGACTTATTTTCTATCACTTCTATCCCTGCGGCGCGGGGGTGCCCCGCCGCAGTCCAAACCCGCCGCCTTTGAAAAAAGCGGCGGGGAGGAATGCACAGTTTTAAGCAGGCTCGGCGAAGGGGGCGGCGGTCACTGGGCCGCGCCGTCCTCCGGCTTGAGATAGGCGGAAATATCCACCGGCTCGCCGTCGGCCCACAGGTGTTCCAGGTCATAATAGGTGCGGGTATTGGGCACGAACACATGGACGATGACGCTGGAATAATCCAGCAGCACCCAGTTCTTGGAATCAAAGCCCTCGGTATTGTAGGGCTGAATTCCCCGCTGGGACAGCTGGTAGTCCACCTCGTCGGCCAGGGCCGCCACCTGGGTGGTGGAGGCGCCGGAGGCGATGACGAAGTAGTCGGTCAGAACGGTCAGGTCCTCCACCTTGAGCACCCGCACGTCCTGCGCCTTTTTCTGGTCCAGGATCTTGGCGATCTCAATGGCAAGGGTCTTGCTGTCAATCTGTTTGTCCATCTTTTGTCTTGCTCCTTGTCCTTTCAGGATTACTGCATCGGCCCCGGGCGTCGGGGCCGGGTGTTCGGGGTTCGGTTACGGCTGCGCCTCGCCCGCAGGCAGACCGTCGGTGGTCACAGCGCCCTGGACGTCGGTATTGCCTTCCAGGATTGCGTCGTCCGCCTCCTTGTCCAGCTGGCCCACAAACTGCACGTTGGCGTTGGTGGAATAGCTGCCGTGGGGCCAGTCGTCGGTGACGAGATTGAGTTCCTCGGCGCTGACCGGGCCGGTGTAGGTGCGGAAATAGGTGTTGAGCAGTTCCGCGATGGAGCCGGCGTCCGGCACCACGCAGGAATAGCCCGCAAAGCTGTCGGTCTGGCCCACATAGGGCACGTCCGCGCCCATAAAGACGGGGGTCTGGGCCAGCATGATGTTGGCGCTGTCCACCCGCAGGAAGGACATCGCCAGCTTGCCCAGGGTCACCAGGTCCATGTCGGTGCGGATATAGTTGTTGAAGATGATGGGCATCTGGTTGAGGATGTCGGTGGCCGACATGGACCGCGCCCGCTTGAACAGGCCCGCGTAGAAATACCGCTGCATATTCAGCCGGTCGATGTCCGAATTCTGATAGCCCTCGCCGTGGCGGCAGCGGACGAAGAATTCCGCCGACGCGCCGTCCAGGTTGCGGTACCCTTTCGCCAGGAAGCTGCCCGCAAACTCCATATCGTGGGGGATATAGACCTCGATGCCGCCGAAGTTGTCCACGACTTCCTTGAGGGCCTGCATATCAATGGTGACATAGTAGTCGATGGGCAGCTTGTACTGGTCGTAAATGACCTCGGCCAGGGCGGCGATGCTGCCGCCGTTGGACAGGGCCACCGAGTTGATCTGATAATTGGAAGCGGAATAGGTCTTTCCGCTGGAGAGGGTGACGGTCCGGTTCTGGGTGGTCACCAGACTGTTGCGGGGAATCTGAAGCATCCGCAGCGCCCCGCCCTTGATGTCAAACTGACAATACATGATCATATCGGTCATGCCGTCGTTGCTGGTGGGGTCGTTGGAATAGGCGCGGCCCTCCTCGTAGTCGAGGCCGCAGACCAGAATGTTGACCACATCGCCCTTGTATTCCTCGAGGGTCTGGATCTCCTCCGCGATGGATTCGGCGTCTTCCTCGGGGCGGATGCTTTCCTCCACCCGGGACACATACTGCGCCGCATATACAACGGCCGCCGACACCACCGCAACAAAGACCAGGGTCACCGCCAGAGGAAGCCAGCGGGGGGTGCGCTTTTTCTTTTTCCGGCGGCGGGGAGGTTCTCCGCCGCTGCCGCCATACCCCGGCGTCCTTCCGGCGCCCCCCGACGAAGCGGACGGGCCGCCCAGAGAGCGGTCTGTTCGGATGTGACGCGGCGTTTCACTCATGGTTTCGTGTCCTCCAGATCCTTCATAGTCCGCCGGTCTGGCCGGCATTTTGCGTCATACCTGTTAGTATAACATTCCCCGGCCAAATCTGCAAATGGTTTCGGGCCGGTTCAGCCCCGTGCCGGGGCCAATGTACGCTTGAGGTCCTCATAGGTCCGGGCCGACATCTCGTCCACCGTCCGGCCCGAGCGCAGCACATACCCCACCGTCTGTTCCAGCGCCGAGAGCATGGCCTCGTCCAGGTCCTGCATCTCAAGGGTGCGCAGCGCCTCGACCCCCTCCCAGCTCCGTTCGGCGCAGGTCATATCCGCCAGAAAAATAATCTTGTCCAGCGCCCCCATGCCGGGCTTGCCGGTGGTGTGGCAGGCGATGGCCGAGAGGACCGCCTCGTCGGTCACGCCCCACTGGGTCCGGGCGAGGATGGACGCGCAGATGCCGTGCCAGACCGGGGTGGGCCGGTTTTCGGTGTCCCCCGCAAGATCGGGATGGCTGCGCAGCAGCTCCAGCATCTCGCTGGTGGGCATCTCCTTGGCCGTGTCGTGGAGCAGGGCCGCCAGAGCGGCCTGGTCGGGGTCAACGCCGTAGTGTTTGGCCAGCTTGACGGCCATCTTTTTGACGTTCAGGGTGTGTTCAAACCGCTTGTCCCCCATCCGGCTGCGGGCAAGGGCTTTTGCCTCTTTCAGATCCATCCTCGTCTCTCCCTTTCGTTATATTTTCTTTTATTTTTCCGATTTGTACAGTCCTTCCCGGCGGATGACCCGGCGAACCGCTTCGGGCAAGGCGTCGTCGCAGCGCTCCCCCGCCGCCAGGCGGCTGCGGATGGTGCTGCTGGCCATGGGCAGCGCCCGCACCGGCGCGAACAGAATCCGTCCGCCCATGGGGTCCAGCCGTTTTGCGGCCCGGTGAAGGGCCGGGTCGTCCCCGATTTCCCGGCTGACCACCACCAGATGGGCCAGACGCAGAATGTCCTGCCAGCGGTGCCACTCGTCAAAGCTGCAAAGCATATCGCTGCCCACCGTCAGATAGAGGGCGGCCCCCGGGGTTTCCCGGGCCAGCATTTCGAGGGTCAGGACGGTGTAGTTTTTTCGCCCCGCCTCGGCCTGGTCGATCTCCCACCGGCTGACGGTCAGCTCCGGCGCGGCAGGGTCCGGCCCGGCGGTCAGGGCTTCAAAACAGCGGCACATTTCCAGCCGAAGGGCCGCCGGGGTGGCGCTGGCCCGCTTGTGGGGCGGGACCCCCGCAGGCATCACCACCACCTTGTCCGGCCTGACCCGGGCGGCGGCGGCGGAAAGATTGTTCAGATGGCCGTTGTGGGGCGGATCAAAGGTCCCGCCATAGAGCAGAAGCCTCATTTCAGCAGATCGGCGTAGGCGCTGTCCTTCTTTTTCTGGAGGTAGAGCACGAACTTGGAGCCGATGACCTGCACGCAGTCGGCCCCGGTGGCCTCCGCCAGAAGGATGGAGGCCTCCCGGGCGTTGTACATGCTGTTTTCCAGCACCTTGACCTTGATGAGCTCCCGGGCCGCCAGGCAGTCCCGGACGCCCTGAATCAGGGTCTCGTCAATTTCCCCCTTGCCGACCTGAAAGACCGGCTCCATGGTGTTTGCTTTGCCGCGCAGGATGGCGCGCTGTTTGCTTGTCAGCATAAAAAATCTCCTCTAAGATCAGGCGAAAGCCTTCGCTTTAGTTTTCATTTTGGGCGGATGGATTATTCGGCGGCCAGAAAGCCCGGCAGCTGTGCTTCCAGCTGTTCGAGGGCCCGGCCCCGGTGGCTGATGGCGTCCTTTTCGCCGGGGGTCAGCTGGGCGTAGCTGCGCCCCTCGGCGTTGGGGCGTTTGCCCTCCGGCGTCCCGCACTCGTCGGGAATAAAGAGGGGGTCGTACCCGAAGCCGTAGTCCCCGGCCAGACGCTCAAAGGCGACGTTCCCCGGGCACTCCCCCAGGCAGGTCAGGTTCCGGCCGTCGGGCAGCATCAGGCAGACCGCCGAGACAAACTTCGCCCCCCGCTTTCCGGCGGGAACCCCGGCCATCTCGGCCAGAAGTTTGTCGTTGTTGGCCTCATCGTCCCCGTGGTGGCCGCAGAACCGGGCGCTGTACACCCCCGGTGCGCCGTCCAGCGCCTCGACGCAGAGGCCGGAATCGTCGGCCACGGTGGGCAGGCCGCTGGCCCGGCAAAGGGCCTCGGCCTTGATTTTTGCGTTTTCGGCAAAGGTTGTGCCGGTCTCGTCGGGTTCCAGGTCCAGCCCCAGCTCCTTCTGGCTGACGACCTCGTGGCCCCCGGCCTCAAGGATGCGGCGCAGTTCGGCCAGTTTGCCGGGGTTGCCGGTGGCAGCGCAGATCTTCATGGTCCGTTCCTCCTTGTTCTCTCACTGGCGGGGCAGAAGTTCCTCGGCAAAGCCCGCGGGGTCAAAGGGGATCAGATCGTCGATCCCCTCCCCTACTCCGATGAACCGGACGGGCAGGCCCAGCCGCTGCTTGACCGCCACGACGCAGCCGCCCTTGGCGGTGCCGTCCAGCTTGGTCAGGATGACGCCCGAGGCGTTGGCCGCCTTGCAGAATTCCCGGGCCTGGCTGATGGCGTTCTGGCCGGTGATGGCGTCCAGCACCAGAAGGGTCTCGAGGCTGGCCTCGGGGGCGGCCTTGTGGACGCTGCGGCTGATCTTGGCCAGCTCGTTCATAAGGTTGGCCTTGTTGTGCAGCCGCCCGGCCGTGTCGGCGATGACCATGTCATAGCCCCGGGCCATGGCGGACTTGACGGTGTCGAAGATGACCGCGGCGGGGTCGGCCCCTTCCCCGGCCTTGACGATGGGAACCCCGGCCCGCCCGGCCCAGATGTCCAGCTGTTCGCTGGCCGCCGCGCGGAAGGTATCCCCCGCCGCCAGCATGACCTTCCGGCCCTGGGAGCGGTAATAGTTGGCAAGCTTTGCGATGCTGGTGGTCTTGCCCACCCCGTTCACCCCGATGACCAGAATGACGGCGGGTTTCCCGTCCAGCTCCATCTCCCCGAAGGGCTCCATCTCCTCCCGCAGGACCTCCCGCAGGGCGTCCATGGCCTCCGGGCCGGTCTTGAGGTGCTGGTTCGCCACCTCCCGGCGAAGCCGCTCCACCAGCCGCAGGGCCATATCGGCGCCCACGTCCGCCAGGATGAGCTGTTCCTCCAGCTCGTCGTAGAGATCGTCGGTGATCTCGGTCCCGGTCAGGGTGTTGAAGATGCTGCCCCAAAAGCCCGTCCGGGTCTTTTTGAGGCCGTTCTGCATTTTGTCTTTATTTTTGCCAAACAAACCCATAATGGTCTCCTGCTGTGTTTCTCAAAGTAGTACGCACAAAGGCGGTTTTTCCTGTTTTTTCCTGCTTTATGGTATCAGGAAATCAGGGTCGCGTCAACCTGTTCCAGATCCAGTTTCAAAAGTTTGGAGATGCCGTCCTCCTGCATGGTCACGCCGTAGAGCAGGTCGGCGGCCTCCATGGTGCCCCGGCGGTGGGTGATGACGATGAACTGGCTTCTGCCGCTGATCCGCCGCAGATACTGGGCGAAGCGGGTGACGTTGGCGTCGTCCAGCGCGGCCTCGATCTCGTCCAGGATGCAGAAGGGGGCGGGGTGGATGGCCAGAATCGCAAAATAGATGCTGATGGCCACCAGCGCCCGCTCGCCCCCGGAAAGGGCTTCCAGATTCCGGATCACCTTGCCCGGCGGGGAGACCTGAATCTCAATGCCGCCGGTCAGGACGTCGGCGGGGTTTTCGAGGATGAGGCTGGCATCCCCTCCGCCGAACAGCTCCCGGAAGGTGCTCCCGAACTGCTCGTTGATGGCCCGGAAGCTGTCCGAGAAGATCTCCCGCATCTGGCCGCTCAGCTCCCCGATCATCCGGGTCAGCCGGTTTTTGCTGCCTTCCACGTCCTCCACCTGAGCTTTCAGGGCGTCGTACCGCTGTTTGACCTCTTTGTATTCCTCCACAGCGCCCACGTTGACGCTGCCAAGGGCCCGAATCTTTCCCCGCACCTCGGCCACCTGGGTCCGCAGGGCGGGCAGGCTGTCGTATTCCACGCAGAGCGTTTCGGCCTGGGTCACGGTCAGCTGGTATTCGTCCCAGAGACGGGCGACGCTCTGGTCGTATTCCGCCTCGGCGGCGTTCTTCCGCTCGGCCAGCCGGGCCATCTCCCGGCCCAGATCCTCCCGATGGCCCGCGGCCTCCCGGGCGGCGGCCTGGGCCTCGGTTTCGGCCTTCTGGCATTCCAGCCGCTGCCGGGTGCTCTGGCGGATTGCTTCCTCTTTTTCCGCAATTTCGGCCCGGCTGGTTTCATTGGTCCGACGGATGGCCTCGATGGCCGCGCGGCTGGCCTCGTTCTGCGCCTGCTGGGCCCGGAGG
>JAHLFH010000119.1 GCA_018883885.1 Candidatus Faecalibacterium intestinavium | reverse complement strand
GGATGGATCTCGCCGTTGTAGATGGCGGTGATGGCCTGCTCCTCGCTGTCAAAGACGCGGGCGGGGCCGCTGTGGCACTGCATCTCGGGAGCCACGGCGCTGCGCTTGACCACGCAGCCGTCGGGGGCAATGTTGCCCCACAGGATCTGCAGGCCGCCGGTCTCGCTGTAGGGATTGGTGATGGGCCGGATGGCGTTCTCGTTCAGGATGCGGGCGCCCTGGATGTTCTCGCCCAGGGTCTTGCCGGTGACGGTGGGGACATCCAGGTCCAGCAGGCCCTTCTTGGCCAGCTCCGCCTGCACCGCCGGAATGCCGCCGGCGGCGTACAGGTCGGGCATATGGGTGGGGCCGGCAGGGGCCAGGTGGCACAGGTTGGGGGTGCGCTCCGAGATCTCGTTGAAGAGGGCGAGGTCAATCTTGACCCCCGCCTCGTGGGCGATGGCCAGCAGGTGCAGCACCGTGTTGGTCGAGCAGCCCAGGGCCATATCGCAGGTCAGGGCGTTGCGCAGGCTGCGCTCGTTGATGATCTGGCGGGCGGTGATGTTTTTGCGCACCAGCTCCATCACGGCCATGCCCGAGTGCTTGGCCAGCTGCAGCCGCTTGGAATAGACCGCCGGGATGGTGCCGTTGCCGGGCAGGGCGATGCCCACCGCCTCGCACAGGCAGTTCATGCTGTTGGCGGTGTACATGCCCGAGCAGCTGCCGCAGCTGGGGCAGCAGTTGCAGGTGCAGTCTTCCAGCTGATCGTCGGTAATCATGCCCGCCTTGTAAGCGCCCACGGCCTCGAACATCTTGGAGAGGCTGACTTCCTCGCCGCCATAGCTGCCCGCCAGCATGGGCCCGCCCGAGCAGACCACGGCGGGCACGTCCATCCGGACGGCGGCCATCACCATGCCGGGAACAATCTTGTCACAGTTGGGGACGAGAACCAGACCGTCCAGCTGGTGGGCCATGAACATGGTCTCGACGCTGTCGCAGATCAGCTCCCGGCTGGCCAGGCTGTATTTCATTCCCACATGGCCCATGGCGATGCCGTCGCAGACGCCGATGGCCGGGATCAGGATCGGGGTGCCGCCCGCCATCCGGATGCCGGCCTTGACGGCGTCGGCCAGCTTGTCCAGGTTCATATGCCCGGGGACAATCTCGCTGTACGCCGAAACCACGCCGATCAGGGGGCGGTCCAGTTCTTCGGGGGTGTAGCCCAGGGCGTAAAAGAGGCTTCGGTTGGGGGCGCGCTCTGCCCCTTTGGTCACGTTGTCGCTTCTCATTGGAATTCCTCCTGACAGAAACAAACTCAGAGAGAATCAATAAACGAAAAACCGGCTCCGGCGCAGGAAAAACTCGTCGAAGCCGGTGGATTTTCAGCCCGCAAACAATTCATAGTTTCAGGAACGGAAGGGCGGCAGTTTTTGCCGGATGCGGCGGGACTGACGCCCTTGCAAAACCGAAGCGCTGCCCCGGCTCCCGCAGAATGGGAGCCGAACGGTTTGAACGGCTGGCCCCGCACTCTCGGGCCGCATGGTGGACCGACTTGCGGGGACTGCCGGGCAAATCCGGACGGCGAACCGGGAAGAAACCGTTCGCCGTCCGTTCCCCCCGGAGGGGGGATGCCGCGCAGCGGCAGGGGGGAAACATTAAAAGGGCGGGCGGGTGGGTTTAAATTACTTCTTCAGCCAGCTCATCATGCTGCGCAGCTCAGCGCCCACCTTCTCGATGGGGTGGTCGTTCTGGATGCGGCGCTGGGCCAGGAAGTGGACCTTGCGGCCGCCCTTGTCGCTCATCTCGGTCAGGAACTCGGAAGCGAAGGTGCCGTCCTGGATCTCGGTCAGGACCTTCTTCATCTCCTTGCGGGTGTCCTCGGTGATGAGGCGCTTGCCGGTGCGGTAGTCGCCATACTCGGCGGTGTTGGAGATGGAGTAGCGCATCTTGGAGAAGCCGCCCTCGTTGATGAGGTCAACGATCAGCTTCATCTCGTGGCAGGTCTCAAAGTAGGCCATCTCGGGCGCGTAACCGGCTTCCACCAGCGTGTCGAAGCCCGCCTTGATGAGCTCGCACACGCCGCCGCACAGAACGGCCTGTTCGCCAAAGAGGTCGGTCTCGGTCTCTTCCTTGAAGGTGGTCTCCAGGATGCCCGCACGGCCCGCGCCGATGCCGCAGGCGTAAGCGAGCGCCAGCTCCTTGGCCTTGCCGGTGTAGTCCTGCTCGACGCAGATCAGGGACGGGCAGCCCTCACCTTCGGTGTACAGGCGGCGGACGATGTGGCCGGGGCCCTTGGGGGCGATCATGATGACGTCGACGTTCTTGGGCGGGGTGATGGTCTTGAAGTGGATGTTGAAGCCGTGGGCGAACGCCAGGGCCTTGCCCTCGGTCATGTGGGGAGCAACCTGCTTGTTGTAGATATCGGCGCACAGTTCGTCGGGCACCAGCATCATGACGATATCACCGGCTGCGGCGGCCTCCTCGACCTCCATGACCTTGAAGTTGGGGTGCTGGGCGGCGAACTCGGCGGCTTTCTCCCAGTGGGAAGAACCCTTGCGCAGGCCGACGACGACGTTGACGCCGCTTTCGGCCAGGTTCTCGGAATGGGCGTGGCCCTGCGAGCCGAAGCCGATGATCGCGACGGTCTTGCCGTCCAGCAGGCCGAGGTTGCAGTCGGAATCGTAGTACTTGTTGATAGCCATGGGTGATTCTCTCCTTTGTCTTTGTATATGGTGTAAAATAAAAAGGGAAACAATGGGGTGGCGCCGTCACCGGCCGGACGGCCCGGCGGCGTGCAGGCCGGGCA
>JAHLFH010000016.1 GCA_018883885.1 Candidatus Faecalibacterium intestinavium | reverse complement strand
CCTTTCGGCTGGCGACCTCTTTATTTTACCACTCAGCCGCTCGTTTGTCAAGCGCTTTTTTCAAAGCGTTTTGGACAGTTTCGATTGGTTTTTGTGGGCTCCCCAAGAGTCATTCTTTCGTGTCACCCGGGTGCTCGAGTATAATACCACTCGACCAAGCTTTTGTCAACACCTTTTTTCAAAAAATTGAAATGTGTCGATTTTGTTAGACTTCAGGAAAGCTTGTTGCAGCTATTTATATTATATATAGAGTATGGTAGAATAGGTTTACTATTTCAGGGAGGTCATATAAGGTATGCTGAAACGATTAAGAACCCGCCGCCCCGTTCTGTTCTGTATCTGCGCTGAGGTTTTCTTTCTGGTAATCATGATGCTCGGCGTTTATACCGCCGCGTTTACTTTGCTGTTCTTTGGGGTGGATGTTCTCTCTATGGATGACTATACCCTCACTTTGTTGCAGGAGCTGATCGGCGCTGCCGCAGCTTTGTTTTTGTTGTTCCGCACTGGAAGGCAGCATCTGCTCACCCGCCGGGGGGCGGGGTTTCTGGACGGTCTGCTTGTAGGTATGTACCCTCTGGCCCTGATTTGCTACTCTTTTATCGTTCAGCTGCTGATAAACCGTCCCGCTGACACGCCTCTGCGCTCCCCTGTTCATATTATTACCTTTATTATAGCCATGTTTTCCGTCGGCGTGGCCGAGGAGCTGCTCTTTCGTGCCGTGATTGCGCAAACTCTGCTTGAAAAATTCGGCGCCAGCTATGGGGGACTCTGGAAAGCATGCCTGCTCTCCGGTTTTTTGTTCAGTCTGGCCCACATGACCAACATGCTGGGCAGCGAGCCGTTCGGCGTGTTGATGCAGTGCGTTTTTACCATGGCGCTGGGAACCTTGCTCACAGCTGTTTATTTCCGGACCGGCAACATCTGGATTCCTGTCTTTCTGCACGGATTTATGGATGTATCCAGCATGACCATCGGCGGACTGTACGGCACTCAGACCGTATCGGAAGCCGTCAGCGGATATGACGTCAGTATGCTGTACTCGGTTCTGATCTATATTCTCCCGGTTTTCTTCCTGCTGCGCCGCAGCCGAATTCAGCAGGTCGAACTCTATTTTGCGCCGGAACTTGCCCCAGCGCAGTCTGCCGAAGAATGATTTTCCCAAACGCAAAAGCGGGAACCCTTTTCGCAGGGGTTCCCCTTTTCTTTTTGCCGGATTCCGCCCCGCGACAAAAGGGGCTGCCGCTTTTTGTACATCATGTATAAAATTCCCCTTGTTTTGATTGCAGCCATTGAAAAAACAAGCTGCCTATGCTATTGTAAACTTATGATGAAGTATATAAAATGCTTGATTTGTGAACGTATGTGAAAGGCGCAGGCAGTCCTTCCCGGCAAGGCAATGGATTCCATGCGTTTTTTATTCTCCCAGACCAGGGCGCGGCCCAAAAATCGAGGTTTTTATGCAGGATGTATTGATCATCGGATGCGGGATCATTGGCGCAGCCGCGGCATTTGAGCTGTCCAGATATCAGCTCAGGGTGACGATTCTCGAAAAAGAAAACGACGTTGCCGATGGGACCACCAAAGCAAATTCCGCTATTCTCCATGCCGGATACGATCCGCTCCCCGGCAGCCTGATGGCCCGGCTGAATGTGCGGGGCGTGGAACTGGCGAAAGAGCTGTGCCAGAGGCTGGATGTTCCCTATCAGGCGTGCGGTTCCTTTGTGCTGGCCTTTACCCCGGAGGAATGTGCCGCGCTTGAAACTCTGAAGGCCCGCGGCGTGGCGAACGGCGTCCCCGGGCTTGCCATTCTGACAGGCGACGAGGCGCGCAGAATGGAGCCAAACCTTTCCGATCAGGTAATGGCGGCGCTTTTTGCTCCAACGGCTGCCATCTGCTCCCCCTGGGAGTACTGTCTGGCCCTGGCAGAAACAGCCGTTCAAAACGGGGCTGAGCTGCATCTCGAAACCATGGTGACCGGGATGGAAAAACAGGAGGACCACTGGCTGGTCCATACCACAAAGGGGGACTTTGCGGCCCGGTATATCATCAACGCGGCAGGCGTTTCGGCCGACCTTGTCCATGATATGGCTCTTCCCCATTCTTTCACCATCCGCCCCAGCCGGGGGGAATACTATCTGCTGGACAAAGCGGAGGGCCGCCGGGTAAAGCGCACCATCTTCCAGTGCCCCAATAAGGACGGCAAAGGCGTTCTTGTCAGCCCCACCGTCCATGGGAATCTGATCGTTGGGCCAAACGCCTGCCCTGTTGTGGGGGATGACACCTCTACCACGGCGGACGGCCTGGAGTTTGTCCGCTCGACGGCGCTGAAATCGGTTCCCTCCATCGCCTTCGGCCAGTCCATCCGCAATTTTGCGGGAGTCCGCGCCCATGCTGTCGGAGGAGATGACTTTATTCTCCAGGAAACAGACGGCTTTGTGGACGCAGCAGGCATCTGCTCCCCCGGCCTCTCCGCCGCACCGGCCATCGCGGAGTATCTGGTGGAATTACTGCAAAAGGCCGGGATGGTTCTTGAGAAAAAGCAGACGTTTGTCTGTGAGCGCCGCCGCACCCGCTTCAAGGAGCTGCCCCCGGAAGGGCGGGCCGCTCTCGTGCAGCAAAATCCCTCTTTCGGACGGGTCATCTGCCGCTGCGAAACGGTGACCGAGGGCGAAATTCTGGAAGCGCTGCACAGCCCCATTCCGCCCCGGTCGGTGGATGCCGTCAAGCGCCGCATTAACGCCGGAATGGGCCGCTGCCAGGGCGGTTTCTGCGGGCCTCGGGTCGTGGAAATTTTGGCGCGGGAGCTGGGGCTTCGGCCCGAACAGATTCAGCAGGACAAAAATGGGACCTGGCTGCTCTGCGGCGAAACGAAAGGAGGCCGTGCAGATGTATGATTTGATCGTGATCGGAGGCGGCCCTGCCGGGCTGGCCGCAGCCTGTTCTGCCTGGGAAAGCGGTCTGCGCAGTATTTTGATTGTGGAGCGGGATCAGGAACTGGGCGGCATCCTGAACCAGTGCATCCACAGCGGCTTCGGCCTGCAATATTTTAAGGAAGAATTGACCGGCCCCGAGTACGCCGCCCGTTTTGTGGAGCTGCTCTCCCAAACCGGAGTGGAGGTTCGTCTGGACACCATGGTGCTGGACATCACCCCGGAGCGGGAAGTTCACATGGTGGGCAAAACCACGGGCTACCGCATCGAGAAAGCCCGGGCCATCGTTCTGGCCATGGGCTGCCGGGAACGCACCCGGGGCGCCATCGCCATACCGGGCACCCGACCGGCGGGCGTCTTTACCGCCGGAGCTGCCCAGCGGTATGTGAACGTAGAGGGTTACCTGCCGGGCAGGCAGGTTGTCATCCTGGGCAGCGGCGACATCGGCCTCATCATGGCCCGCCGGATGACGCTGGAAGGGGCCAAAGTTCTGGCCTGCGTCGAGGTGATGCCCTATTCCGGCGGCCTGAACCGCAACATCGTCCAATGCCTTCAGGACTTCAGCATCCCCCTCTACCTGTCCCATACGGTCACCGATATCCGGGGCAAAGAGCGTGTGGAGCAGGTTGTGGTCAGCGAGGTCGGGCCTGACCGCCGCCCCATCCCCGGCACAGAAATGATTTTTGACTGCGACACCCTGCTGCTCTCGGTGGGGCTTCTGCCTGAAAACGAATTGACCCAGCAGGCGGGCATCGCCATTGACCCCCGGACCCGGGGAGCGGTTGTCTATGAAAACATGGAGACCTCCATGCCAGGCGTCTTTGCCTGCGGCAACGTCTGCCACGTCCACGACCTTGTAGACTATGTCACCGCCGAAAGTCAGCGGGCAGGCGCTGCGGCATCGGCTTACGTCCAGAGTTCTCCCGCCCCCTCCGGCCCGGTCCTTGAGGTGAAAAACGGCCCCGGCGTGACCTACACTGTCCCCCAGAAGATCCGTCCGGAACGGGTGGAAAAGAATTGCGGCATCTTCTTCCGGGTTAACCGGATCTGCGGCGATTCAGAAATCGTCGTGTCCAGCGGAGAAACCGAGATCGCCCGGTTCAAACGGGAACATCTGGCTCCCGGCGAAATGGAGCATATCTCCCTGCCCCGCGTCCTGCTGGACCGCGCCGACGATACCCTGACGGTTTCCATTCGGGAGGTGAACTGAGATGAAGGAACTGATCTGCATTACCTGCCCCAAAGGCTGCCATCTCAAGGTGGACGAGGAAAACGGTTACGCTGTCACCGGAAACGCCTGTCCCCGGGGCGAGGCCTACGGCAGGGCCGAGCTGATCCATCCTACCCGGGTGGTAACTTCCACTGTCCGCTGCACCGGCGGCAGCCGTCCCCGCTGCCCGGTCAAGACCAGCGCACCGGTGCCAAAGGACAAAATGTTCGATGTGATTTCTGCTCTGGATGCCATTTGCCTCCAGGCGCCCGTCCGGATTGGGCAGGTTGTCCTCCCTGATGTCTGCGGCACCGGCGCGGATATTGTGGTCACAAAGAATATCTGAACAGCCATTCGGGACAAAACAGAATCCGCGTCTCATTCCTTCAGCAGGAAAGGACGCGGATTCCTTTCTTTTGGCACGGTCAGCAGTGGCATTCTTCTGTTTCATACCGTTTGCCCACAAGATACAGCGGAAGGAACAGCCCACCCAGCATAATGATGTTCGATATTGTATCATTTTAGTTGATACTTTCCGTGCAAAAAATAATAGAGACAAGAGAAATACAGGGCTAATCAGACAATAAAAATGACAAAATGCAAACGGTATGATATGGAATATAAAATGCAGGCGGGGAACCTGGTCCAATTTGATTTTCCGATTGAAGAATTCTCATACAACGCGACTGGAAGATGGTTTTGATTCTCATGTTATTCATCTGAAATAACGCAGCATCCAGCCTTTAAGCTCGTATTTCCGACGAGCCTTCGGCATCCCTCAAAGAGAGTCTTGCTTCCTCCCCTCCCCCGCGCTATACTCTGATCAGAAAAATGGCCCGCGCCTCACCCATTTTGAAAGGAGAGATTCCATGAAAATCGAACACATCGCACTGTATGTAACCGATCTGGAAGGAGCCCGACGCTTTTTTGAAAAATACTTCGGGGCGGTTTCCGGCGAGTGCTACCACAACAAAACGACAGATTTCCGCTCCTATTTCCTCTCCTTTGAGGATGGCGCTCGGCTGGAAATCATGACCCGGCCCAACCTCAAAGAGGCGGACAAGGAGCTGCTCAAGACTGGCCTGATTCACATTGCCTTCTCGGTGGGGAGCAAGGAAAAGGTTGACGCCCTCACGGAACAGTTCAAAGCCGACCACTTCGAGGTGCTCAGCGGCCCCCGCACTACCGGCGACGGCTACTACGAAAGCTGCATCCTCGCCCTGGAAGGGAATCAGATCGAGATCACGGTCTGACCTCCCCCGCTGCAATTTCTCGGTTCTCTTTAGTTTCCAAACAAAAAACCGGCCTGGAACAACTTTCGCGTTCCAGGCCGGTCTTTTTATCCGATTTCTTCGGTTGACAGCCTATGCTGCCACACAAAGGAAACGGTGTAATTCAGGGATTGCCTCTGTCAGACGTTTCCCACAAAATCACTCAATGATCTTGCCGACAACGCCGGAGCCAACGGTACGGCCACCCTCACGGATAGCGAAGCGCAGGCCCTCTTCCATAGCGACGGCAGTCAGCAGCTCAACGTGCATGGTGACGTTATCGCCGGGCATGCACATCTCGGTGCCTTCCGGCAGGGTGATGATGCCGGTCACGTCGGTGGTACGGAAGTAGAACTGAGGACGATAGTTGGAGAAGAAGGGGGTGTGACGGCCGCCCTCGTCCTTGGTCAGGACGTAAACCTGAGCCTCAAAGACGGTGTGGGGGTGCACAGAGCCGGGCTTGGCCAGAACCTGACCACGCTCGATCTGGGTGCGGTCAACACCACGCAGCAGAGCGCCGATGTTGTCGCCAGCCTGTGCGTAGTCCAGAGACTTGCGGAACATCTCCAGGCCGGTGATGGTGGTGCTCAGACGCTCGGGCTTGATGCCGACGATCTCCATGGGATCGCCAACCTTAGCGGTGCCGCGCTCAACACGACCGGTAGCGACGGTGCCGCGGCCGGAAATGGTCATGACGTCCTCAACGGGCATCAGGAAGTCCTTGTCAGCCAGACGGTCGGGAGTGGGGATGTATTCATCGACAGCGGCCATCAGCTCATTAATGCAGGCGTACTCGGGGGCGTTGGGGTCGGTAGAAGTGGACTCCAGAGCCTTCAGAGCGGAACCACGGATGATGGGGGTATCATCGCCGGGGAAGTCGTAGCTGCTCAGCAGCTCACGGATCTCCATCTCGACCAGATCCAGCAGCTCCTCATCGTCGACCATATCGACCTTGTTCATGAACACGACGATATAGGGCACGCCGACCTGACGGGCCAGCAGGATGTGCTCACGGGTCTGGGGCATGGGACCGTCGGTCGCAGCCACGACCAGGATAGCGCCGTCCATCTGGGCAGCACCAGTGATCATGTTCTTAACGCAGTCGGCGTGGCCCGGGCAGTCAACGTGAGCGTAGTGACGCTTGTCGGTCTGGTACTCAACGTGAGCGGAGTTGATCGTGATACCACGAGCGCGCTCCTCGGGAGCCTTATCGATGTTGGCGTAGTCCATGAAGTCTGCGTCACCCTTCAGGGCCAGAACCTTGGTGATGGCGGCAGTCAGAGTGGTCTTGCCG
>JAHLFH010000118.1 GCA_018883885.1 Candidatus Faecalibacterium intestinavium | reverse complement strand
GCGGAGGAAGCTCCGGCAGAAGAACCGGCGGCCCCGGCGGAGGAACCCGCCGAAGCGGAAGCCCCGGCCCCCGCCGCGCTGGAGGAGGAGAACGGCCTTTCGGGCGGGAATACCGCCCTGATGACCCTTTCGAGCCAGTCCCCCTGGCAGGACGAGACCCCCGCCCTGAGCGCCGAGGACCCTCTGGCCGCCCGGTATGAGATCACCCAAACCCTCGCGGAGGTGAACCAGACCCAGCAGCTGCTGCTCACCCCCGACGAGCTGGACACCCTGCTGGCTTCCGACCGGTGCATCATCCTCGGGGAGGAAAACCTTCTGGACTGGCTGTTCGGCTCGGAGTACCATTTCCTTCAGTGGCTGTTCGATATGATCTTCGGCTCCTGGGGCAGCGGGGAAACGCCCGCGCCGGAATACAGCGGCTGGAAGACCATCGACGGCAACACCTACTATTATGACCCCGTCACCCATCAGCCTGTGACCGGCATCCAGACGGTGGACGGCAAGATCTACTATTTCGACGGCGACGGCATCATGCGCCCGGCCACCTTCGGCATCGACGTTTCCAAGTATCAGCAGAATGTGGACTGGAAAAAGGTCAAGCAGGCGGGGGCGGAGTTCGCCATCATCCGGATCGGCTACCGGGGGTACAGCACCGGCGCGCTGGCCCTTGACCCCATGTTTGAAACCCATCTTGCCGGGGCGAAGGCCGCCGGGCTGCGGGTGGGCGTCTACATCTTCAGCCAGGCCATCAACGAGGAAGAAGCCCGGGAGGAAGCCTTTGCCTGCTCCTATGTGCTGAATGGCCGGGTGCTGGATTATCCCGTCTATTTTGACAGCGAGTACGCCGTCCCCGGCGCCCACACCGGCCGGGCCGACAAGCTGACCAAGGCCCAGCGGACCGCCTGCGCGGTGGCCTTCTGCGAGGAAATCCAGAAGTACGGCTATGAGCCGGGGGTCTACGCTTCCACCAGCTGGTTCTCCACCCAGCTGGACATGAACGCCCTCAAGTCTTACAGCATCTGGAACGCCCACTACGGCATCAGCAAGAACAAGATCGACTGCGACCTGTGGCAGGGCACCTGCGAGGGCCGGATCGACGGCATCAGCGGCAACGTCGATATCAACATCAGCTATTTCGGATAAAAAACGAAAAAGTGAGGGATGCGGGATGGATCGGATCGGGCTCATTGCCTCGGATATGGACTATACCCTGCTGGACGAGCACGGCCAGCTGCCGCCCGGCTTTGAGGAGATGGTGCTGGCGCTGGAGCAGAAGGGAATCCTCTTTGCCGCCGCCAGCGGCCGCCCCCTCTACACCCTCGAAACCATGTTTCCCGCCCTCCGCGGCCATATGGCCCTGATCGGGGACAACGGCGGGGTGGTCTGGTGGCAGGGGGAGATCCTCTATAAATCCCTCATGCCGGTGGCCGACTACCGGGCCATGGCCCGGTTCTGCCGGGAAGCGGGGGACGTGGGGGTCCTCTGCGGGCTGGACAGCGCCTACGTCGAAGAACAGCATCGCTCCTTCGACCGGGTGTTCCGCCAGTTCTACACCCGGGTCTGCTATGTGGACAGCCTGGAACAGCTGGAGGTCCCGGCGGACAAGTTCACCATCTATCTCCCCGGCAACGACGCCCGCGCCGCCTACGACGCCCGGTATGGCCCGGCCTATGGCCGCCGGTTCTCGGCGGCGGTGGCGGGGGAGTGCTGGGTGGACATCATGAACCGCGGGGTCAACAAGGGCTGTGCGCTGGAGATTCTGGGCCGGCGGCGGGGGCTGGGGCCGGCCAGCCTGATGGCCTTCGGGGATACATACAACGACGCCGAGATGCTCCGCACCGCCCGGTACGGCTTCCTGATGGCCAACGGCAGCCGGGAGCTGCGGGCCAGCGTGCCCTTCCTCGCGCCGCCCCACTGGGACCACGGCGTCATGCAGGTGCTCAAACAGGTGCTCCGCCAGGAGGGCCTGGTCTGCCCGGAGGACTTTGTCTCCGCCCAATGAACCGCAAAAACCCCATCCGGGGCCGCCTTTTCCGGGGCGGCCCTTTTTGCGGGAATAAACTGTCCTCAAGACAAGAACAGTTGACTTTTTGGGGCGGGCGTGGTAGGATAGGAGTCGCAATTCAATCAAGGCAAACGAAGTTCTTAGGAAAACGGCGAAAGCCTGCCGAAGGAGTAAAACTCTCAGGCGCCCGGGCACGGGCAGGGACTAAGGGCGGATGTGGCTCTGGAGAAGCTCGTTTCAGGAGTACCGAAGGTGCAAGGCGGAAACCGCCGAATCTCTCAGGTAAAAGGACAGAGTAAAATTCAACGCGGCCCCGGCGGAAAAGGCGGGGGCGCGGTCCTTTGGAATTTTTGAACCTTTGAGCCGGACAGCGCCCCAGCGCCGCCCGGCTCTTTTTTTGCGGCTTTTGCGGCTTTTGCGGCTTTGGTTGAAGAAAAACCAAATTGTGAGGGAGAGGAATCAATCATGGGAGAGTATGTGAGCGCGGTGGTTACCGCCGTCAACGATGTGCTGTGGAACAAACAGCTGCTTTTGCTGTTTTTGCTGCTGGGCACCGGCATCTATTTCACCATCCGCACCCGCTTTATCCAGGTGCGCAAGTTCGGCGAGGGCTGGCGGCGGCTGTTCGGCACCTTTTCGCTCAACGGCGACAAGGCCGGCAAGGAGGGCATGAGCTCCTTCCAGGCCCTGACCACCGCCATCGCGGCCCAGGTGGGCACCGGCAACATCACCGGCTGCGCCACCGCCCTTTATTCCGGCGGCCCCGGCGCCATCTTCTGGATGTGGGTGTCGGCCTTCTTCGGAATGGCGACCATCTACGGCGAGGCGGTGCTGGCCCAGAACTACAAGACCACCGACGCCGACGGCCATGTCACCGGCGGCCCCATCTACTACATCAAAGCGGCCTTCCGGGGCAAATTCGGCAAGTTCCTGGCCGGGTTCTTCTCGGTGGCCATCATTCTGGCCCTCGGCTTCATGGGCAACATGGTGCAGTCCAACTCCATCGGCGAGGCGTTCTATAACGCCTTCGGCATCCCCCGGCTGGCGGTGGGCATCGTAGTGGCGGCCATCGCGGCCTTCATCTTCATCGGCGGCGTCAAGCGGCTGGCCTCCTTCACCGAGAAGCTGGTGCCGATCATGGCGGCCTTCTACGTCGTGGGCGGCATTGTCGTCCTCTGCCTGAACGCTTCGGCCCTGCCCGAGGCGATCCGCTCCATCTTTGTCTGCGCCTTTAACCCCCGGGCCGTCTTTGGCGGCGTGGCGGGCCTCGGCGTCAAGGAGGCCATGCGGTACGGCGTGGCCCGGGGCCTGTTCTCCAACGAGGCCGGCATGGGCTCCACCCCCCACGCCCACGCGCTGGCCAAGGTGGAAAAGCCGCAGGATCAGGGCGTCATCGCCATGATGGGCGTGTTCATCGACACCTTTGTGGTCCTGACCATGACCGCCCTGGTCATCCTCAGCTCCGGGCTGCTCCAGCCCCTTCAGGAGGGCGGCCTCACCGGCACCGCGCTGGCCCAGGCGGCCTTCAATCAGGCCTTCGGCAGCTTCGGCAACGCTTTCATCGCCATCTGCATGCTGTTCTTCGCCTTCTCCACCATCATCGGGTGGTATTTCTTCGGCGAGGTCAACGTCAAGGCCCTTTTCGGCAAGAAGGCCGTCCGGCCCTATGCGGTCATCGCGGTCTGCTTCATCGTCATCGGCTCCTTCCAGAAGGTGTCCCTTGTCTGGGATATGTCCGATATGTTCAACGGCCTGATGGTCATCCCCAACCTGCTGGCGGTGCTGGCCCTGAGCGGCCAGGTGGCCCGGCAGGCCCGCTCCGACAAGGCCGGGGCGGAAAAGGACGAGACCGCCGCCCGTTAATCCCGTCTGAACGCGTTTCTCTCTGCCTTCCCGGCTTTTTGGCCCGCTGCTGCGGCATAAGCGGCGGCCCCGGCGCATATTTTGTTCCAGAACATCCGGAAGAACCGGAGCATCCGGGCGCGGCGGTGGCCGCAGATGGGTCAGGGGAGGCAGAGAAATGTTTGTGGTAACATTGAGCAAATCCAGGCTGCGGCGTCTGGCCGCGGGGGCCATGTGCTGTGCGCTGGTGGTATGCAGCGCCCTGCTGGGGCGGTACATCAGCACCCGCACGGTGACGGCCTCGGCCGGTTCGGTCAGCAAGATCGAGAGCGCACAGGACATCCAGACCTGGTTTACCGGCTACGGCATGGAGGTGGACGGGGCGTCCATCACCGCCGACAAGGTCAAGATTCCCCGCAAGTGGGACGACAGCTTTTCCGCTTTTAATACGGTGGTAGGCCAGAGCGGGATGGACCTGGAACGGTACAAGGGAAAAACGGTGGAAAAGTGGCTGGCCCTCATCCCGGCCCAGAGCACCGGGGAAGAAAGCTGCTACGGCGTGCTGCTGGTCTACAAGAAAAAGCCGATAGGGGCCTACCTGCTCTCCAAACCCTCGGGGGTGGTCACCGGGCTCAAGGACGCCCAGCAGGCCATGGCCCAGCAGGACGCCCAGCTGGTTTCCGGCGAGGATTACGGCGGGGACTGGGGCGAGCGGCATGACGATGAGCTGATCCAGACCGACACCCGGTCCATGGACGGGGCCGCCCAGACTTCCGGGGAGCCGGACTGCGCGGTGAGCGAGGCCGCCCAGACCTCCGGGGAGCCGGAGACCATGCTGCCCGGCCAGGACAGCCTCTACGCCGATTTGCCGCTGGACGCCAACGGATATCCGGTGGAGTGACCGGCCGCCGGATCCCCCCCGCGCAGGCGGGCAGCTGAATAAAAACCGAACACAATGCATGAAAACGCTCCGGATGCGCTGGCGTCCGGGGCGTTTTTTCGGCTTTTCGGGCCGCCGGGGAGCGCAGAATTCCCTTTGCTGGAAAAACCTGGGGGAGAAGATACAAGAATCTGTTCAATGATAACAAAATTATGGGGCAAAAATCGGCAAAATGAAACGGTGCAAAAATTGCGGGAAGGGTTTATAATAATTGTATCATCAAGCTCGGTGCGTCTGCATGGCTGTGAGGCGCTTGACAGGCAGGGCAAGCCCGCCAGAGTCCGAGAGAAAGTAAGGAGATACGAATATGAAGGAATTCCAGTATACCATTAAGGATGCCTGCGGCATCCATGCCCGTCCCGCCGGCCTGCTGGTCAAGGTCGTCAAGGGCTTCGCCAGCACCGCAACCCTGGAGAAAGCAGGCAAGACCTGCGATATGCGCAAGCTGATGGCTCTGATGGGGATGGGCATCAAGCAGGGCGACACCGTGACCGTCAAGGTGGAGGGCGACGATGAGGCAGAGGCAGCTGCCGCCATCGAGAAGTTCCTGACCGAGAACGTCTGATAAATGGCTGCTTGAGCCCTCGCTGCATGATGCGGGGGCTCTTTTTAATCCGGTCGCCGGATTAAATTTACGGGATGAAGGAGAGGTTTGTTATGCAGGTAGGAACCGGCAAAAGCATTCTGAATGGCATCGCCATCGGAAAAATCAAGGTCTACAAGAAGAAAGACACCACCATTTCCACTGCGGAAGTGGAGGACACCGCTGCGGAGATCGCCCGGTTTGAGGAAGCCCAGGCCAAGGCCATCGAGCAGCAGACCGCCCTGTATGAGAAGGCGCTGAACGAGGCCGGCGAGGACATCGCCGAGGTGTTCAACATCCACGCCATGATGCTGGAGGACGACGACTTCGTCGACGCCATCAAGGAGATCATCAACGGCCAGAAGATGTGCGCCGAGTATGCGGTCAAGACCGCCGGCAACAACCAGGCCGCCGTCTTCGCCGCCATGGACGACCCCTATCTCCAGGCCCGCAGCGCCGACGTGCTGGACATCGCCCAGGCCATGCTGGACATTCTTCAGGGCACCGACACCCAGAGCGTGCAGGGCACCGAGCCCACCATCCTCGTCGCCGAGGATCTGGCTCCCTCTGAGACGGTCCGGCTGGACAAGAGCCTGCTGCTGGGCTTCATCACCCGGGAGGGCAGCTCCAACAGCCACACCGCCATTCTGGCCCGCAGCATGAACATCCCGGCGCTGATCCAGTGCAAGGACATCACCGAGGAGTGGGACGGCCAGATGGCCGTCATCGACGGCTACAACGCCTGCGTCTATGTGGACCCCACCCCCGACCTGCTCAAGAGCCTCCAGAAGCGCCAGCAGGAGGACCGCAAGAAGCAGGCCCTGCTTCAGGAGCTGAAGGGCAAGCCCAACACCACCCTGGACGGCAAGACCATCAACGTCTACGCCAACATCGGCGGCATCGGCGACGTGGGCGCCGTCCAGCAGAACGACGCGGGCGGCGTGGGCCTGTTCCGCTCGGAGTTCGTCTACCTGAACAGCAAGGATTATCCCACCGAGGATTACCAGTTCGAGGCCTACAAGCAGGTGGTCGAGACGCTGGCCCCCAGAAAGGTCATCATCCGCACCTGCGACATCGGCGCGGACAAGACGGTGGATTACATGAAGCTGGACCACGAGGAGAACCCGGCTCTGGGCTACCGCGCCATCCGCATCTGCCTGACCCGGAAGGACTTCTTCAAGACCCAGCTGCGGGCCATCCTGCGGGCTTCCGCCTACGGCAACGTGAGCGTCATGTTCCCCATGATTATCAGCCTGCGGGAGCTGCGGGACGCCAAGGCCACCCTGGAGGAATGCCGCAAGGAGCTGGTGGCCGAGGGCAAGAAGGTCGGCGAGGTGGAGATCGGCACCATGATCGAGACCCCCGCCGCCGTCATGATCGCGGATGATCTGGCGGAGGAGTGCGATTTCTTCTCCATCGGCACCAACGACCTGACCCAGTATACCTGCGCCCTGGACCGCCAGAACGCAAAGCTGGAGCCCTTCGTCAATCCCCACCACCCCGCCGTCCTCAAGATGATCCAGATGACCGTCGAGGCGGGCCACCGCCACAACTGCTGGGTCGGCATCTGCGGCGAGCTGGGCGCGGACACCGCCCTCACCGAGAGCTTCCTGCGGATGGGCGTGGACGAGCTGTCGGTCAACCCCAAGAGCGTCCTGCCCCTGCGCAAGATGATCCGCAGCATCGACCTCAGCAAATAACAGACCGCTGTTCCGGGCCCCTCCCCGCGAGGGGCCTTTTTTCAGATGAAAATGGAGGTTTTTGACTATGAAAATGCCCGAAGGTTTCCTGTGGGGCGGCGCGACGGCCGCCAACCAGTGCGAAGGCGCCTACAATGAAGGGGGCCGCGGCCTGTCCAGCGTGGACGTCGTGCCCTTTGGGGCCGACCGGTTCCCGGTGGCCGCCGGAAAAATGAAGATGCTGGACTGCGACGACGCCCACGTCTACCCCGCCCACGAGGCCATTGATATGTACCACCGCTACAAGGAGGACATCAAGCTCTTTGGGGAGATGGGCTTCAAGTGCTACCGCCTGTCCATCGCCTGGACCCGCATCCTGCCCAACGGCGATGACGACACCCCCAACGAGGAGGGCCTGAAATTCTACGACGACCTCTTCGACGAGTGCCACAAGTACGGCATCGAGCCGCTGGTCACCATCTGCCACTTCGACACCCCCATCGCCCTCATCAAGAAGTACGGCGGCTGGAAGGACCGGCGGATGATCGACGCCTACCTCAAGTACTGCACCGCCATCTTCAACCGGTACAAGAACAAGGTCAAGTATTGGCTGACCTTCAACGAGATCAATATGCTGCTCCACCTGTCCTTCATGGGCGCGGGCATCGTCTTTGAAGAAGGGGAGGACCCCGAGCAGGTCAAGTACCGCGCCGCCCACTATGAGATCGTGGCCAGCGCAAAGGCCGTCAAGCTGGCCCACGAGATCATGCCCGACTGCATGGTGGGCTGCATGCTGGCCGCCGGCCAGTTCTACCCCCGCACCTGCAACCCCGCCGACATCTACGCCGCCATGGAGGCCGACCGGGACAACTACTTCTTTATTGACGCCCAGGCCCGGGGCGAGTACCCTGTCTGGGCCTGGAAGCGGATGGAGAAGGCCGGCGTCAAGCTGGACTGCACCGACGAGGATCTGGCCGTCATGAAGGAGGGCACCGTCGATTTCATCAGCTTCAGCTATTACTCCAGCCGCTGCACCACCACCGACGAGGAGCTGCTGGAAAAAGAGGGAGCCAGGGGCAACGCCGTCTTTGCCAGCGTCAAGAACCCCTACCTCAAGGCCAGCGAATGGGGCTGGGCCATCGACCCGCAGGGCCTGCGGATTACCATGAATATGCTCTACGACCGGTACGGCAAGCCCCTCTTTATCGCGGAGAACGGTCTGGGCGCCAACGACGTGGTGGAAGCCGACGGTTCCATCCACGACACCTACCGCATCGAGTATATGCGGGCCCACATCGAGGAGATGCTCAAGGCGGTCAACGAGGACGGCCTGCCCCTGCTGGGCTATACCATGTGGGGCCCCATCGACCTGGTGTCGGCTTCCACCGGCGAGATGAAAAAGCGCTACGGCTTTATCTACGTCGACAAGCAGAACGACGGCACCGGCACCCTGGCCCGCAGCCGGAAGGACAGCTTCTTCTGGTATAAAAAGGTCATCGCCACCAACGGCGAGGACCTGGGCTGAGGCCCCGCGTTCTGATTTCCTGCCCCTTCTGCGCCCGCCGGGTTCGCCCGGCGGGCTTTTTTGGACGGCGGGGGCCGGAAAATTTTTCATCCAGAACTTTAAAATGGTAAAGCAGGATGCTATAATATCCCTATGGCTTACCCTGTGAGAACATACGTTTTGTAGAAGATAGAGTCATAATTCCTCAAGGGAGAGATTTTTTTGACACAGCTTTTGATCCGCCTCTTTGTCCGGAACCATGAGGACGTCAAAAACCCGGCGGTCCGGACGGCCTACGGCAACTTTGCCAGTCTGGTGGGGGTGGTGTGCAACCTGATTCTTGTGCTGGGCAAACTGGCGGTGGGCAGCCTGTTCGGCTCCATCGCCATCGTGGCCGACGGACTGAACAACCTGTCGGACGCCTCGTCCAGCCTGGTCAGTCTGGCGGGGTTCCGGCTGGCGGCCAAGGCCCCCGACGAAAAACACCCCTACGGCCACGCCCGGTATGAATATCTGGCCGGGCTGGTGGTCAGCGCCATGATTATGGCCATCGGCCTGAGTCTGCTCAAGGATTCGGTGCTGAAGGTTTTCCAACCCGAGCCGGTGGGCTTCAGCCTTTTGTCGGTGGGGGTGCTGGTCTTTTCCATCTGCCTGAAATTCTGGATGAGCCGCTTCAACCGGACCGTGGGGCAGGCCATCCAGTCCGAAACCCTCATCGCCACGGCGGCGGACAGCCGGAACGACGTGATTACCACCACCGCGGTTCTGGCCTCCACCCTCCTGTGCAAGGTCACCGGGCTGGATATCATTGACGGCCTTGTGGGCGTCGGGGTGGCGGGGTTCATCCTCTTTTCGGGCTGGGGCCTGGTGATGAACACCCTCAGCCCCCTGCTGGGGGAAAGCCCCGACCCAGAGCTGGTGGAGCGGATTGAGCAGAAGGTGCTGTCCTACCCCGGGGTGCTGGGGGTCCACGACCTGATGGTCCACGACTACGGCCCGGGCCAGCAGTTCGCCTCCCTCCACATCGAGTTCCCCGCCGAGGTGGACCCGCTGGACGCCCACGACCTGATCGACAACATCGAGAGGGACGTCCGCCGGGAGGAAAAGATTCTGCTGACCATCCACTATGATCCCATCGTCACCTCGGATGCCCGGGTGGGGGTGCTGCGGGTCCGGCTGAACGAAAAAGTCCGCCAGATCGACCCGGCCCTCTCTATCCACGACTTGCGGATTGTGCCGGGCACGACCCACGCCAATGTCCTGTTTGATCTGGTGCTGCCTGCGGGCTATACCGGCGACCGGGCCGGGGTGATCCGCCAGCTGCGGGAGTTCGTCGCCCAGCAGGACGAGCGGTATGTCTGCGTCATCAAGGTGGAGCAGAGCTATGCCTCCACCCGGCGGGATAAATAATACATTTTATAACAAATCGTATTATACTCAAAAAGGGGGAACCAACTGTGCTGAACGAGCAATACCGGGCCATGCTGGATCACAAGAGCGTCATCCGGGAAACCTTTATGTACGGGCGGCAGCGGGCCGCCGAGATCGGGGCGGAGAACGTCTTTGACTACTCGCTGGGAAATCCCAGCGTGCCCTGCCCGGAGGAATTCACCCGGGCCATGCAGCGGCTGCTGGCCGAGGGGGACCCGGTGGACCTTCACGGCTACTGCCCCAGTCAGGGGGACCCGGGGTTCCGGGCGGCGGTGGCGGCCCATCTGGCGGAGCGCTTCGGCCTGCCCTACCGGGCGGAGGACATTTTCCCCACCACCGGCGCGGCGGGGGCCATTGCCCATGCGGTCCGGGCGGTGACCCGGCCCGGGGACGAAGTGCTGACCTTCGCGCCCTATTTCCCCGAGTACGGCCCCTATGTGGAGGGCACCGGCGCCCACCTGAAAGTCGTCCCGCCCCAGGCCCCGGCCTTCCAGCCGAATCTGGACGCCTTTGAGGAAATGCTCACCCCGGCGGTGACCTGCGTCCTCATCAACACCCCCAACAACCCCACCGGCGTGGTCTACTCGGCCGAGACTCTGACCCGGATGGCGGAAATTCTGACCGCGAAGGGGAGGGCCTTCGGCCATGTGATCTATCTTGTCAGCGACGAGCCTTACCGGGACATCGTCTTTGACGGCAAAAACGCGCCCTACCCGGCGGCCTTCTACCCCCACACCCTGACCTGTTTTTCCTACTCCAAGAGCCTGAGCCTGCCCGGCGAGCGGCTGGGTTATGTGGCGGCGGCCCCCGGCTGCGAGGGGGAGGAGGTTCTGGTGGACGTCATGGCCCAGATCTCCCGCTTCACCGGCCACAACTGCCCGCCCAGCATCATCCAGCGGGCGGTGGCCCTCTGTCAGGGGGTGACCAGCGACCTGTCGGTCTACCAGACCAACATGGACCTGCTCTACAACGCCCTGACCGAATACGGCTTCGAGGTGGAGCGCCCCGGCGGCACCTTCTATATCTTCCCGAAAGCGCTGGAGGCCGACGCCAACGCCTTCTGCCGGAAGGCCCGGGAGTTTGACCTTTTGCTGGTGCCCAGCGACACCTTCGGGGTGGCAGGGTACGTCCGGCTGGCCTACTGCATCGAGACCGAAAAGGTCCGGCGCAGCCTGCCCGCCTTTGAAAAGCTGGCCGCGGCCTGCCGCAGATGATGCGGGGCCGCCTGAATCAGACCGAAGCGCCCCGGCGTCTGGCAGCGCCCGGCGGCGCACACACCCCAACGACACTGAATGAGAGAGGAAGGGAACCCCGATGGAAAAAATCAAGATGACGACCCCCCTGGTGGAGATGGACGGCGACGAGATGACCCGCATCCTGTGGAAGATGATTAAGGATGAGCTGATTCTGCCGTTTGTGGACCTCAAGACCGAGTATTATGACCTCGGCCTGCCCAACCGGGACGCCACCGGCGACCAGGTGACCATGGACGCGGCGCTGGCCAACAAGAAGTACGGCGTCTCGGTCAAGTGCGCCACCATCACCCCCAACGCCCAGCGGATGGACGAGTACAAGCTCCATGAGATGTGGAAAAGCCCCAACGGCACCATCCGCGCGGTGCTGGACGGCACCGTGTTCCGCGCCCCCATCATGATCGACTGCATCAAGCCGGTGGTCAAGAGCTGGCAGAAACCCATCACCATCGCCCGCCACGCCTACGGCGACGTCTACAAGTGTACCGAGTTCCGGATTCCCGGCCCCGGCAAGGCCGAGCTGACCTTTACCGGGGAGGACGGCTCCAAACAGACCGCCCTGGTCTATGACTTCGAGTGCCCCGGCGTGCTTCAGGGCTCCTACAACAAGGACAGCTCCATCAAGAGCTTTGCCCGCAGCTGCTTCAACTACGCCCTGGACGTGAAACAGGACCTCTGGTTCGGCGCAAAGGACACCATCTCGAAGAAATACGACCACACCTTCAAGGACATCTTCCAGGAGATCTACGACGCCGAGTATAAAGAGAAGTTCGAGGCGGCGGGCATCACCTACTTTTACAGCCTGATCGACGACATCGTGGCCCGGGTCATCCGGAGCGAGGGCGGCTTTGTCTGGGCCTGCAAGAACTACGACGGCGACGTCATGAGCGACATGGTCTCCACGGCCTTCGGCTCTCTGGCCATGATGACCAGCGTCCTGGTCAGCCCCGACGGCAAGTACGAGTACGAGGCCGCCCACGGCACCGTCACCCGCCACTATTACCGCTGGCTCAAGGGCGAAAAGACCTCCACCAACCCCATGGCGACCATCTTTGCCTGGTCCGGCGCGCTGAAAAAGCGGGGCGAGATGGACGGCCTGACCGACCTTGTGGCCTTCGGCGAGGCGCTGGAAGCCGCCAGCCTCCAGACCCTGAACGAGGGCGTCATGACCAAGGACCTCTGCTCTCTGGCCGAGGGGATCACCCCCACCGCCGTGGACAGCGAGGGCTTCATCAAGGCCATCCGCACCCGGCTGGAAGCAAAGCTGGGGGCATAACGCCGGCGGAAATCAGGGGACGAAGAGGAATATCCCCCGAAAAATATACAAAATGAAAAGCGGCCCTGCCTTCCGGAATCCGGAGGGCGGGGCCGCTCTTTGCGTTTGTCAGGGCGCGAGGGGGAATTACCCGGCCTGGATGCGGCTGGCGGGCAGCTTCGCCATGGCGGCGGGGTCGAGGGTGTCGGGGAGGGCTTCGCCCTGTTCCATCAGCGCGTTCTGGAACTCGTCAGAACACAGGTCGGCGAGGACCTCGTTCCGCACCTGATCGAGGGTCTGGGTCTCCAGCGGGTCCAGCCGGACCAGCAGCAGGATGGAGTAGCTGGTGAACTGGACGGCGGCCCCTTCGCCCACCGAGAGGGAGCGGACGGTGTCGGCGGCTTCCTCGGTGAAGGAGGATTCCAGGTCGCTTTCCAGCAGGAAGCCGGAGGCAAAGTCGGCGGAGGTGGGGGTGTAGCTGCTGCCGAGGACGGAATACATCTCGGCGGCCGCAAAGGTCATGCTGCTCTGGAAGGAGGCGGCGGTCACGTTTTCGGGCAGGGCGGCGACGGCCTCCTCCGCCAGAGCGAGCATCTCGTCGGTCTGCTCCTCATCCGCAAAGGCGAAGGTCTCGGGGTCGTAGAGGGGGACCGAGAGATAGACGGCGTAGATCATCTCGTCCAGATGGTCCAGCAGCTGGTCCTCCGAAACCGGGGTCTCCCCCTCGGGGCCGTAGACCAGATTCAGCAGAGCGGCGGACTTTGCCAGATTCCGCTGGTAGAGCTGGAGGCTGGCCAGACCGATGCCGTTTTCGGTGTAGACCTCGCCGTAGTTGTCCAGCAGCTGCTGGGCGTAGCTGTCGGCCTGGGCCAGCTGGTCGGGGGTCAGCTCGCCGCCCAGCTCCTCAAAACGGGTCTCGACGGCGGCGTAGAGCCGGAGGGTTTCCAGCGTTTTGTCGGCCACATAGTCGCTGACGAGGGCCGTCTCCCCCGATTCCTCGTCCAGGGTGACCGTCTCTTTCAGGAAGGCCTTGACGTCGGCGGGGTCCTGTTCCGATTCGGCCAGCTGGGCGGCCTGCTGATAGGCGTCGAACTGGGCCAGCAGATACAGCCCCGAGGGGATGTCGATCCCGCCGATGGCGCCCACGCTGTCGGGGGTGGAGATGTGGCAGCCCGCAAGGGCCACGCAGAGCGCCAGCAGGACGGCCAGCGCGGAGAATGCTTTTTTCATAGGGTTTGATGCTCCTGTCTTTTTGATAAATTTCATCGGGGGCCGGTTGGGCCGTCCGGTTCGGCAGTTGTGTCGGTTGTGTTCTGGAGCCGGGCCATCTCCCGCAGGATGGTCTGCAGCAGCTCCAGCGGCTTTTCGTCGGGGCGCAGGGTCACCGAGAGATAGGGCTTCGCCCCGGCCCCGGCGGTCACCCGGCCATCAAAGGCGATGAGCAGCCCCCGGATCATGGGCAGGCCCAGACTCTCGAGGGAGAGGGTGAGCAGGTCCTTTTTCTGGGTCACCTCGTAGACCCCCACCGCCGTGGCCAGCACCCGCACCAGCGAGACGCTGACAAGGTCGCTGACCGAGGGGGGCGGGTCGCCGTAGCGGTCGATGAGTTCGTCCAGCACGTCGGCCCCGTCCTCGGGGGTCTGGATGGCGGCGATCCGTCGGTAGGCCTCGATCCGCCCCGGCCCGTCGGGGATATACCGCTCGGGGATATAGGCGTCCACCCGCAGGTCCACAAGGCATTCGCTCTTGTCCCGGTGGATTGGTTCGCCCTTGGCCCGGGCGATGGCCTCGGTCAGCATCTTGACGTAGAGGTCATAGCCCACGGCCTCCATATGGCCGTGCTGGCTGTGGCCCAGCAGGCTTCCCGCGCCCCGGATCTGAAGGTCCCGCATGGCGATCCGGAACCCCGAGCCGAAGGCGGTGAATTCCCGGATGGCGGAAAGCCGCTTCTGGGCGATGTCCGAGAGGGTCTTGTCCCGGCGGAAGGTGAAGTAGGCGTAGGCCTTCCGGCCGCTGCGGCCCACCCGGCCCCGAATCTGGTAGAGCTGGGCCAGGCCCATCCGGTCGGCGTCCTCGATGATGAGGGTGTTGCAGTTGCGGACGTCGATGCCCGTCTCGATGAGGGTGGTGCAGACCAGCACGTCGATCTCCCCGTTGAGAAGGTGCTGCCAGACCGGGTTGAGTTCTTCCTCGGTCATCTTGCCGTGGGCGATGCCCACCCGGGCCCCGGGGGCCATCTGGCTGACCCGGGCCGCGGTGGCCTCGATGTTGTCCACCCGGTTGTGGAGGTAGTAGACCTGCCCGCCCCGGGCCAGCTCTTTTTTGATGGCCTCGGCCAGAATGCTCTCGTTGTATTCCAGGACGAAGGTCTCCACGGGCTGGCGCTCGATGGGGGGCTCCTCGATGGTGGACATATCCCGGATGCCGCTCATGGCCATGTTGAGGGTGCGGGGGATGGGGGTGGCCGAGAGGGTCAGCATATCCACCCCGATGAAGTTCTCTTTCAGTTTTTCCTTGTGCTTGACCCCGAACCGCTGTTCCTCGTCGATGATGACAAGCCCCAGATCGTGGAACCGGACGTCCTTGGAGAGAAGGCGGTGGGTGCCCACCACGATGTCCACGTTCCCGGCCTGAAGCCCCCGCAGGGTTTCCTTCTGCTGCTTGGCGGTCCGGAACCGGGACAAAAGCCCCACCTGCACCGGGAACGCCTCCATCCGGGAGAGGATGGTGTTGTAGTGCTGCCAGGCCAGCAGGGTGGTGGGGGCCAGGATGGCGCACTGCTTGCCCCCCATGACGCACTTGAAGGCGGCCCGGAGGGCCACCTCGGTCTTGCCGACCCCCACGTCGCCGCAGAGCAGCCGGTCCATGGGCCAGCCTTTTTCCATGTCCTGCTTGATTTCGGCGGTGGCCGAGAGCTGGTCGTCGGTCTCGTCGTAGGCGAAGCGGGCCTCAAAGTCCTGCTGCCAGTCGCCGTCGGCCGGGAAGGCAAAGCCTTTGGCCTGCCTGCGCCGGGCGTACAGCTCGATCAGCTCCTGGGCCATCTCCTCGGTGGCCTTTTTGACCTTGGCGCGGGTGCGCTGCCACTCGGCCCCGCCCAGCTTTGCCAGCTTGACCTTTTCCTCGTCCCCGGGGGCGGTGTACCGGCTCAGCAGGTCCAGCTGGGTCACCGGCACATAGAGCACGTCCGCCCCGGAATACTGGATTTTCAGATAGTCCTTGATGGCCCCCTGCACTTCCAGCCGCTGGATGCCCGCATACATGCCGATGCCGTGGCTCTGGTGGACCACATAGTCCCCGGGCTTGACGTCCGAGAGGCTGGTGAGGGCGTTTTTGGTTTTCTTCCGCTTTTTCTTCTGCTCGGCGGCCTCGTCCAGGCCGTGGCGGCGGGAAGAAAGGACCGCGAACCGGGCGAAGGGGAAGCTGCACCCCGCGTGGAGATGGCCGGGCAGCACCTGGACCAGCCCCTTGGAGGGGCGGACGTCCCGGCTCATGCTGACGGCATAGCCCTTGTCGGCCAGATCCCGGGTGAGGGCGGCGGCGGTCTTGGGGGTGCCCGCAAAGAGGGCCACCGCGAAGCCCTGCTCCACCAGCGGGCCAAGGTCCTCGGTGAGGGTGCGCAGGTCGCCGTTCCAGTTGGGGGAGGCGTGGGCCTCGGCGTTGATGAGGTCCTTGAGCTGGAACTCGTTCATCCCCCGCAGAAAGTTTTCGCACAGCAGGGTGGACTGCTTCTGCGCCGCCAGCACAAGGTCGGTCATGGTCTGGTAGAGTACGTCCAGCCCGGGGCAGAGGACCCCTTCTTCCAGCAGGCCGGTCAGCTCCTCCCCCCGGCGGTATTCGGTGGCCTTCTGGGCGTCCCGGATGCCGCCCACCTCGTCGAGGATGAACAGGGGGCTGCTCAGATGGTCCAGCAGGGTGGCGGGGGAGGGGTAGCGCAGGCCGTAGTACTTGTCCATGGCCTCGGGCACGCAGCCGGAATCCAGCTGGGCAAGGTCGGCGGACATGGCGGCTTCCAGCGCGGCGCGGTGTTTGCCCCGGGCCTTTTTCTGGGCGGCCCGCAGGGCCTCCGCCGTGGCGGCGGCGTCCCCGAACAGGACCTCCCGGGCGGGGGAAAGGTGGATTTTTTCGAGGGCGGTGTCCCGCCGCTGGGTCAGAAGGTCAAAGGAGAAGATGGAGTCGATCTCGTCGTCCCAATACTCGATCCGGGCGGGGGCGCGCATATCGGGGGCGTAGATGTCCACGATGTCGCCCCGGACGCTGAACTGGCCCGGGCCCTCCACCTGGCTGCGGCGGATATACCCGGCGGCGAAAAGCCGCTGGATCAGGGTGTCCCGGTTGTAGACCGTCCCGGGCTTGAGGGTCAGGGTGTTGGCCCGGAACTCATCCGGCGGGACGGTGTACTGCAAAAGGGCCTCGGCGGGGACGCAGACGGCCTGAAGCCGCCCCCCGGCCAGCTCGCCCAGAACCGAGAGGCGGCGGTATTCGTATTCCCGCCCGGCCCCTTCCACGGGGCGGAGCATGAAGTCCCGGGGCGGAAAGACCGCCGCCGCGAGGCCGAGGGCTTTCAGGTCCTCGGCAAAGTGGGTGGCCTCGGCCTCGCCGGGGGTCACGATGCAGAGGGTCCGCCCCAGGTCCTTTTGCAGCGCGGCATACAGCAGCACCCGCCCGGCGGGCGGAAGCCCGAACAGCGCCGCAGGGCCGGGGCCTGCAAAGCTGGCCGCGATCTTCTGATATTCCGGGGTTGCTTTCAGCAGGGCTTCGTACATGGCGGCTCCTTTCTTTGGATGGGGACGGTTTGCCGCTTTTTCGAGAAAAAGCGGCGCAAAAAGCGTTTCAGTGCAAAACCGCATCCGCGGTTTTGGGGGAATTTTTAGAGCACAGGGCAGGCGGCCGGTATTCCCCAACGTTTGAGAGCTGACTCTCTCAGTCTTGGGCGGCCAGAATTCCCGCAGTTTGCGGTTCAAACCATTCGGCTCCCTCTACCGGACCTTCGCCCGCGAACCGCGGGCAAATTCCCAATCAGCACGGAGCGTCGGGGCCGTCGGCACGGACTCTGGGGCCAAAGGCCCCGCCCCCCGTGGGGGCTCTAAGCGAAGAGCGGCTGCATCTGGAACTGACGTCAGAGTTCTCTTTGGAAATAAGAAACTCAGCCGAAACCGCAGAGCCTAAAGGCCCCGTCGGGGGCATGGGGGCGCAAGCCCCCATACCGAAAAAGGGTGGGTGGGCGGGATTCAAATTATTACCGGTTGTATTTGTTCTGCGCCTCGCCCAGCTTCCCGGCCATGATGAGCCGCGCTGCGGCTTCCAGATCGGGCCAGCGGCCCGCCAGGGCCTTGGCGTCCTCGTCGCTGAAATGCCCCAGCACCCAGTCGGCCAGATCGTAATCGGGATGGGGCTTTGCCCCTACGCCGATCCGGATGCGGGGGAA
>JAHLFH010000117.1 GCA_018883885.1 Candidatus Faecalibacterium intestinavium | reverse complement strand
GTCCGCACCCGGGTGGCGCGGGTCCGCAGCGGGCTCTCGCGGGAGAACGCCGCCGCCCTGGCCGCTCTGCTCAACCGGACCCTCACCTTTGTGGCTCCGGCAGACCTGAGCCAGCGGATGCTCAGCGAGCTGTGTTCCCAGATCGGCCCCGAGCTGGTGCCGGTGGTGGCCGCAGCGGCAGCCATTTTACAGGAATCCACCAAACCCCGGGTTTATCTGGGGGGCGAGCACTTCCTGCTGAACTGGCCCCAGCTGGAGGGCAAGGTCCAGACCGTTCTGGCCGCCCTCAACGACGAGGAAACCGCCGCACGGCTGATCTGCCCGCCCGGCGAACGGATTCACGTCCTGCTGGGCGAGGATCTGACCCCTCAGGTGCCCGGGCTGTGCATCGTCAGCTGCCGGTATCTGGTGGGCGGCGGGCTCTGGGGTTCCCTGGCCCTGATCGGCCCCACCCGGATGCCCTTCACCAAACTGATGCCCCTGCTCCAGGTCTTTGCCGATGAGCTGGGCGAAGGGATGGCCGGCAAACGAAAAGAGTCACCCCAGGCTGCCGTACCCCGGCAGACCGTGATCTATAAGGAGGAGCTGGAATGAGCGAAGAAACCAAGATGACCCCCGAGGCCGAGCCGGAAACCACGGCCCAGCCCGCGGCAGAGCAGCCGGCGGACCAGCAGCCGGACGCCCCCGAGACGGAACAGGCCGCCCCGGAGGACTCCCCCAAGACGGAGGATTCCAAAAAGAAGGACGGATGGTTCAGCAAGAAAAGCCGGGAGCTGGAGGCTGCGAAAGCCCAGCTGGAGGCCGCGGAGAAGGCCGCCCAGCAGGCGAAAGACCAGCTGCTGCGGGTGGCCGCCGAGTATGACAACTACCGCAAGCGCTCGGCGCGGGAGGCAGACCAGAAGTTCAACGACGGCGTTTCCTTCGCCGTAAACCAGATCATCCCCATTCTGGATACCCTGGACATGGCCGCCAACGCCCCCTGCACCGACGAGAACTACAAAAAGGGCGTGACCATGACCCTGGACAAAGCCGCCAAGGCGTTCCAGACGCTGCACATCGAGGAGATTGAAGCGCTGGGCAAACCCTTTGACCCCCACTTCATGAACGCCGTCCAGCAGGTCCCCGCTGAGGAAGGCCAGGAGAGCGGCACGGTGGTGACCGTCTTCCAGAAGGGCTACAAGCTGGGCGACAAGATCATCCGCCACGCGACGGTGGTTGTCGCAGAATAGTCCGCCGGACCTTCCGCCTGCGCGGAAGCAAAGCATAGAATTCCCGTAACCGATAGAGAGTACGACAAAATAGAAATTTGAGAGCTTGAGAGAGGAGCTTCTACTATGAGCAAGATTATTGGTATCGACCTTGGCACGACCAACAGCTGTGTGGCTGTCATTGAGGGCGGCGAGCCCGTTGTCATCGCGAACGCCGAGGGCGCCCGCACCACCCCGTCTGTGGTGGGCTTCACCAAGACCGGCGACCGTCTGGTGGGCCAGGTCGCAAAGCGGCAGGCCATCACCAACCCCGACAACACCGTCGCATCCATCAAGCGCAAGATGGGCACCAACGAGAAGGTCACCCTGGGCGGCAAGGAATACACCCCCCAGCAGGTGAGCGCCATGATTCTCCAGAAGCTGAAGGCGGACGCCGAGGCATATCTGGGCGAGACGGTCACCGAGGCCGTCATCACCGTTCCCGCCTACTTCAACGACAGCCAGCGGCAGGCCACCAAGGACGCAGGCACCATCGCGGGCCTGAACGCCAAGCGGATCATCAACGAGCCCACCGCCGCTTCTCTGGCTTACGGCGTTGACAAGGAAGAAGACCAGAAGATCATGGTCTACGACCTGGGCGGCGGCACCTTCGACGTCTCCATCATCGAGATGGGCGACGGCGTCACCGAGGTTCTGGCCACCAACGGCGACACCCACCTGGGCGGCGACGACTTCGATGAGCGGATCATCAACTGGATGGCAGACGCTTTCCAGGCCGAGAACGGCATCGACCTGCGCAAGGACAAGATGGCCGCCCAGCGCCTGAAGGAAGCCGCTGAGAAGGCCAAGATCGAGCTGTCCAGCGCCATGAGCAGCCAGATCAACCTGCCCTTCATCACCGCCGACGCCACCGGCCCCAAGCACCTGGATATGACCCTGACCCGCGCCAAGTTCAACGAGCTGACCGCGGATCTGGTGGACCGCACCATGACCCCCGTCCGCAAGGCTCTGGCCGACGCCGGGCTGCGCCCCTCCGACCTGAAGAAGGTTCTGATGGTGGGCGGCTCCACCCGTATCCCCGCCGTCTACGACGCGGTCAAGAAGGAGCTGAACTGCGAGCCCTTCAAGGGCATCAACCCCGATGAATGCGTGGCCGTCGGCGCTGCCATCCAGGGCGGCGTTCTCCAGGGCGACGTCAAGGGCCTGCTGCTACTGGACGTCACCCCGCTGAGCCTGGGCATCGAGACTCTGGGCGGCGTCTGCACCAAGATCATCGACCGGAACACCACCATCCCCACCCACAAGAGCCAGGTCTTCTCCACCGCCGCAGACAACCAGCCCTCCGTCGAGGTCAACGTCCTTCAGGGCGAGCGGGAGTTTGCACGGGACAACAAGAGCCTGGGCGTCTTCCACCTGGACGGCATCGCTCCGGCGCCCCGCGGCGTGCCTCAGATCGAGGTCACCTTTGACATCGACGCCAACGGCATCGTGAAGGTCAGCGCCAAGGACCTGGGCACCGGCAAGGAGCAGAACATCACCATCACCGCTTCCACCAATATGTCCAAGGAGGACATCGACAAGGCCGTCAAGGAGGCCGAGCAGTTCGCCGCCGACGACAAGAAGAAGCGCGAGGAAGTGGACATCCGCAACGGCGCCGATCAGATGGTCTTCCAGACCGAGAAGATGCTGAAGGAGAACGGCGACAAGCTGCCCGCCGACGTCAAGAGCGAGGCCGAGAGCAAGCTGGCCGAGCTCAAGACCGCGGTCCAGTCCGGCTCCATCGACGAGATCAAGGCCAAGCAGGAAGCGCTGAGCCACGTCTTTGAGAAGCTCTATCAGGCCGCAGCTGCCGCTCAGCAGCAGGCCGGCGGCGCTCAGGGCGCTCAGCCCAACTCCGGCGCACAGAGCCAGAACGACGACGGCGTTGTGGACGCGGATTTCAAGGAAGTTTAATGTGAACCAAGGTACGGGCACCCGGCCAAACCGGCGGGTGCGCCGCAGATAACGCAAACGCCGCTCCGGTTGGTTCCGGGGCGGCCTTTGCTGGTTTCAGGGTTACCAGAGGTGAGTGGATATGGCACAGGAAAAACGCGATTACTACGAGGTTCTGGGTGTTTCCAAAACGGCCACGGAGGCGGAGATCAAGAAGGCATACCGCAAGCTGGCCATGAAATACCACCCGGACTATAACCCCGGCGACAAGGACGCCGAGGAAAAATTCAAGGAGATCAACGAGGCCCACGAGGTCCTCTCCGACCCCGAAAAGCGCCAGCGCTACGACCAGTACGGCTTTGCCGGGGTAGACCCCAACTACGGCGCAGGCCAGCCCGGCGGCGGCTTCGGCGGCTTCGGCGGCGTGGATCTGGGGGACATCTTCGGCGATATCTTCGGCGGCAGCTTCGGCGGCTTTGGCGGCGGCAGCCGCGCAAACCCCAACGCCCCCCGCAAGGGCCAGGACATCCGGGTGCGGATCACCCTCAGCTTTGACGAGGCGGTCCACGGCTGCAAGAAGAACATCACCATCACCCGCCAGCAGCAGTGTGCCGAGTGCGGCGGCACCGGCGCAGCCCCCGGCACCAGCCCGGAGA
>JAHLFH010000116.1 GCA_018883885.1 Candidatus Faecalibacterium intestinavium | reverse complement strand
GCCCAGAATCACGATCTGTCTCATGGAAAAGCCCCTTTCTTCGGGTGAGTGTCAGGGCCAGTATAGCATATCCCCGCCCAAAACGAAAGACCCCCGGAATATCGTCGTTCTGCCCAAAAAAGACCGTCGTTTTTCTCGGAAACTATCCTTGTTGCCGGGGCGGCCTCTATGATATAGTATAGGTGAACCCAACCGCAGAAAGGAGCAGTCTCGTTATGGCAAAGACATCGCAGGTCGTCTTACTCGAAAATGAATTTTATCTCATTAAAGCGCCCAACGGGAAGGTGCTTGAGGTGAAAAACTTCAACACCGAGAATGGCGGGCTGGTCCAGCTGTGGGATTATGCCGGCCAGCCCTGGCAGCAGTGGAAATTCCTGGACGCAGGGGAGGGCCGCTGGCGGATTCAGAACCGCTTCACCGGCAAGATGATGGACCTTGTCTACGCCGGGGTGGTGGAGGGCACCTGGATTCACCAGTGGAGCCGGACCAGCGGCCTGAGCCAGTGCTGGGTGCTGGAGCCCACCCGGAACGGGCGGACCCGCATCCGGAACGTTCTGGCGGACAAATTCATCGACCTCGTGGGGATGAACACCTCCAACGGCGCCCAGGCCCAGATCTGGCCGGAGGTGCAGGGCGGCAACCAGGAATGGGACCTTGTGCGGGTGGACAGCTCCACCGCCGTGATCCCGCCCCGGCCCCCCGAGGCGCGGACCCCGGGCCAGACCCCCGCCCAGCGCAAGCACAAGAACGACATCGTCCGGAAGCTGAACAACGCGGGCAAGGGACGGAAGGCGGAGAAGTGACGCCGCAAATCATCGGTCATCGCCCTGCGGCAAAGCGCCCGGGGAATAACGTCATAGGAAACAAAGGAGCGGATTCCCATGAATGAGAAAAAGACCTTCACGTTTGTGTTCACCGGCAAACATGCGGATGAAGTTGCGAGCCGGTTTTCCGGCTATTTCTGGGACGGCGGCCTGGACCAGTATCTGGAGCAGGAGTTCCTGGAACAGTTCGGGCTGGACTGCGACAATTTCAAGCAGGTCGATTCGAACACCGTAGAAGTGGACACGGAAAACGCGCAGGTATAAGCCGGGGCGAAAGCCCCAAATCCATTCAGCCAGCCGCAGCGCCCCGCCGGAGGTTGTTCCGGGCGGGGCGCTTTTGCGGCGGAAAAGACAAAGGAGAACAAAACTTGTGGGATATCTTGCACAGAATACGACCCTCTGTTATCTGGAACGGGACGGGGAGTGGCTGATGCTCCACCGCACCAAAAAGAAGAACGACGTCAACCACGACAAATGGATTGGGGTGGGGGGCAAGTTCGAGCCGGGCGAAAGCCCGGAAGAATGCCTTGTCCGGGAGGTGCGGGAGGAAACCGGCCTGACCCTGACGCGCTGGAGGTACCGGGGAATCATCACCTTTGTGCTGGACGGGGCGGCGGAGTATATGCACCTTTTCACCGCCGACGGCTGGACAGGGCAGATGATCCGGGGCCAGGACTGCGCCGAGGGGGTCCTCGAGTGGGTGCCGAAGGAAAAAGTCCCCGCCCTGCCCCTCTGGGAGGGGGACAAGATCTTTTTCCGGCTGCTGGCCGAAGAACGCCCCTTCTTCTCCCTCAAACTCTGCTATGAGGGGGATGTTCTGACCTCTGCGGCGCTGGACGGGGAAGCAATCCGGGGATAAGTACAGGTTGGCAAGGACCTGGCAGAATCTCCCGGTTGGGAGAGAACCAACCGGACAAAAACCCCCGGCGGGAGGAACCGCCGGGGGCGTTTTGCATCAGAGGAATGGGAGGGCTGAACGGTTCAGCTGCTGCGGCCCCGGAATTGGGTTACAATGTCACAGACGAGGGCCTTCTGCTTTTCGGTGAGGCCTGCCAGGTCTATCCGGTCGCCCTCCTCCAGCCCCAGCAGGGCGTCGGTGGAGACATGGAACAGCCGGGCAATTTTCAGCAGGACGGGATAGCTGGGCATTCGCATGGAAGTCTCGTAGCTTGAGACCATCCCCTTGGTAACGCCCAGCTGCTGGGCCAGCTGTTCCTGGGAAAGGGAGGCCCGCTTGCGAAGCGCTTTTAATTTGTCGCCGAAGTCTACCATCTCTATCACCTCAATCATACTTTTAGTATGACGGAAATGGGTTTTCATTTGGCGGCCAAAATGTATAATATTTGTTGACTACCTCCCGTGAGGATGTTATCTTATTCTCAGAAGGGAGGAAGGCAGATGCAGCATCGGGAAACCCTCAACGATACGGTTTGGCAGCTGGGGCAAAACGGCGGGGAAGCCCGGGCGGTCGTGGATAAGCTCCGGGAGCTGTCGGGGATTCTGGCCAGGCATGGAATCCGGCTGTGTCCGATCCTGGAGGAGCGCGGAGAAGAAGTTGGGCTTGTCCCGGAGAGCCCGGGGCTGGAAGGCTGGCTGAACGATCCGCAAACCCCCGTGTCCCTCTATGTGGATGGCGGGGAAGAGCCCGGCCTGGGGGCCCACTTAAAAGCACTGGAGAAACAGCTGAAAGAGCTTTGCAGCTTGTTTTCGGAGATGGAACAAACAGGGTGGACTGCCTTTTCCTCTCAGGATGGAACGACGCTCTGTCTCTGGAGCCGGAGGGTGCGCCGGAAGGAGCGGCACGGCTTTGAGACAACGCTTTTGCTGATGGCCGGGGATTCAGGGGAATCATTCATGGAAGCGAGCCTCATGGATGGCTTATAACGGAAAAGGGCCCCGCCGGTTTGACTTCCGGCAGGGCCCTTGTACTTTGTGCTTTATACTTTGTACCTGATTCAGTTGTCCCCGCTGTCCAGCTTGAGGACGGCGGTGAAGGCCTCGCTGGGCAGGGTGACGGAGCCCAGCTGGCGCATCTTCTTTTTGCCCTCTTTCTGCTTTTCCAGCAGCTTCTTTTTCCGGGTGATGTCGCCGCCGTAGCACTTGGCCAGAACGTCCTTCCGCATGGCCTTGACGGTCTCCCGTGCGATGATCTTTCCGCCGATGGCCGCCTGCACCGGAATCTCAAAGAGGGTCCGGGGGATGTTGTCCCGCAGCTTCTCGCAGATGCGGCGGCCCTTGGAGTAGGCGTTGTCCCGGAAGACGATCATCGAGAGGGCGTCCACCGGGTCGCCGTTGAGCAGGAAGTCCAGCTTGACCAGATCGCTGGTCCGGAACTCCTTGAACTCGTAGTCGTAGCTGGCGTAGCCCCGGCTGCGGCTCTTGATGGCGTCGAAGAAGTCGTAGACGATCTCCCCCAGCGGCAGGGCGTAGTGGAGGTCCACCCGGACGTCGTCCAGATACTTCATGTCGATCAGCTCGCCCCGCTTCTGCTGGCACAGGTCCATCAGGCTGCCGACGTAGTCGTTGGGGGTGTAGAGGTGGACGTCGGCGAAGGGCTCCTCCTGCTTGACAATCTGGGAGGGGTCGGGGTAGCTGGAGGGGTTGTAAATCATCTCCACGGTGCCGTCGGTCCGGGTAATCCGGTACTGAACCGAGGGGGTGGTGGTGATGAGGTCGAGGTCGAACTCCCGTTCCAGCCGTTCGGTGATGATCTCCATGTGGAGCAGGCCCAGAAAACCGCACCGGAAGCCGAAGCCCAGAGCGGTGCTGGTCTCCTGCTCATAGGTCAGGGAGGCGTCGTTGAGCTGGAGCTTTTCCAGGGCGTCTTTCAGGTCGGGGTACTTTGCGCCGTCGGCGGGGTAGATGCCGCAGAAGACCATGGGCTTGACCGCCCGGTAGCCCGGCAGGGCCTCGGGGGTGGGGTTCGCGGCCAGGGTCACAGTGTCGCCCACCCGGGTGTCCTGCACCGTCTTGATGCTGGCGGTCAGGTAGCCTACCTCGCCCGCGGAGAGCTGTTCGCAGGGGGAAAGGTTGGTGGCGCCCATGTGGCCCACCTCCACCAGGGTGAACTGGGCCCCGGTGGCCATCATCCGGATGGTGTCGCCCGGCTTCACCGTGCCGTCAAAGACCCGGATGTAGACGATGACTCCCTTGTAGCTGTCGTAGACGCTGTCGAAGATCAGGGCCTTGAGGGGGGCGTCGGGGTCCCCCTTGGGGGCGGGAATGTCGGTGACCACCCGCTCCAGCACCTGGTCGATGTTGATGCCCTGCTTGGCCGAGACCCGGGGGGCGTCCAGACAGGGCAGGCCGATGACGTCCTCCACTTCCTGGGCCACCTCGTCGGGGTGGGCGCTGGGCAGGTCGATCTTGTTCAGGATGGGCACCAGCTCCAGATTGTGCTCCAGCGCCATGTAGGTGTTGGCCAGGGTCTGGGCCTCCACGCCCTGGGTGGCGTCCACCACAAGGATGGCCCCCTCGCAGGCCGCCAGACTCCGGCTGACCTCGTAGGCAAAGTCCACGTGGCCCGGGGTGTCGATGAGGTTGAACTCGTACTCCTGGCCGTCTTTGGCGGTGTAGTTCATGGTCACGGCCCGGGCCTTGATGGTGATGCCCCGCTCCCGCTCGATGTCCATGTTGTCCAGAATCTGGTCGGACATGGTCCGCTCGTCCACGCTCTTGGTCAGCTCGAGAATCCGGTCCGACAGGGTGGATTTGCCGTGGTCGATGTGGGCGATGATGCAGAAGTTTCGGATATTCTTTTTTGCCATGCGTTCCTCCAAGACAATTGCTAAGTACAGGTTGGGCTGCTGCGGTGAATGTTATTTGAATCCCGCCCACCCGCCCTTTATCGGAAGCTGGGGCTCCGCCCCCATGCCCCCGGGCGAAGCTTTTATGCCGCTGTATTCTGGGCAGGGCCTTTGTGCCGCTATATGCGGGGTGAACCGGGGTCTGGGGCGGAGCCCCAGCTTCCGATAAAGGGCGGGTGGGTGGGTTAAAAATGATTGGGCAGGGCGCGGCCGAAGGACAAACTTTGGGCGCTGCTGCCGGAATTTGTCTTTAGTTTTTGAGCCAGTTGTCCACCGCAGTGATCTTCCCGCCCTCGAGATACACCCGGGGCACCCGGCGGGCCACCCCGCAGAGGATTTCATAGGAGATGGTGCCGGTCTTGCGGGCGATGGTTTCGGCGCTGTCGCTTACCGCCCCGCCCCAGAGGATGGCCTCGTCCCCCTCCTGTACGCCGGGAATCCCGGTGACGTCCACCAGAATCTGGTCCATGCAGACCCGCCCCAGCACCCGGCAGGGCCGGCCGTGAAGCTCCACCATCCCGGCCCCGTCGCTGAGCATCCGGGGATAACCGTCGGCGTAGCCCGCACAGAGGGTGGCCGCCAGGGTGGGGGCCTCAGCCCGGAAATGCCGCCCGTAGCTCACCGACTGGCCGGGCTGAAGCTCCTTGACCATGCTGACGATGGTTTTCAGCTTCATCACCGGGCGGAACAGCCCGAACCGCACCTCGTCGCTGGGATCGAAGCCGTAGAGGACGATGCCGGGCCGGGCCATGCACCGTTCCCGGGGCAGGCCCGCGGGCCAGTCGGGGTGGAGCATCAGCCCCGCCGAGTTGCCGCAGTGGAGAATGCCGGGGTCCTTCCCGGCCTGCCGCAGGGCCTGACAGGCCCGGAGAAAGAGGGCGTGCTGGTCGTCGGTGTAGGCCCGGTCCTCCCCGGCGTTGGAGTCGGCCACCGCAAAGTGCTGGAACAGGCCGGTGACGTTGAGGCCCGGCAGGTCCCAGACAGCCAGCATCTCGGCCACCGCCCCGTCGAAATCGGTCCGGAGGGCAAAGCCCAGCCGCCCCATGCCGGTGTCGGCCTTGAGATGGACCGGGATAACGCCCCCCGCCGCCTCGGCCGCCGCCGAGAGGGTGCGGGCATAGGGGGTGGAAAAGCAGGTCTGGGTGATGTTGTATTCCAAAAGGGCCGCCGCGTATTTCGGGTCGGTGTGGCCCAGAATCAGGATCGGCAGGGCCAGGCC
>JAHLFH010000115.1 GCA_018883885.1 Candidatus Faecalibacterium intestinavium | reverse complement strand
ATGGCGATCCGCTGCTGCTGGCCGCCCGAGAGGCTGGCCGGGTAGACGTTCGCCTTGTCCGACAGGCCCACCCGCTCCAGAAGCTCATCGGCCCGCTTTTCGGCGGCGGCCCGGTCTTTCAGCTTGAGCAGCACCGGGGCCATGCAGAGGTTTTCCCGGACGGTCATGTGGGGGAACAGGTTGAAGTGCTGGAACACCATCCCCATCTTCTGCCGGAGCCGGTCGATGTGGGCCTCGTCCACCACCTCGCCCTCAAATTTGATGGTTCCTCCGGTGGGGACTTCCAGCCGGTTGAGGCAGCGAAGAAAGGTGGATTTGCCGCAGCCCGAGGGGCCGATCAGGCAGACCACGTCTCCGCGGTAGATGTCGATGTCGATGCCTTTCAGCACGTCCAGTTTGGGGGTCAGGCCCTTGAAGCCCCGCTTCTTTTCGCCGCCGTAGGTCTTGACAAGGCCACGGACTTCCAGAATTTTATCGGTCACTTTGCGCCAACCTCACTTCCATCATAGTCAACAGCCGCTCCATCAGCATCACGATCACAAGGTAGATCAGCGCCACCGACAGCAGGGGGAAATAGGGGCTGTAGGTCCGGCTGCGGACGATATCGCCGGCCTTGGTCAGATCCTGCAGGGCGATATAGCCGCTGATGGAGGTCTCCTTCAGCAGGACGATCATCTCGTTGCCCAGGGCGGGCAGGACGTTTTTGACGGCCTGGGGCAGGATGATTTTCCAGGTGGCCTGGGTGTAATTGAGGCCCAGGCTCCGGGCCGCTTCCATCTGGCCGACAGGGATGCTCATGATGCCGCTGCGGAAGATTTCTGCCACATAGGCGCCGCTGTTGATGCCGAAGGCAAGAATCGCCACCGGGACCTTGTCGATCTTGACCGAGCCGAAGATGACGAAGTACATAATCAGCAGCTGAATCATGGTGGGGGTGCCCCGGATGACGGTCAGATACAGCTTGCAGACGGCGTTCAGGATCTTCATCTTGCCGGTGCGGTCAAAGGTGGTGCGGACGTAGGCGATCAGAAAGCCCAGCACGATGCCCAGCAGAGCGGACGAAAGGGTGATGATGAGGGTCGTTTTCAGGCCGTTCAAAAACAGCAGATACCGCTGCTCCGAGATAAATGTGGCGACGAACTGTTCGGACAGATCCGACGCCAGATTTTGCAGAAACTCCATGAAAGTTCCTCCTTTTGGGGATGGGATGAAGCACGGGTATGCACAAAAAGGTGAATTTTTATGCATATATGCAAAAAATAAAGAGGAACAGAGCGGAATAGCATACACGCTCTGTTCCTCGCCCCTTATCAAACCACAAAAAGGGCGATTTGTAAAGGGTTTTGCCTCAAAAAAGAGGATTACTTCAGGACAATGATGGACTGAACGCCGGTGCAGTAGGTATCGGTGAAGTCGATGTTTTCCAGACGCTCCTCGGTGACGGTCATGCCGGCCATGCCGAAGTCCGCCTTGCCGCTCTGGACGGCGGGGATGATGGAATCGAACTCCATGTCCTCGATCTGCAGCTCGTAGCCCAGCTTGTCGCAGATGGCCTTGCCGAACTCGGCGTCGATGCCGATGACAGCGCCGTTCTCGATGTACTCATAGGGCTCGAAGGCGGCGTTGGTCGCCATAATCAGGGTGCCGTTGGGGTACTCGGTGCCCTCGGGGGTGACATAGCCCTCGGCGCCCTCGGTCTTGTTGATGTACTTGTCCAGGATGGCGTCCAGGGTGCCGTCGTCCTTCAGCTCGGCGATGGCCTCGTTCAGGCTGCTGGTCAGGTCGGTGCGGTCCTTGCTGACGCAGATGGCGTAATCCTCGACGGCGTAGGCGGTGTCCAGGATGGCCAGCTCATCGGAATTGGCCTCGACGAACTTCTTGGCGACCTGGTCGTCGATGCAGACGGCGTCGATCTTGTTGCTCAGCAGAGCCTGAACGGCGTCGGCCGCCTTGTTGTACTGCTCAACGGCTGCGATGTCCAGGCCGGTGCCGACCTCGCCGGACATATAAATGTCGCCGGTGGTGCCCAGCTGGACGCCGACGGTCTTGCCCTGCAGATCCTCCAGGGCGTTGATGGCCTGGGCGGAGCCGGAGGCTGCGCCGGAAGCGGCAGCGCTGGATGCGGTGGAGCTGCTGCTGCCGCAGGCAGACAGAGCCATGGCGATGACGGACAGACCGGCAGCGGCCAGAACGCTGCGGCGGGAAATCTTCTTCATAATCAAAAACACTCCTCTATCAACCAGACATACCCATCCTGCCGTCCGCCGCGCCGCGAACCGGCGCAGGGCGGGGATGGTCTGTTCCCCCAGATCGGGAACGATTGTAGTATAGTTTGTACAAATAGAAATGTCAAGCGTTGTGCAAAAAACTGAGGCAATTGAAACCGTTTTGCAATCAATTCACGTTTCTTCGGGGAAAAACGCTGCAAATATGCGCCGCGGGCGTTATAAATACCGGGCGATTTCCTCTTTGCTGCGCTTGGGCACGCAGTAGTCCCGGTTTTCGTCCAGATAATAGTTCACGCCGGTCTCCCCGGTCATGGGCACCACCCGGGCAGAGTGGGAGGGATACCCCAGAGCCACCATGCTGTGCAGCTTCTGATGGCCGGTCAGCCCCAGCAGTTCGGTCAGGCGGGGGCGGTCGATGGAGCCCATGATGCAGCTGCCCACCCCCTTGGCCCAGGCGGCCAGCGTCAGGTTGGCCAGGGCGATGCCGGTGTCGGTGTCCAGGTCCCCCGAGATGGACGTGTCCTGCACGACGGCCACAAAGAGGGTGGGCTGCTCCCCCTCTTTGGGGAAGCCTTCCTCGGGGGGCAGATAGGCGGCCCATTTGACCATGGGCTGGACCCGGGCCACATCCTCGGGCCGGTTGACGATGATGAGCCGCACCGCCTGGCGGTTGGCCCCGCAGGAGGACAGCCGGACCGCCTCGATCAGATCGTCGATGACATCCTGGGGAACGGGCTTTTGCTCAAAACGCCGGTAGGTGCGGCGGGAAGCCAGCAATTCCATAACAGACATGGGGAAATCTCCTTTCGTTCTCGTGAAGCTGTGTGTTTTTCAGTATAGACCCAATCGGCCCGGCCCGCAAGGGCAAAACGGCCCAAAGGCAAAGAAGCCCCCTCCCGCCCGGGACGGCGGGAAGGGGCGGAACCTTTATTCGCGGCGGACCCGGTCCAGTGTGCCCAGGTCATAGGGGGTGTTCTGGTAGACGTAGTAGTTCAGCCAGTTGGAATAGAGCAGATGGGCGTGGCCCCGCCAGCGGAAAAGGGGGGCGCGGGACGGGTCGTCGCCGGGATAATAGTTTTTGGGCAGATCAATGTCCAGGCCCTTGTCCCGGTCCCGGCGGTATTCGGCGTCCAGGGTCAGCTTGTCGTATTCCGGATGGCCGGTGACGAAGATCTGCCGCCCGTTCTCGGTGCTGAGCAGGAAAGGCCCGGCCTCGTCGCTCTCGGCCAGAATGCGCAGGGCCCGGCAGCGGTCCACGTCGGCCCGGCAGATGCCGGTGTGGCGGCTGTGGGGGGCGTAAAACGCCTCGTCGAAGCCCCGGACCAGCGGGTTGGCGGGCCGGGTGACCCGGTGCTCAAAAATGCCGAACATCTTTTTGTCCAGCTGCTCCTTCCGGACGCCGTAGTGATAGTACAGGGCGGCCTGTGCGCCCCAGCAGACGTGGAGGGTGGAATAGACGCTGGTTTCGCTGAAGTCCATGATCTCGCACAGCTCGGGCCAGTAGTCCACCTCCTCAAAGGGGATGGTCTCCACCGGTGCGCCGGTGATAATCATGCCGTCAAACCGCATCTGCCTGACCTCGTCAAAGGTCTTGTAAAAGGCGTCCAGATGGGCCGCCGAGACGTGGGTGGCCGCATGGCTGGCCGTCTGAAGCAGGGTCATGTGGACCTGTAAGGGGCTGTTGGCCAGCAGCCGGGCGATCTGGGTCTCGGTGGTGATTTTGGTGGGCATCAGGTTGAGGATCAGGATCTCGAGCGGGCGGATGTGCTGGGAAGCGGCCCGCTCCCGGTGCATGACAAAGATGTTCTCCTGGTACAGCGCGTCGTAGGCGGGCAGGGTCTTGGGGATAATCAGAGGCATACAGCCGTTTCTCCTTTTTCAGAATGGGGGCGCAGCGCTCAGACCTTGTCCAGCGCCTGGGCGATGTCGGCGATCAGGTCCTCGCTGCTCTCAAGGCCGCAGCTCATCCGGACCAGCTCCGCCGGGACGCCGGCGGCCTTGAGCTGCTCGTCGTTCATCTGGCGGTGGGTGCTGGAAGCCGGATTCAGGCAGCAGGTGCGGGCGTCGGCCACATGGGTCTCGATGGCGGCCAGCTTGAGGTTTTTCATGAAGGTACTGGCGGCTTCCCGTCCGCCGGCCAGGCCGAAGGAGACGACGCCGCAGCTGCCGTTCGGCAGATACTTCTGCGCCAGGGCGTGGAAGGGGCTGGACGGAAGGTCGCAGTAATCCACATAGGCCACCTTGGGGTGGGCTTCCAGGAAGCGGGCGACGGCCAGACCGTTTTCACAGTGGCGCTTCATCCGGACATGGAGGCTCTCGAGGCCCAGATTCAGCAGGAATGCGCTCTGGGGCGAGGGGGTGCAGCCGAAGTCCCGCATCAGCTGGGCGGTAGCTTTGGTGATGAATGCGCCGCCCTGGCCGAACCGCTCGGCGTAGGTGATGCCGTGGTAGCTCTCGTCGGGGGTACACAGGCCGGGGAATTTGTCGGCGTGGGCCATCCAGTCGAACCTGCCGCTGTCCACGATGGCGCCGCCCACCGCTGCGCCGTGGCCGTCCATATACTTGGTGGTGGAGTGGGTCACGATGTCCGCGCCCCACTCAAAGGGCCGGCAGTTGACCGGGGTGGGGAAGGTGTTGTCCACGATCAGAGGGACCCCGTGGCGGTGGGCGGCCCGGGCGAATTTCTCAATGTCCAGCACAGTCAGGGCCGGGTTTGCGATGGTCTCGCCAAAGACGGCTTTGGTGTTGGGGCGGAAAGCCGCGTCCAGCTCTTCCTCCGAGCAGTCGGGGTCCACAAAGGTGGCCTCGATGCCCATCTTGGCCATGGTGACCGAGATCAGGTTGAAGGTGCCGCCGTAGATGGTGCTGGAGGAGACGATGTGGTCGCCGTTCTGGCAGATGTTAAAGAGGGCGAAGAAGTTGGCCGCCTGACCGCTGGAGGTGAGCATGGCGGCGGTGCCGCCTTCCAGCTCGCAGATCTTGCGGGCCACCGCGTCGCAGGTGGGGTTCTGGAGGCGGGAATAAAAGTAGCCGTCGGCTTCCAGGTCGAACAGCTTGCCCATATCCTCGCTGGTGGCATATTTAAAGGTGGTGGACTGCACGATGGGGATCTGGCGGGGTTCGCCGTTGCCGGGGGTGTAACCGCCCTGGACGCAGATGGTATCACGATTCATGAGTGCACGCTCCTTTTTATTTTTGGGTTTATTTCCGCAGGCGTTTGTCGCTGTGGGTGGTCCAGTAGGTGCCCACGGTCTGGAACAGCTGGACCATCAGAATCAGAAGGATGACGGCCACCACCATGATATCTCCCTGATAGCGGTAATAGCCGTAGGAGAGGGCCACCTTGCCGAGGCCGCCGCCGCCGATGACGCCGGACATGGCC
>JAHLFH010000015.1 GCA_018883885.1 Candidatus Faecalibacterium intestinavium | reverse complement strand
CCTGATCGAGGCCGAATGCCCGGAAAAGGCGGAGGACGAGACCATGGCCCGCCGCCGTCTGGGGTTTTACGCCCGGGCCGGGGCGGTGGACACCGGCTGGACCGAGCATCTGTTCGACGCCTGGTTCCGGGTGCTGGCGCTGCCCTGCCCGGGGCAGCCGCTCCCGACCGGGGAGGAGGCCGTGCGGCAGCTGGCCCTCTGCTACCGGCAGAGCATTTCCGATACGGACTGGAAAAAGTTCGTCCGGTTTTACCGTCCGGACGGGTCCGAAGAAAATTTCGGACTGTAATTTTAATCTTAAGGAACCGCCGCAGCAGAAGGGGAGCACCCTTTCTGCTGCGGCGGTTTTTGTTGAGAGTGAGACCTTTTGTCATTGCAGACAATGGGGCGGGCCGTTTTCCGGCGTTTTTTCCGAAAATGTAAAATCCGGTGCCCTGTTTTGGGGCCCCGTTTTACATTTTCTTTTCTTTTGGGCAAAACCATGCACCAAAGCTTTACGGCGATTTTCCCTCACCATGGTCGCAGCCGGGGCCGCCGGGCGGTACAATGAAACCGCTCCAGACGAAACAGCAACACGAAAAAACAGATCGGTTTTCCCGGCGGAACTGTTGGCCGGGCCGTGATTGGGAGGAAAAATACCATGAAAAAACTCACTCGTCGTTCGTTCCTGGCTGTCTGCGGCGCGGTTGCTCTGACCGGCGCTCTGGCTGCCTGCGGCAGCGCCAGCTCTTCCACCGCTGCCACCACCGCCACTTCCACCGCTTCTTCCGCTGCCGAGGCTCTGTCCGGCACCGTCAACACCAACGGTTCTACCTCCATGGAGGACGTGATGGGCTCGCTGATCGAGGCGTTCCGGGAGGTTCAGCCCGGCATCACCGTCAACTACACCGGCTCCGGCTCGGGCGCAGGCATCACCGGCGCACAGGACGGCACCTGCGACATCGGCCTTGCTTCCCGCGATTTGAAGGAAACGGAGACCGGCGTCAGGCAGATCACCGTCGCCAAGGACGGCATCGCCGTCATCGTCAACCCCGCCAACCCCCTGTCCGACTTGACCATCGACCAGATTGCCCAGCTGTTCAACGGCGAGATCACCAACTGGTCCGAGATCGGCGGCAGCGACGCCCCGGTGGTGGCCATTGGCCGTGAGGCCGGCTCCGGCACCCGGGACGGCTTCGAGTCCATCACCGGCACCGAAGACCTCTGCGTCTACCAGAACGAGCTGACCTCCACCGGCGAGGTCATTGCCAACGTGGCCTCCAACCCCGACGCCATCGGCTACGCTTCCCTGTCCGCTGTGGAGGGCGACGCCACCATCAAGGCCGTCACCGTCGGCGGCGTGGCCGCTTCTGAGGAGACCGTCCTGGACGGCAGCTACGTCATCCAGCGCAACTTCAACTTCATCCTCAGCGACACCGCCGAGCTGAGCAGCGCCGCCCAGGCCTTTGTGGACTGGGCCACCTCCGCCGACGCCTCCGGGCTGATCGCCGGCGCGGGCGCTGTGCCTGTGGCGGAATGACCCGCAGGAAACAGAATCCCGAAAAGCGAAGCGCCCCCTTCTGCACGAGGGGGGCGTTTCGGATGGAAAGACCCAAATCAACCGTCTGAAGAAAGGCCGGTATTACCATGAAACAAAAAGTTCGTCCGATGGAGTCCCTCATGGGCGCGGTGTTTCTGGCCTGCGGCGTAATCGCCGTCGCCTTTGTCCTGTTCATCAGCCTGTATCTGGTCGTCTCCGGCCTGCCCGCCATCTGGGAGATCGGCGTTGTGGACTTCCTGTTCGGCACCAAATGGGCCTCCACCGCCGCCGAGCCAAAGTTCGGCATCCTTCCCTTCATCCTCACCTCCATCTATGGCACCTGCGGGGCCATCCTCATCGGGGTGCCGGTGGGGTTCATGACCGCCGTGTATCTGGCCAAGGTGGCCTCCCCCCGGATGGCGGCCCTCGTCCGCCCGGCGGTGGACCTGCTGGCCGGCATCCCCTCGGTGGTCTACGGCCTGATCGGCATGATGGTTCTGGTCCCGGCGGTCCGGGAGGCCTTCGGCCTGCCCGACGGCGCCAGCCTGTTCTGCGCCATCCTCGTCCTGGCCGTCATGATTCTGCCCTCCATCATCTCGGTGTCCGAGACCGCCCTCAAGGCGGTGCCCCGGGAGTATGAGGAAGCCAGCCTGGCCCTGGGGGCCACCGAAATCGAGACCATTTTCAAGGTCAGCGCCCCGGCGGCCTCCAGCGGCATCGCCGCCGCCGTGGTCCTGGGGATTGGCCGGGCCATCGGCGAGGCTATGGCCATCATGATGGTGGCGGGCAACGTGGCCAATATGCCCAGCCTCTTTTCCAGCGTCCGCTTCCTGACCACCGCGGTGGCCAGCGAGATGGCCTATGCCTCCGGATTGCAGCGGCAGGCGCTCTACTCCATCGCTCTGGTCCTCTTTGTCTTTATCATGGCCATCAACGTCGCCCTCAACCATCTTTTGAAAAAGAAGGAGGATTGACCCCATGGACCCCAACGAAAAAAAGGAGGCCCGCGCCCTCTCCGGCTCCCGCCGCGTCTGGGACGTCGTCCTCCGGGCGCTGCTGTACCTCTGCGCCGGGGTGACCTGCGCTCTGCTGGTCTTTGTCATCGGCTATATCTTTGTCCGGGGCCTGCCCCACGTCACCTGGGAGCTGCTGAGCACCTCGCCCAGCTACATCCGGGACACCATCGGCATCCTGCCCAACATCCTCAACACCGTCTATCTCGTGGTGGTGACCCTTCTCATCACCCTGCCGCTGGGGGTGGGCGCGGCGGTCTACCTGACCGAGTACGCCCGGAACCGAAAGCTGGTGGCGGCCATTGAGTTTGCCACCGAGACCCTGACCGGCATCCCCTCCATCATCTTCGGCCTGGTGGGCATGCTGTTCTTCTGCCAGCTGCTGGGGCTTCAGGCTTCCCTGCTGGCCGGTGCGCTGACGCTGGTCATCGTCACCATCCCCACCATCATCCGCACCACACAGGAGAGCCTCAAGACGGTCCCGCAGTCGTATCGGGAGGCGGCTCTGGCCCTGGGCAGCGGCAAATGGTACATGATCCGCACCGTGGTGCTGCCGTCCTCGGTGGACGGCATCGTCACCGGCTGCATCCTGGCCATCGGCCGGATTGTGGGCGAAAGCGCCGCCCTCCTCTTTACCGCCGGAATGGGCATGAGCATGAACCACTTCTTCAGCTCGGCAGAAAACTTCCTGCACTCCTCCGGCGCGTCTCTCACCGTGGCGCTGTACGTCTACGCCCGGGAGCGGGCCGAGTTCGACGTCGCCTTTGCCATCGCCGCCATCCTGATGGTCCTGACCCTGGCAATCAACCTGGCCGCCGGTCTGGTGGGCCGCAAACTCAAGAAACATTGAAAAGGGAGAAGCCAACCATGTCCACGATACTTGAAGCGAAAGACCTGGATCTCTGGTACGGGCCGAAACAGGCCCTGAAAAAGATCCGCCTGGAAATCCCCGAGCGGCAGATCACCGCCCTGATCGGGCCCTCCGGCTGCGGCAAATCCACCTTCCTGCGGACCATCGACCGGATGAACGATCTGGTGGCCGGGGCGCGGATCGAGGGCCAGATGCTCTATAAGGGCGAGGACCTCTACGCCCCGTCGGTGGATGTGACCTGGCTGCGCCGGAAGATCGGGATGGTGTTCCAGAAGGCCAACCCCTTCCCCATGAGCATCTATGACAACATCGCCTATGGCCCCCGCATCCATGGCACCCGGAAAAAATCCGAGCTGGATGAGATCGTCGAAAAAAGCCTGCGGGGCGCGGCCCTCTGGGACGAGGTCAAGGACCGGCTGAAAAAGAGCGCCATGGGCCTGTCCGGCGGCCAGCAGCAGCGGCTTTGCATCGCCCGGGCCCTGGCCGTCCAGCCCGAGGTTTTGCTGATGGACGAATCCACCAGCGCCCTGGACCCCGGCTCCACCATGCGGATCGAGGAGCTGATGAGCGAGCTGAAAAAGGAGTACACCGTCGTCATCGTCACCCACAATATGCAGCAGGCCGCCCGCATCAGCGATACGACCGCCTTCTTCCTGCTGGGCGAGATGGTGGAAGCGGGCCCCACGGCCAAGATCTTCAGCACCCCGGAGGACAAGCGGACCGAGGATTACATCTCCGGACGCTTCGGCTAACCCGCCCGCCGCAGCTGCGGCGCAGATTTTGCAATATGAGCAAAGGATGAGGTCTATTTATGAGCAACCGGAAATTTTATGAATCCGAGCTGGAGGCGCTGAACCAGGCCCTGATCGGGATGGGGCAGGCCGCAGCCGACGCCGTCGAAAATGCGCTCCAGGCCCTCTGCGCGGGAGACGCCGCCGCCGCCGCAGAGGTGGTCAAGGGGGATGCGGGCATCAACACCATGGAACGGGGGATCGAGCACCGCTGCATGACCCTGCTGCTCCGCCAGCAGCCGGTGGCCGGCGACCTGCGCCAGGTCACCGCCTCCCTCAAGGTGGTCACCGACCTGGAGCGGATCGGCGACCATGCCGCCGACATCGCCGAGATCGTCCCCCACCTGCACGAAATGTCGAAGGCCGGGGAACCGGTTCTGAACGAGGCGGTCCAGATGGGCCGCAGCGCTCACCAGATGATTCTGAACGCCATGGACGCCTTTGTCCGCCAGGACGAGGCCGCCGCCCGGGCCGTCATCCTCTCGGATGATACGGTGGATTATGCCTTCGACTCCATCAAGCGGATGCTGGGCCAGCGGCTGGCCGCCGACCCCGAAGAGGTGGATTTGGTGATGGATCTTTTGATCGTCATCAAGTATCTGGAACGGATCGGCGACCATGCGGTCAACCTGGCCGAGTGGGTCCAGTTCGTCCGGACCGGAAAATACAAAAACGAGGATATGTTCTGACCCCGGGCGAAAGCCGCCCGCCGCCCCGCCGCCCTTCCGCGGCGGGGTTTTGCTGTTGGACGAAATTTCCAGCAAAAAAATCCCGAAAGACGCCGGTTTTCACACATTCCAGCGCAATAATTGGGGGCTTCGGTTCGTTTGTTGGATAGAAAAACCCAAGCGACCCGGCGCCCTGCGCGGAGAAGAACCGCCCTGCGCGCCCCACGGAGGAAAAACTGCCATGCCGAAGAAACAAACCTTCCCCCTCGGGGGCCGCGGCGAGACCACCAGCCGCGAGGCGCTGGTTCAGGCCGCGCTGAACGAGATTACATCCAATTACCGGGAGGCCTGCCTCAGCAATGTGGCCCGGGCCTACGGGGTATCCCTGGCCTATGTGAGCGAGTGCGTCCACGCCGAGACCGGCAAAACCTACAAGGAGCTGCTCCAGAAGCACCGGATGGAGACGGCGGCGCGGCTTCTGCGCCGCAGCGACATGAACATCCAGCAGATCATCACCCAGGTGGGCTATGAGAACACCAGCTATTTCTACCGGCTGTTCCACGCCCGCTATGGCCTCAGCCCCCGGGAATACCGGCTGCGCCGGAGCGCACAGCGCCCCTCCCGCCCCCGCAGCAGCTGAGCTGCCTGCACTCTGGTTTTGGGCCGTCCGCCGGCGGGCGGCTTTTTTGCGCAGAAAAAGGCGGCGCAGCCTGTCGCTGCGCCGCCCGAAGGAGACGGATGAAGAAGGGAAACTCAGCCCCGGCAGCCCTGTTCCTCCCAGTCGCCGAAATCCTCCTGAGAGGCGATCCGGGTGGGGTCGAACTTGCCGTCCGCGCCCTTGGGGGCGACGGCGGGCCCGGCCTCCACCGGGTTCACGTTGGGCGTTTCTCCGGCGGAAGCGGCCTTTTTGCCGCGGGAGGCTTTCTTCCCGGGGGCCTTCCGGGCCTGGGGAGCCGCGGGC
>JAHLFH010000114.1 GCA_018883885.1 Candidatus Faecalibacterium intestinavium | reverse complement strand
GTGCGGGTGGTCTGGCCGTCCACCGTCTCGGTGAGGGTCAGGGGGTCGCCATCCGGGTCGGTGACGGTGTAGTTCACCGCGAAGGGCTCCGCCTTTTCCCCCAGGTCCCCGCCGCCGGGGTGTTCGCATTCAATCGCCGGGGCGGTATTGTTGTCCACGGTGCGCGTTTCGCTCTCGGTCCAGCCGCTGGAGAGGTTCCCGCTGTCCACCGCCCGGACCCGGTACTGGACGCTCAGCCAGCCCTTGGTGATCCGGTCGGTAAAGCGCAGCGCTTCGCCCTTGTAAATCTGCGCCCACTCAGCGGCGTCGGTGCTGCGCTCCAGCTCGTAGCTCATGGGGTCCCCGTCGGGGTCGCTGGCCGCTGCCCAGCTGATCGGCAGGTCCCCGCCGCCTTTCACCAGCTCCGGGACGGTAATGGACGCCGGGGCTTCGGGGGGCAGGTTGGTCACTGCAAAGCCAGCATCCACAAAGAGGGAAGGGGGAAGGATGAATGCGGGACGGACGCCGTAAACGGTGCTGCTCCAACCATTTGTGCAACTGCCGTCAGGAATCGTATACCACACATAGTTGGAGTTCCTCGAATTCGGAGTCCGCAGCCCCCAATAATCGAAATCCCCGTCGAAGATTGCCTTCCTTCTGATATTTGCATCTTTACTGGTACCAGGCAGGAAGTACTCCAGCAGAGCGCCGTCCTCTGGGAAGTATTCGTTATCGGAAGTCCAACCCACCTCATAGCCGCTCAGAAGAAAAACCTTGCAGGGCAGGCCGTTGGCCCCGCTGTTGATGTCGACGTTTGCGTCATGGCCTGGATGATAAGGGATTCGGATCTGAGAAATCGCCGCCTGAATATCTTCATCCAGCAGCCCTAAAAAGGTACTGTTCAAATAAATGTTGGTGGCGCTGTTGCCGTAATCATTGTCGTCCAAGCTGTGCCATGGGCGTTTTTCGTAGATATCATACATCAACAGCCAGGTGCCGTTGCAGGATGCGTCGTAGAGCGGACTGTTCTTGGGGATGCCCTGATTTACGACGATAAAGTTGGTAGGTACGCCGTCCACATTGAGCTTGACGATGCTGCCCACCGCCATTGCGCCGAGTTGTGTTGCCATGGTGTTCATACCTCCTTTGCGTTACAATGCAGGCTGTGCCCCGGTCCGCCCGCCGGGGGCACAGCCCTGCAAAATCAATTCGTGGATCATCGACAAACACGCTCCTTTCTGTGTTCTTTTTAAAACAACTATACGTTGTTTTAAGGGCTTCGCCAGTGCGTTTTTTCCGGCCCGGCAACCGTGCGATTTTGCCCCGGCGTTTCTTGCATCCGCCGGATTAGAACCCGATCCACTGGCCGGTCTGATCCCAGACCCCGGCAACAAAAATCCCCTCCAGGGAGCCGAAGCTCACCGTGAAGGGGTTTTCCTTAATGTCGGTGCCGTACATCATCTCGAGCAGCGACAGCCGGGCATCCAGCCCGGCGTCGGCCTCCCGCAGCGCCGGGTGAGCCGCCGGGTCGGCGTCGTGGGCCGAGAGGGCGGCGGTCAGTTCCTCCCGGGTGACGGTGTCCAGGGCGGGGTCCACCGTGAAGCGCAGGACCGAGGCGTCCTCCACCACAAGGTGGAGCAGAAGGGTCAGCTTGCCGGAGACGCCGTCCGAGAAGGCGGTCTTCTCGGTGTCGGGCAGGTTGCAGATGGCCACCGTGACCCCGTCGGAGGCGATGAGGGAGGCCTCCCGGATCGTGAAACCCCCCACTTCGGCCCCCACGACCGCCTTTACGTCGATCATGTTCGGGGTTTTCGGGTTGATTTTGGCGGAGGCGATCTGTCCCCGCCAGCGTTCGTTTTTCAGGGCGGTCTGGGTGTCGTCGGGCTGGTAATAGGCCCCGCCGCCGTCGCCCACTGCGGCCTGGGTGATGTCCACCAGCTGTCCGGACAGGATGCAGGCGGCGATCCGTTCCTTGCCCTGCCGGGTGATGATGGTGCCGTATTTGGTGATGGAATCGAACACGGGAAAACCTCCTTGTTATGAATCGTTCGGGGGAATGTCGAGGGTCTGGTGGGTCTCCAGGATGGCCGCCGAGAGGGCTGTCCCGGTGCTCTCCCGCCGGGTGACCACCCGGGGCCAGACCTCCAGCGTGAGGGACTGCTGGGCCAGGGCCCCGACCGAGAGGACGCCTTCTGTCTGACGCCGGGCCTCCAGCTCGAGGAGCAGGTTTTCGGGCAGGATGGCTGCGAGGGAGGCGCGGGCGTCCTCGGCCCGGCGGTCTGCGTCGGGGAGGGCGTCGTAGTCGAGGGCCAGGGCGGCGGTGTAGTCCGTCAAATCGAAAGAAAAATTCTCCGGCCCGAAGGTCTCCGCCAGCCAGAGCAGCAGCCAGGGCAGGGTGTAGGGGCGCTGAAGGCTGAACCGCGCCTCCACACGGGCCCGCCGGGTTTCGAGGCTGTCGGTGCCCCGGGGGGTGATCTGCATCATCCGCTCCCACCGGCGCAGGCCGGTCTCGTCCAGGGTGTCGAAAAACTGGTTGGCCCGGAGGGCGGCGGCCCCGGCCCAGGCGCGGGAAAATTCCGGCTGCTGGGCTGCGGTGATCCCCTGATATTCGGCGTACTGACGGACGGCGGGGGGCAGATAGTCGATGAGCTTGCGTTCCTTCATCTCATCCCTCCCGCAGGGGCTCGCCGCTGGGAGCGAGGGACCCCAGAGAGGGAATCTCGTCGGCCCCGAGGGTGAAGTTCGTTGCCCGCCCGTTGATCCGGGTGCCGGCTACGTCCAGCACCCCCTCCAGCTCCAAAAGGCGGCTCTCGATCTGGCTGACCCGGACGACGAGAGGGGCGTTTTGCCCGGGCTGGGTTTGGGCCAGGTTTGCCCAGCCTTGGGCCAGTTCGAGGAAGTAACCCTCCACCGCCTCCGCGGCTGCGGGCTGGACGTCCTCCCAGCTCCAGCCGCTCTTGAAGGCCATGGAAAAAGTCAGGTCCAGGGCGGCGGCCTCCACTCCGGCCACCAGCACCACATGGCCGATGGGCGCGAGACCGAAGCCCTCGCCTGCGTTCTGGACAGGGTCGATGGCGGTCTGCACCCGTTCCAGCAGGGCGGGGGAAGGGGGCGAAAAGGCGCTGTCGATGACTGTCAGCCGGACGACGCCCCCCGCCGTCAGCAGCCGGCCCGCGGCGGCGGTGTAGACCGCCCGGAGCCAGGAGAGAACTTCCGCCGGGATGTCGGGGCCGTTCTGAAGGGTTTCCAGCCAGGCGGCGGCGCTTTCGGGCGGGATCAGCTCGGCGGGGCGGATGCCGCCGTTCCAGGCGCGATAAATCCGCACCCCGCCCACCCCGGGAATGGCGGCAGCCTTGGCCAGATAGTCGGCCCGGTTCCCGCCGAAGGCCTGGGCCTCCAGGCTGTCGAAATACCGCTGGCGGAGGGCTTCGGTGTCCTCTTCGTCCTCCCCGGGGATCAGCAGGGCCGACACCGCGCAGGCCGTCAGCCCGGGGATATACTCAATGGGGATGACGGCCCCGGCGGCCTCGTTCCCGGCGGCGCCGGGGGTCTCGCAGGTGATCTCGTATTTCCCGCCTCCGATGGCTTTGGTGACGGCGTAGTTCAGCTCCCCGATGGAAAAGCGGGCTCCCTCAGAAAGAGCCAGCCCTGCGGGAGTGACGGTCAGCTCCAGCACTGCGGGGCTGGCGGGGTAAGGGGTGATGCACCGCCCTTTGGCCCGGCGGATGAGATAGGGGCGGCTGGCGGTGTCGGGGTAGCTCTCGTTGAGGGTGTCGTCCATGCTGATGTAGAGATTCTGGAACTCCACCGCCGCCGGGGCGATGCCGTACCAGACGAGGGACCCCTCCCGGGTGTCGAGATTGGGGTCGTGCGCCCGGGCGGCGGCCAGCATCCGGTCCAGAAGAACGTCATAGGTCTTTTCCTCGTGCATCAGATTTCCACCTCCTGTTCCGCGTCAATTTTGCCGTATACGGTCTCCACCGTGAAGGAGACCAAAATTTTTCGTTTGGCGGGCTGGGAGAAGGAGAAATTCTCCACCGCCCGGACCCGGTCGTCCTGCAAAAGCGCCTCCCGGACCCGCCGCTCGATCTCGGGGATGCAGTATTCCACGTCCTTCCCGATCAGGCTGGCCAGCTCCACCCCGTAGTTCCAGGAGTGGATGAGCCAGCGGTATCGCTCGGTGGAGAGGATGAGCAGGATGGCCTGGGCCAGCGCCTCGGCCCCGTCGGTCCGCCCCGCAACCCGAAGGGAGGCGCCGTCCATCCGGAAGGTTTTGTCAGGCTGGACGGCGAGGGTGAAGCCCTGGCGCAGGGTGTCGGAAACCTTGGGAATCACAGCCATTCTCCTTTCAGGGCCGGGTGGGGGCTGATGCGGTCCAGGACGACGAACTTTTTGCCCTGCTGCACCCGCGCCAGCAGGACCTTGTCCCCCGCGACGAGGGAATTGTGGACCAGCAGCTTTTTCACCCCCTGGACCCGGTGTTTGTGCTCCACCTCCTGGGCGATGCCCCCGCCGGTGAAGGTGTCCACCACGGGGTGGCCGTGGGTGACGGGCCGGGTTTCGCAGGAGAGGGAGACGTCCATCTCAAAGTCGGTGACCGCCCGGGTGAGGATCAGCATTTTCTCGGTATAGATGGACTTCTGGTCCACCTGGATTTTGAGGGGCGAGGCTGAGATAACCTCCCCATAGAGCAGATGGACCGGCTTGGACGCCTCCACGGCTTCCAGGGCGGCCCGCTTGATGAGTTCCACAACGTCGTTCATGCGGTGAAATTCCCTCCGATCAAATCCAGATCCATCCGGTGGACCCCCTCGGCGAAGGTGTGGACGACCTGTTCCACCACCATGTACTGGCTGAGGGTCACCCCGTCGTCCAGCTCCAGCAGCACCACCACCGACGACCCGCCCCCCACCCGGGGGTCCCCGAAGGCTTTCTGTACCTTGAGGGTCCGGGTTTTCCGGTTGTAGAGCCCCAGCAGGGCGTCGGCCCGGGCGGCGGCTCCGGCGGGGGACTGGACCGTCTCGAAGTATTGCAGCACGCCCCAGCGGTTGAGGGCCTCGCCGTCCTGGGCGATATAAAGTTCCCGCTTGCCGGTGTCGGGGTTGTTGCAGGTGAGCTTGATTTTGTTGCAGGTTTCGCGGTCGATGCTGCTGGAGTATCGGAAGGTTTGGGCGCTTTGGGCGTCGATCAAAAGATCCAGTTTCAGGGTCTCGATCTCCCGCAGGCAGAGCGCCCCGGCCTCGTCCCGGAGGACGTAGAGCTTGCCGGTGGCTTTCAGGGTCTCGTCCAGGGCGTTCTGGATCATATCGAAAAGGGTCTGATTTTCCTCCACGATGGTCTCCAGGGTGCAGCCGGTGTCCTCCACGGTGCCCAGGTTCAGCCGGAAATCCCCGGCCAGCCGCCGGACAAGGTCGGAGGCTTTCAGCCCCTCGCCGATGAAGGTGTCCTTGTTTTTCAGGTACCGCAGCTGGTCGTAGGCGGTGGCCTCCAGCAGGGGGCCGGGGTCCCGGTCTTTGGTGAACACAAAGCCATAAAAGACGGTGACATCGTCCACCGTCAGCCGGACGGCGTCCCCTTCTTCGAGGGTGAGGGCGGCGTCCTTTACCACTGTGAAATTCAGCTGGCCGGGGGTGTTTTTGCGCTTGAGGGTCAGGGTGGCCTTGACCAGAACCGGCTGCTGGAGGCTGCCCTCGTGCTGGATCAGGCAGGTGACGGCCATGGCGTTACCCCCTTTCCACCGGCAGGGAGAGGACCAGCCCCGCCGCCAGGGCGGTGGGATTCGAGAGCAGCTCCCGGTTGAGCCGGTAGAGCTCGGCGTACCGTGCGCCGTCCCCCAGCAGCTGCTTTGCGATGTTCCAAAGGCTGTCCCCCTCCTGGGTGGTGTATTGGTCTTTTTTCGGGGCGGAGGCCGCCGGGCGGGCCGGAGCCGACAGGGTGGCCGTGGCGGTGCCGTCGGCTGCCGTGGTAACCGTCACCCGCCGGGTGCCGTAGTCCCGGTATTGCTTCAGCTCCATTTTGACCTTCAGGTCGAAGCCTTCCTCCGCGTCGTCGATGATCTCGTAGTCCTCCAGCGAGACGGTGAGGTTCGAATAAAAATCGGGGAGCAGAAGCCCCGGCCGGCAGCGGCTCAAAATCCACTGGAAGGGGGTGCAGCTGGTTTTCAGCTGCTCGAACCGGGCCAGGTAGACCCGGGGCGGCAGGGTGATCCCCACCGCGAAGGGGTAGGACACCTGGGGCAGCAGCAGCTCGAAAGAAACCCCGGTCAGCCCGGGGGCTTTCAGCTGGTTGATCTGCTCCCCGTTGATGAGGGTGGCCGTCTCGTTTTGGTTTGTGATCTTCATGGTCACCTTGGCGGGGGTGATGGGCATCAGCAGCCCGTCCAGATACATCCGGTAGGGCATCAGGCATGCACCCCCTCGGTGGAGATGTCCAGCTTCTGGGCGAAGTCGCTGGCCCAGGCGTCCATGATGCCGTCCAGGTCGGTGTCGGAGGAGATGTGATTTTCGTTGTGCTGCTCGATCTTGATCTGGGCGGTGGTGAACCGGTTGATGGCCTCCCGCTCGGCGATGTCCCGCAGATAGGCCAGATCTTCCTCGGCGAAGTCCAGGGCGTCCGCTGCGGCTGCGGTGTTGGCGGCGGTGTCGGCCGCGCTGCCGTAGATGTCCTCCAGGGTGTCCCCGAAGGCGAAGGGGTCGCCCCCGGCCCCCATGGGGTCCATGGCGGAGAAGTCGAACAGCCCCTTGACCTTGTCCTCGACCCCCTGGCCGAACTCGTTTCCGGTGCGGAAGGCGTCGCCGTAAGAAAAGCGGTAGTCAACGGCGGGGGCGGTGCGGTCGAGGGTGATGGCGTTTTCGTTCTTGCCCCAGGCGGTGACGTCGTTTTTCAACGCCTCCAGCCCGGCGGTCCAGCTGGTGCCGAAGATGGCGTCGATGATGGTGGTGACCACCTGCCCCAGGCTCAGAAACCAGCCGATGATGTTCCCGATCAGGTTGGCCACGGCCCCGCCGAAGCTGTCAAAGCCCCCGTTGGCGGCGTTCAGCAGCCATTCGATCCCCCCGAGGACGGGGTAGGCAAAGAGGGTCCAGAAAAACTGGATCAGCCCGTTGAAAAGGCCGATCCCCGCGTTGCCGACGAGGGCCGCCATGGTGAGGAAGCTCCCGGCAATCAGCCCGGTGGCGGAATAGCTCGTCCCGGCAAAGTGATTTACCGCCGCCACCGCCGCATAGAAGATGGCGATCAGGGCGACGACGGCCAGGATAATCCAGGTGATGGGGCAGGCCAGGAGGGCGGCGTTCAGCCCCGCCTGCGCCCCTGTGGCCGTTTTAGCGGCTGCCGCTTCTCCCAGGGT
>JAHLFH010000113.1 GCA_018883885.1 Candidatus Faecalibacterium intestinavium | reverse complement strand
CCCCAGACCCCGGTTAAGGTTGCAGGAACCCCGGGGTTGTCCCTCTTGCGCTTAGCCGCTTTTTTCTGCGGGACTGACGCCCTTGAAAAAACCGGAGCGCTGCGCCAGCACACGCCTTGCTTCATCCGCCGCAGGCGGCGCTTCGGCGGTGCTGCCACCCGCCCAAATAAGGAACTTGGGGGCTGTCTCCCCCAAACCCCCGATGAGGGTTCATCAACTTGGAGCGCTGCGCCAGACCCCGGTTGAGGTTGCAGGAACTTGGGGGCTGGTCCTCTTGCGCTTAGCCAATATTTGCGTATTTGCGGCGGTACTGCCACTTTGGGCATACGGCAGGCTTTTCATGGGATTGCTTTATGTATTCGTCTCCATCAGCCCCACCAGATACTCCGCGATCTTTTTGGCGTTGTCCAGGTCCCGGTACTCCCGCTGGGCGGCGGCAATCTCCCGGTACTGGCGGCAGTGGTCCTGAAGCAGGATGTCGATCTGCTGGGGAATCTTTTCCGGCCCCTCGCAGACCACGCCCAGATTGTGGTTTGCGATGAGCTGGGGGTTATCCTGTTCCTGCCCCGGCAGCGCCCCGGTGACGATCAGGGGCAGGTTCATCACGACGCCCTCCATCAGGGAGTTGGGGCTGCCCCGGGCGATGAGCAGGTCCTTGTCCGCCATTTCCTTCTGCATCTCGGTGACAAAGCCCAGAATCCGCATCCGGTCCTGATACGCGGGCAGGAACGCTTCTTCCAGCGCCTCCTTCATCCGGCGGTTCCGCCCGCAGATGATGGTGAGGGAGACGTCGGTCTGGGTCATCAGGCTTTCGGCGTACCGTTTCAGGTTGCCGCTGCCCTCGCCGCCGCTCATCATCAGGCAGCGCAGGGGGCGTTTGCCGTCGTATTCCGGCCGGGGGTGGCTGCGGGCCCAGTCGGTGAACTGCCGCCGGGTGGGGAAGCCGATTTTGACCAGCTTTTCCGGGGGCATCCCGTGCCGCAGGGAGCACTCGTAGGCCTCCTGCGTCGGACAGATGGTCCGGCAGGCGCCCGGCTCGCACCAGCTCTTGTGGATGTTGACGATGTCCGCCTGGACCACCGCCAGCGGGGTCTCCAGGCCGAGCTGGCGCAGCAGCCGGAGGATTGACCCGTTGAACAGGGAGTGGACGCTGACGATCAGGTCCGGCTGCTCCTCCTCCATCAGCCGCCGGAACCGGCCCAGGCTGAAGGAGGAAAGGCCGGTGATGCCGGTTTTGAAAAAGAGGTTATCCCCGTCCGACAGTTCATAGGACAGCTTCCACAGGCCGCTGGCGTAGCGGGTGGTGACGCCGTAGAGCTTGGACATCCGGGGCCCGTACGCCCCCAGCAGCTCAAAGCCGTCGATGACCCGGACTTCCAGCCCCGGAAACTCCCGGAACTGCTCCACCAGAGCGTCCGAAATCGACTTGTGTCCGTGGCCGGTATACATCGCCGTAATCAACAGAATTTTTTTCATACCTGATTTGTCCTCTGCGGGAAATACCCGGTCTTTCTGCAATATACCCCTATTATACATATTTTTCGACGCTTTTCAATCGACCTTTTCCTGCCATCGGCTCTCCCGCTCCTCAGCCCCGCCCGCCGGGGCCGGAGGCCTTTGGTCAGGATGGCAAAAAACGCCCCAAAAAGCCCGGTTCTCTTTTAAAATTGGCACATTGAAATCCCGAATGGAAGGTAGTATACTCACACTGTATCCCAGGGTTTTCCACCCTGATTTTTCAAGATTGCGAACAAGGAGGAATCCGGGGGGCGGCGCATTGTTCCGCCTTCCCCGACCACTTATGGAACAAATTCTGATTACCCTGTCCGTCTGCCTGATCGCGGGGCTGCTCATGTCCCGCGCGGTCAAGCTCATCAACCTGCCCGCCGTCACCGCCTATCTGGTGGCCGGGCTGCTGCTGGGGCCCTTCTTCATCGGCCGTCTGGGCCTGCCCTTTATAGGGTTCGGCACCCTTGAACAGGTTGATTCCTTCAAGATTCTGACCCAGGTGGCCCTGGGCTTCATCGCCTTTGTCATCGGCAACGAGTTCCGGGTCAGCCAGCTGCAAAGCATGGGCCGTCAGGCCATCACGGTGGGTATTTTGCAGGCCGTGGTCACCGCCATTGTCGTGGACATTGCCCTGCTGGCCCTCCACCTGATCCGGCCCGACGTCCTCTCGGCTGCCTCGGCCATCACGTTGGGCTCCATCGCCGCGGCCACCGCCCCGGCGGCCACCCTGATGGTGGTCAAGCAGTACAAGGCCGACGGCCCCCTGACCCACCTTCTGCTGATGGTGGTCGCCATCGACGACGCGGTGGGCCTGGTGCTCTTCTCGGTCTCCTTCGGGGTGGCCACCGCCCTGGAGCAGGGCCATCTGGACGTGCTGAGCATTCTGGTGGAGCCTCTGTGCGAGATCGTCCTCTCGCTGGGCCTCGGCGCCCTGGCCGGGGCGGCCCTGAACGCGCTGGAAAGCTACTTCCATTCCCGCTCCAAGCGGATGACCCTCTCGGTGGCCTTTGTGCTGCTGACGGTGGGCCTGTCCATGCTGGAATTTGACATCGGCCCCATCCACCTGAGCTTTTCCCTGCTGCTGGTCTGCATGATGACGGGCACCGTCTTCTGCAACATCTGCGAGACCAGCGAGGAGCTGATGGACCGTGTGGACCGCTGGACCAGCCCGGTGAACATCCTCTTCTTCGTCCTCTCGGGCGCGGAGCTGGACCTGAACATCCTGAAAAACCCGCTGGTGCTCCTCATCGGCATCGTCTATCTCATCAGCCGTTCCGCCGGCAAGGTTCTGGGCGCATACTCCAGCTGCCGTCTGTCCCGGTGCAGCTCCACCATCTCCCGGTATCTCGGCCCCACCCTGCTGCCCCAGGCGGGCGTGGCTCTGGGCATGGCCCTGACCGCCGCCAACCTCTCGGACGGCGCGGTGGTGCGGAACGTGGTCCTCTTCTCGGTGCTGGTCTATGAGCTGGTGGGCCCGACCCTGACCAAGATCGCCCTGACCAAAGCGGGCGAGATCAACCCCGAGGGCCGCACCAGCGCCCGCAGCTTCAACAAGCCGAAGCCGGGGCACACCCTGAACTGAGCGCAAAAGGAACACCCCCAAGTTCCTTAAAAGGGCGGGTGGCAGCACCGCCGAAGCGCCGCCTGCGGCGGATGAAGCAAGGCGTGTGCTGGCGCAGCGCTCCGGTTTTTTCAAGGGCGTCAGTCCCGCAGAAAAAACCGGCTAAGCGCAAGAGGGACAACCCCGGGGTTCCTGCAACCTTAACCGGGGTCTGGGGCGGAGCCCCAGCTTCCGATAAAGGGCGGGTGGGT
>JAHLFH010000112.1 GCA_018883885.1 Candidatus Faecalibacterium intestinavium | reverse complement strand
GCCGCCTCCGGCTGTGTCTTAAACCACAGCGGGGGCAAACCGCCTGCCGTACCTGGGCAGCGCCTCGGCCTTGATTGTAACAGAATTCGACAGGGATTGCAATTGTTCTTGTGATCGGACGGCCTCGCCCCCGGGACGCTTGACAGCGCCGGGAAAAGAGGGTATACTAAAGACAACAAGAGGCGCTGCCCGGCAAACGGGTTCACCTCCGCTGTGGCATTAAGTCAAAAGAATTGACCGCACACTTTGGAGAGGGGCGGTCATTTCTTTTTGTTTATGTGGTCGAAGATTACCCAGCAAATATGAAAGGTTGCCGCGATTGCTCCGCCCAAAAGGGCGAGCAGCGCACAGACTTCCGTGAGGGTCATATTCATCACCGCCTTCCGGCAAAACTCGCCGGAAGCGAAACAAAAAGCCGCCTCCGGCTGTAGCTTATACCACAGCGGAGGGAAACCGCCTGCCGTACCTGGGCAGCGCCTCGGTCTTGATTGTAACAGAATTCGACAGGGATTGCAATTGTTCTTGTGATCGGACGGCCTCGCCCCCGCGGCGCGGCCCTTCTGAACGCCGCCCCCTGCCGCATAGAATGGATTGACCCCCCGGCGGGTGCATAGCGGGCCGCCCTTTGGGCAATACTTCTCCTGGAACCCAAAAGGGGGCGGCCCTCCGCCCGAAAGGGCGGGCCGCAGCCCCCAGACGAACAAGGAGGGAGCGTTCCATGGAGGTACACAGAGGAGAAGTTTTTTATGCCGACCTTTCCCCGGTGGTTGGCTCGGAGCAGGGGGGCGTCCGCCCGGTGCTGATCGTCCAGAACGAGATCGGCAACCGGCACAGCCCCACCGTCATCGCGGCGGCCATTACATCCCGGCTGGATAAGACCCGGCTGCCCACCCACATCAACATCCGGGCGGCGGACACCGGCCTGGCCAAGGACAGCGTCGTTCTGCTGGAGCAGATCCGCACCCTGGACAAACACCGCCTGCGGGAGCGGGCCGGGCAGATCACCCCCGAGGACCAGCGGCGGGTGGACGCGGCCCTGGACGTCAGCCTGGGGCTTTCCAGCACCTGAAGGGCAGCCCGCAGCCGGAAACGGCGGCGGGGCGGGAAGTTGAAATCCGGTCGCAAAATGTGAAAATCTGAGCCGCGCGGCAGAGACGAATGGACGCTCTGCCGCGCGTTTTTTGCGCTTTTGGGGCGGGCGGGCCGCCGGGCGAATTGATTTTGAAGGAAGAATATGTCATAATCGGTTTGTGAAAACCAACTGCCCGCCCGCAGCCAGGCCGGGCCAACGGAAGGAAAAACCTATGCTGAAACAATTCTGCCGCCGGATGCTGAGCCTCTGCCTTGCGGGGGCGATGCTTCTGGGGCTGCTGCCGCCGGTTTCGGCCCTCGCGGCGCAGCCCGGGGAGAGCAGCCTGAAAATCTGCGTCATCTCCGACTCCCACTATTACCCGCTGAACTATGTGTCGGACTGCCCCGACTACAACCGCTACATCGACGCCGACCCCAAGCTTCTGGCCGAGTCGGGGGCGATTCTGGACGAGGCGGTCCGGATGATCGCCGAGGACCAGCCCGACCTGATCCTCGTCTCGGGGGACCTGACCAAGGACGGCGAAAAACAGGCCCATCTCGAGATGGCCGAACGGCTGCGGGCGCTGGAACAGGCCGCCGGTGCGCCGGTCTACGTCATCAACGGCAACCACGACGTCTACAATTACTCCGGGGCCTGCACCTTTGAAAACGGGTACAAGGAGGCCGCCGAGACGGTGACCCCCGACGAGTTCCGGGCCATTTACGGGGAATTCGGCTACGACGGCGCGGGGGACGCGGTCTATTACCTCCCGCCCGAGGGAAAACAGGCCGGCGGGCTGTCCTACGCCGTGACGGTGGAGGAGGATTACCTGCTGCTGGCGCTGGATTCCTGTATGTACAGCCCCGACGCCACCGGCCTTGCGGAAAACCAGCAGGTCACCGGCGGGCGGCTGGACGAGGACCTTCTGGCCTGGGCGGAGGAGCAGATCGCCGCCGCCGAGGCCGAGGGAAAGACGGTGGTGGGGCTGATGCACCACGCCCTGCTGCCCCACTTCGGGATGGAAGCCGAGCTGCTCAGCGAGTACATCGTCGAGGACTGGGAGCAGGCCGCCTCCGCCCTGGCGGACGCGGGGCTGCGGTATCTTTTCACCGGGCATATGCACGCCAACGACATCGCCGAATATACCACGCTGGAGGGGAACCGGGTGGTGGACATCGAGACCGGGTCCCTTTCTTCCTGGGGGTCCCCGGTCCGGACGGTGACCCTCGAAAAAGGCGCTCCGCTGGGCGACGGGACCCCCCGCACCCATGAGAGCCTGACGGTCAGCAGCCGGGGAATCAAATCCATCACCTTCCGGGGGGTGACCATCGCCGACTTCCCGGCCTACACGGTCCAGCACCTGTACGCCGAGAGTATGCTCAGCGATCTGGTGCGGGAGCGGCTGGCCCCCCTGCTGGAGGACATCGGGAACCGGGGGGTTCAGGCGGTGGCCGCGGAGCTGGCCCCCGGGCTGGACCTGGACGCCGCCGTCCTCAACGCGGTGCAGGACGCCCTTCTGGGGGGCAAACAGCTGGAACTGGGCTGGGGAATCGGGCGGGTCTACGTCCGGTACCGGGACGGCGCGGTCCGGCTGAGCCCTTCGGGGGCCGCGGGCCTGGTGGGGGAGATCACCGTCACCGACGCGCAGATCCTTGAGGCGGTGAACGACCTTCTGGACCAGGCCGCCGCCCTCTGCCGGGAAAGCCCCGATCTGGTGCTGGACCGGGTGGCCTCGGCCATGGGCCGCCTGTCCGAGAGCGGGGTGGCCGGGATCGGCACTGCGGAGGAAAAATCCTTCTATGATTTCCTGCTCTACGTCCTGCTGAGCCACGACGCCGGGGCCGAGAACGCCCCCGACTGGGTGCGGGAGGCCCAGAGCTACATCCAGAGCGGCCGGCTGGTGACCAACATCCTTCAGGTGCTGCTGGAGGAGGCCACCGACCTTGTGCAGGACCTGGCCGCCCACCTGATTCTGGACCCGGCCCTGCTGCTGGGCCGGATGTGGGAGCAGCTGACCGGCGTCAAGACCAGCCTCCAGAACCTGCTGGAGGTGGCGGGGCTGGACGTCCGGACCATTCTGGACGGCCTTGTGGGCGAGTACATGAGCGACAGCTTCCTCTCGGGGATGGGGGGCCTGCTGGAAGAAATGGCCGGGTCCTTCATCGACGACCCGGTGCCCGACGACGTGCTGGACGGCGAGGCGCGGACCATCCTCTTTGACGGGACGGCGGAAAAGCCCGCCCCCACGGCGGAGAACGGCCTTCTGCCCGACCAGATCACCATGACCCTGGGCGCAGAGGCGGAGACCGACCGCGCCTTCAGCTGGTACACCGGCGTCATGGTCTCCACCGGGGCGGTCCAGCTCTCCCGGACGGCGGACTTTGCCGAGGCCGTGACCCTTCCGGCGCAGAGCACCGAGGAGGAGCGGCCCTGCCCGCTTCTGAACCTGGGCCTTTTCACCACCTACACCACCAAAACGGTCCGCCGCCATACCGTTCGGGTCACCGGGCTGGAACCGGACGCCACCTATTATTACCGGGTGGGCTGCCCGGAACAGGGCTGGTGGAGCGAGACGGCCTGCTTCACCACCGGGGACCCGGCTTCCGATTCCTTCACCTTCCTGAACCTCAACGACTCGCAGGGGATGATCCGCTCGGACTACGAGACCTATCTGGACGCTCTGGCCCGGGCGCAGGCGCAGTTCCCCGGGGCGGCCTTCCTGCTCCACGCCGGGGACTTCGTGGACGACGGCAGCAACGAGAACTACTGGTCGATGGTGCTGGACAGCGCCGCCTCCCATTCGATGGCCATCCTGCCCTCGGCGGGCAACCACGAAGCCCGGTCCAGCGTGCCGGGGGTGACCCAGCCCGGGGCGATCTCCGCCCATTTCGACCTCAGCGGGCTGGAAAACTTCCCCCAACAGGACACCGCCGGCGGGGTCTATTACAGCTTTGAATATCAGAACGCCCTGTTTATCGTCCTGAACACCAACGACCTCACGGGCGAAACCGGGGGCCTTTCGGACGAGCAGCTGGCGTGGGCCCTCGAGACGGCCCGGCAGAGCGACGCCGACTGGAAGATTCTGATGCTCCACCGCTCCACCTACTCCAACGGCCCCCACGCCGAGGACGACGATGTGGAGGCCCTGCGGCCCCAGATCGACCGTCTGGCGGCGCTGGGCGGCATCGACCTTGTGCTGGGGGGCCACGACCACGTCTACAACCGGACCCCCTGGCTGAGCTGGGGCGCGGAGATGGAAAACGAGACTGTCCCGGCGGAATACGGCGGCGAGACCATCGAGACCGCCGTCAACCCCGTGGGCGCCGTCTTTGTGACGGCGGGGACGGCGGGCGTCAAGAACTACACCCAGACCCTGCTGGACGCCGTGCCCAGCGCGGCGGCCTTTGACCTGTCCTGCCCGGTCTACGCCGGGGTGACCATCGAGGGGCAGACCCTCGTCTACCGGGCCTACAAGGTGGAGAACGGCGAAAGCGTCCTGATTGACAGCTTTGCCATCGACAAGACCGGGGCAAAGGCCCGGCCCGGCTGGCAGAAGGCCGGGGACCTGATCCGGGCGCTGCCCGAGCTGCCCGACCTTCCGGACGCCGGGGCGGTGGAACAGGCCCGGGCGGCCTTCGACGCCCTTTCCCCCGAGGAACAGGCCCTTGTGCCGGGCACGGAAAAGCTGGCCGAGGCGGAGCGGATTCTGGCGGCGCTGGAAACCATCGCGGCCGGGCAGGCCGTGACCTGTCTCTTATACACATC
>JAHLFH010000111.1 GCA_018883885.1 Candidatus Faecalibacterium intestinavium | reverse complement strand
TCAACACCTCATGCTATCGTCGGCAGCGTCAGATGTGTATAAGAGACAGCTGGAGGACTGCGTGGCCGAGGCCCGCTGGCTGGCCGCCGAGGGGGTCCGGGAGCTGATTGTCGTGGCCCAGGACCCCACCGCTTACGGCGAGGACTGGGGCAAGCCGGGCAGCATCTGTGAGCTGCTGGACCGCCTCAACGAAATCGAGGGCATTGAATGGATTCGGATCATGTATGCCTATCCCGAGCGGATCACCGACAAGTTCATCGCCGCCATGCAGCGGAACAAAAAGGTGGTCCCCTATCTGGACCTGCCCATTCAGCACTGCAACGACGAGATCCTCCGGAACATGAACCGCCGCAGCACCCGCGCCGAGCTGCTGGAAGTCATCGGCCGGCTGCGGGAGGCCATCCCGGGCATCACCCTCCGCACCACCCTGATTGCAGGCTTCCCCGGCGAGACCGAGGAGCAGTTCGAGGAGCTGTGCGATTTCGTCAAGGAGGTCCGGTTTGACCGGCTGGGCTGCTTCGCCTATTCGGCGGAGGAAAACACCCTTGCGGCCCGGATGGACGGCCAGCTGGAGCAGGAGGTCAAAGAGCGCCGGGCCGATCTGGTGATGCAGATTCAGACCGGCATCATGGCCCAGAAGCAGGCCGAAAAGGTGGGCCAGACCGTCCGGGTGATCTGTGACGGCATCGACGAGGAGAGCGGGCTGTATCTCTGCCGGACGGCAGGGGACGCCCCGGAGGTGGACGGCAACGTCTGCGTTTCCAGCGAGGTTCCCCTTTATCCGGGCGAATTCTATACGATTCGTGTAGAAGAAAGCGATCTCTACGATTTGTACGGTGTTGTGGAAGAAACGTAAATGACAATCTGTCGTAAATGAGAAAATTATGACGGAATGGATTACAGGAGGAGGGCTTTTATGAATCTTCCGAACAAATTGACCCTGACCCGCATCCTGCTGGTGCCGGTGTTCATGGTGTTCGCGTCTCTGTCCCAGTACGGCACGGCGAGTTTTTCGTCCGGCTGGTATCTGCTGGCGGGCATCGTCTTTGCCCTGGCCAGCTTCACCGATTTTCTGGACGGCTATCTGGCCCGCAAGTGGAAGATGGTGACCGATTTCGGGAAGTTTGCCGACCCGCTGGCCGATAAGCTGCTGACGACGGTAGCCTTTTTGTATATGATGCGGGACGGGGTCTGCTCGCCGGTGGTACTGTCCATCATCCTGGCCCGGGAGTTTGCGGTGTCGGGGCTGCGGATGGTGGCCGCCGGAGCAAAAGGCGGCAAGGTGATTGCGGCCAATATGTGGGGCAAGGTCAAGACGGTGCTCCAGATGCTGACCATCCTCTTTTACTACTTTGGCGCGGCCCTCTCCGGCCCTTCCGACGTCCTGGGCGTGGGGATGCTGGGGATGGCCCTGTGCTGGCTGGTGGCGCTGGTCACGGCGGTTTCGGGCCTCAAGTACCTGTGGGACAACCGCAGCTTTATCAATACGGCGAAATAAACGCCCGGCTCCTGAGCCGGTGCGCCGGAGCGGGCGGAATTCGCCCGCTTTTTTGCTGCGGCGCGGAGAAGGGTGGAAAGGCGGAGGAAAAACCATGAAAACAGCCCGATGGCAAAAGCTGCTGTCTTTGCTGTGCAGCCTGCTGATCCTCTATTGGGAGAGCGTTGCCCTGCCCATGAGCTGGGAGGGGGTGGGCAGCGGGATGTTTGTCTTTTACACCGAGAACAGCAACCTGTTTTCGGCGGCCGCCTGCCTGCTGATGGCGGTCTTTCAGGCGGCGGCGCTGGTTACGGGAAACGAGGTGCCCCCGTGGGTCAAGCTTCTCAAATATATGTCGGTCTGCTGCCTGATGCTGACCTTTCTGACGGTGGTGTTTGCGCTGGCGCCCATCTACGGGCCGGGGGGATATTCGGTCCTGCTGCTGACCAGCTCGATGCTCTATCATCACTTCCTCAACCCGGCGGTGGCCTTTCTGGCCCTGGTTCTGTTTGAGCGTTCGCCCCGTCTGCCCCGGCGGGCGGTGGCCTGGGCCATGGCGCCCACCCTGCTCTACGGCGCAGCGGCGCTGGCGCTGAACCTGGCCCGGGTCATCGAGGGGCCCTATCCCTTTTTCCGAATCTACGAACAGCCGGTCTGGTGTTCCTGCCTCTGGGCGGCGGGCCTGCTGGGCGGCAGTGCGCTCATCAACTGGACGGTCTGGAAGGCGAGCGGGGGAGAGAAGGAGGGGAGACGGCTTGCCGCTTTTTCGAGAAAAAGCGGCGCAAAAAGCGTTTCAACCCAAACCCGCGTCCCGCGGGTTTGAGGGAATTTAGAGCAATTCCATGAAATAGCGTGAAGCCTGCCATACACTTAAATCAGCTAAGCGCAGGAGGAATAGCACCAAGATCCTGCGACCTCAATTGGGGTCTGGGGCGAAGCCCCAGCTTCCGATAAAGGGCGGGCAACAGCGCCGAAGCGCCGCCTGCGGCGGATGAAGCGAGGCGTTGTTGGTGCAGCGCTCCAATATTTGCAAGGGCGCTAGTCCCGCCGCAAATATTGGCTAAGCGCAAGAGGAGGGTGGGTTTAAAACAAAAAAACGTGGGCTTTTCTGAAATGCAAACTGTCGGAATTGATGTCACCTGGACAGATGCTGTAAATTGCCGATTTTTTGGGGATTGCTTTGAACGGGAAACAGGCCCGGCGAAAGGCAAAAAAGAACCCCGTCCCGGCCTTTCCCATAGGGAGAAAGACGGGAACGGGGATTGCAGAGGGCTGTGGACGGGGCCTTACAGCAGGGGGATGCCGGCTTTGGCGCAGGCTTCGCGGGTTGCCGCATCCCAGACGCTGGCCTGAACCTCGCCGATGTGGGCGCTGCCCAGAAGCAGCATACACAGCCGGCTCTGGCCGATGCCGCCGCCGATGGTGCAGGGCAGCTCCCCGGCCAGCAGGGCCTTGTGGAAGGGCAGCTCCCGCCGCGCGTCGCAGCCCGCCAGGGTCAGCTGGCGGTCCAGGCTTTCGGGGCTGACCCGGATGCCCATGCTGCTCAGCTCATAGCTGCACTGGAGCGGGTCGTTCCAGAACAGCAGGTCACCGTTCAGCTCCCAGTCGTCGTAGTCGGGGGCGCGGCCGTCGTGGGGCTGGCCGCTGCGCAGCCTGCCGCCGATCTGCATCAGGAAAGTGGTGCCGTGCTCCTTGACAAAGGCGTTTTCCCGCTCCTTCGGGGTCAGGTCGGGGTAGAGGTCCTCCAGTTCCTGGGTGGTGATGAAGGTGACGTTGGGGGTGTGCAGGGGCAGCCGCTCCAGCTGGGGGAACATGGCGTGCAGGTTCATCTCGGTGGCGCAGACCGCCGAGACGATTCCCCGGACCACACTCTTGAGGTAGGTCAGGTTGCGGTCCTCTTCCCGGATGATCTTCTCCCAGTCCCACTGATCGACGTAGATGGAGTGGAGGTTGTCCAGCTCCTCGTCCCGGCGGATGGCGTTCATGTCGCAGTACAGGCCCTTGCCCACCCGGAAGTCGTAGTCCTTCAGGGCCTTGCGCTTCCATTTGGCCAGGGACTGCACCACCTCTGCGTCGGTGCCGGTGTCCCGGATGCCGAAGCTGACCTTCCGTTCCACGCCGTTCAGGTCGTCGTTCAGGCCGGTGGATGCCTCCAGAAACAGGGGCGCCGAGACGCGGTAGAGGTTCAGGGTCGCGCACAGCGTATCCGCGAACAGCCGCTTGACGGTGCCGATGGCGCGCTGGGTGTCGTAGAGATTCAGCGCGGGCTTGTAGCCTTCGGGCAGATAGATCTTGCTCATAATACTTTCCCCTTATGCTTGGATTCCTTCCCGGCGGGCAGCCCACACCGTCTGCCCCGTCCTGCGGAAGGTCTTGTTGAAATTATGGCACAACCGGGCCGGATTGTAAAGAAAAAACGGAAAAACCGGCCCATCCCCGGCGGTTTTGGGGGCCATTCCCGGGCTTGCCCTTGCAACGCGGGAGGGAAGGCGGTATAATCAGACCAACTATACGGATATGCGGCCCCGCCGCAGAAACAATAAGGAGAGACCCTCTATGCAGATTTTCAATACACTGACCCGCCAGAAGGAAGAGTTCGTCCCCCAGATTCCCGGGGAGTACCGCATCTATGTCTGCGGGCCGACCGTCTATAACTTCATTCACATCGGCAACGCCCGGCCCCTGATTGTCTTTGACACCCTTCGCCGCTATCTCGAGTACCGGGGCAACAAGGTGGTCTATGTGTCCAACATCACCGACATCGATGACAAGCTGATCGCCAAGGCAAAAGAGGAGGGCACTTCCATGAAGGAAGTGGCCCAGCGGTTTGAGGCGGAATATCTGAAGGATGCCGAAGGCCTCAACTGCCGCAGGCCCACCGTCCAGCCCCGGGCCACCGAGCACATCCAGCAGATCCTTTCCATTGTCAAGGACCTTGTGGACAGCGGCCACGCCTATGTGGCCAAGAACGGCGATGTCTACTTCCGGGTCAAGAGCGACCCCGGCTACGGCAAGCTGAGCCACCTGAATCTGGACGATCTCGAGAGCGGAAACCGGGAGCTGCGCAGCCGGATGGACGACGACCTCAAGGAGGACCCCGCCGACTTTGCCGTCTGGAAGGCCGCCAAGCCCGGCGAACCCGCCTGGGAGAGCCCCTATGGCATGGGCCGTCCCGGCTGGCACATCGAGTGCAGCGCCATGAGCCGCACCCACCTGGGCAAGACCATCGACCTCCACTGCGGCGGCCAGGACCTGATCTTCCCCCACCACGAGAACGAGATCGCCCAGAGCGAGTGCGCCAACGGCTGCACCTTCGCCCGCTACTGGATGCACAACGGCTTCATCAACGTGGACAACCAGAAGATGTCCAAGAGCCTGCACAACTTCTTCACGGTGCGGGATGTGGCCAACGTCTATGGGTATGAGCCGATCCGCTATTTTATGCTGACGGCGGGCTACCGGATGCCTTTGAACTACACGGTGGAGCTGATTGAGAGCTGCAAAAACAGCCTCGAGCGGCTTTACACCTGCCGCGAGAATCTGGATTTTGCCCTCAGCAAGGCTGAGTTCGGCGCCGACGAGACGCTGAAGGAAAAGGCCGCCGAGGCGAAGCGGAAGTTCTGCGCCGCCATGGACGACGACCTCAACACCCCCGACGCCCTGGCCGCGGTCTTTGACCTGGTCAAGGAGATCAACACCCTGTCGGCCGCCGCCAGCCGGGCTGCGCTGGAAGAAGCCGCCGCCGCTTTCGACGAGATTACCGGCGTGCTGGGTCTTTTGTACAACCGCAAAAAGGACGAGGTCCCCGCCGAGGTGACCGAACTGGTGGAGAAGCGGGCCGCCGCCAAAAAGGCCAAGGACTGGGCCACCGCCGACGCCATCCGGGCGGAGCTGACCGCCATGGGCTGGGCTGTCAAGGACACCGCCCAGGGCCCCCAGCTGTCCAAACTGTAATATTTTTCCGTGTTCGGTCTGCCGGGTTCTTAGTGGAAAAAAGGCGCGGAAAAAGCGCCCGCCGCCCCGGCCCGCCGGGAGGTTTGCCTGCCGGAATTTTTGCGCAGGTCGGTTGAATCCCGTTATTGACCCGTTCTTCCATTTGCGGTAAAATAAGGCTGGCATGAGGGGCGGGCCTCTGCGGGCTGTATGCCGGGCCGCCCCTGTTGAAAAAGACTCTGATTACAGGAGGTAACTATGCAGAGCAAAAGAATTTTTTCCCTGGTGCTTGCAGTCGTTCTGGCCTGCACAGCCGCCAGCCCTGCTTTCGCAGCGACATCCAGGACCGTGAACTTCCCCATCCGCTGGAATCAGCAGCAGCTGGGCGAAGAAAACACTGTGGCTTCCATCCGCATCACCGCGGCAAAGAATGCGGTGTACGGTTCCCCCATCGACCTTACCATCACCGCCGAACCGGCTGAAACCCAGTATATCGCGGTGGTGATCGGCACCGGCGGCGAGGCAAAGGGCTTTGTCACCCTGCTTCTGCCCGAAAAGGTCCGCATCCTGCTGGAGCTGATCCCCCTGCCGGCCAGCATGGCCGCCAACGTGGAGAAGGCCGGCAACTTCAACCTCTACCAGTATCTCAAGCAGCTGATTGACGGCAGCGACGCCGACGTGCTGCTGCGGGTGGCGGAGGAGCTGACGGCGGTCATGGATGTGCTGAAGTACTACATGCCGTCCCTGAGCGATTTCGTCACCAGTATGCGTCAGGCGCTGAACCTGATCCGGCGCTTCCTGCCGGCCAGCATGGCGACCCGGATCTATCTGGACGAGCAGCCCACCGATTCGGGCAATTACCTGGCGGGCGCCGTCACCCTGGGGGATGACCAGCTCAACACGGCGGGCCTTGCCACCATCTCGGTGGCCCGCAAGAGCGCCGGCGTCCGGATGTACTGGACCGACCAGACCCCTGCGTCCATGACGGTGGAGGAGGCAAAGGCCTTTGATTTCAGCGCGGTGACCGAGGACAACGGGACCATTGTCCAGAACAGCAAGGTCAGCTACGTCTACAAGAACAAGCAGGGCACCGCCCGCTATCAGTCGGACGTGCCCCCCACCGAGCCCGGCGAGTACACCCAGACCGCAGAGCTGGGCGGAAACTACAAGGCGGAGAAAATCTCCCGTAGCTTTAAGATCGTCGCCTGAGCGGCCCTCTGAAACACCAGAAAATCAGAACAAAGGAAACAGCCGCCCGCTGCGGGTTACGCAGCGGGCGGCTGTTTTTTGCTGGATTGGCTGAACTGGAAGATGAACGGGGGACTTTTTCAGAAAAAGAACCGGGGCCCGAAGTAGAATCCGCGCCCGCAGCCGCTGCCGCAGCAGTTGCACAGCAGGTTGAGCAGAATCATGCTCCAGCACCAGCGCATCAGCCCGCCCGGCTGGGCGTAGGTGGTCTGGGTGCGGTAGGTCTGGCCGGGATTCTGCATCCGGTTGAGGTGCAGCCGGTATTCGGTGTTCTGGGGGTCCATCTGGACGGCCCGGCGGGCGTCCTGCAACGCGTCGATGTTCTTGCCCAGGCCCTGGTATGCCAGGGAGGACAGATAATACCAGCGGGCGTCCCGGCTGTTGATGCTGTCCAGCACCCGCCGGGCCTCCGCATACCGCCGGTTGGCGATGAAGTTGCGGGCGGCCTGCATCTCGGGGGTGTCGGCGCCGGAATAGCTGGCCCCGGCCTGCTGATAGCCGCCGCCAAAGCCGAACCCAAAGCCGAAGGGGTCGAACCCTTCAAAGCCGGCGTATCCGCCGGGCTGGCCGTAGGCCTGCTGTCCGTAGCCGCCCTGGGCCTGCTGGGGGCCGGTTTCGCCCTTGGTGATGGCGTCGTAGGCCGCCTGTACTTCTTTGAAGTGTTCCTCGGCGGTGGGGTCGTTGGGGTTCAAATCGGGGTGCCAGCGCTTGCACTGGGCCCGGTAGGCTTTTTTGATCTCTTCGTCGCTGGCGCCCCGCTGGACGCCAAGCACCTGATAGGGGTCTTTCATCTGCTTCCTCACATCTCTCTATGGATGGCGCGCCGGGTGCCTGCGGCCTCTGTGCCGCAGAAAGCGCTTTGTATGGCCGGAAAAAGGCCTGACAACTCAGTGTAACGGATGCCGGGGGAAAAATCAAGACGGCGTCCGGTGATTTTTTTCGGTTTCACCTTCAGGGGGCGGATTTTTGCAGTTGTATTTGAGCCAGACCCCCGAATACAGGATATTCCGCAGCAGGTCCGCGTCCTCCACGCAGGGCAGCCGCTCGAACCCGCGGGCGCAGGCGGCCAGCAGAAGATCAAAGATCTCCCGCATTTCCTCCTCATAGCCCGGCGTTTCGCTCAGGGAGCGCAGCGGGTTGTACGCGCCTTTGCGCTTGTCCCGGGGCAGGTCGTCGTAGGCGTCCAGCAGGTAGATGTATTTGCCCAGATGGAGGCCGATGCTCCGCAGCTCCGGGGCCCAGCGGTCCTGTTTATAATCGAACAGCTCGGCCATCAGCTCCCCGAAACAGCCGGACACGGCGTCCAGGTCTTCGCTTCCTGCGGCCTCGTAGTCCGCCAGCCGGTCAAGGCACTGGCGAATGGCCCCGCACTGCCGGGGCCAGCGTGCTTCCACCGCCCGGCATTTTTTCTCCAGAATGCGCATATAGCCCAGGGCGGCCAGGTTGTGGTCGTCGGTCCACTTGTCCCGGGCGTTGTAGTAGTGGAGGGCCAGGCCGATGTCGGCGCAGTAATCGGTGGGGCCGCTGTACCGCCAGCTCCGTTTCCGGATGGGGTGGACCGGGCAGTGGCCGCACGCCTGAACGCACTCGGTTTCCCCCTCGTAGAGGCTGGACAGCAGCAGGTTCAGAAAGGTCAGGTCATAACTCAGGGTGAAGCGCCCGCTCAGGCCGTGAAGCGCGCCGATCCGGCGGCAGAGACCGCAGTAGGCGGTGCGGTAGCGGGCGATGGCCTCCTCGGAGAGAAGCTTCTGGTTGGGGATGATATAACCGAACATACCGCGCCTCAGGTCTTTTTGATGAACCGGGTGCCGCACCGGGGGCAGGAAATCTCGATCCGGCCCCGGCCCCGGGGCACCCGCAGCTGCTGGCGGCACTGGGGGCAGCGGTAATAGCGGTGGGTGCTGCGGTCGGCCCACATCCGGCGGTAGCGGCCCAGCCGCCCGGACAGACGGTCCTTGAGGGTGCAGAACTTATAGTTTTCCTCGGTGCGCCGGGAGATGTTCCGGCTGAAGGTGCGGTAGTTGCACCAGATCAGCAGGGCGAACGCGACCCAGGTGAAAAGGGCCAGCCGGGACACCAGGGCCACCAGCAGCAGCGCGATGGATGCGATGCTCAAAAACTGGTTCAGGGCGTCCACGCCATAGCGCCCGGCCATAAAACGACGGAGTTTTTCTCTCATAGCGATCACAGAACCTCTTTGTCTCTCTTAAAATCCAAAAAGCCTGCGGGCGGACCCGCAGGCTGCCTTCCTGAGGAATAGTATGCCATCCGGCCATAAAAAAATTTTGAACAGACTGCAAAACAATCGTGAAGGGACGGCGTTTAATCGCCCCGCAGCCGGACGGTGACCGACGCCTGAGCCTCCAGGGCGCCTTCCATCCGGCAGTGAAGCACCGCGCGTCCGGGCTGGCCGGTGGTGGCAAGATAGGTCCCGGCCATGCCGCCCCGCAGGGGCACCACCTCGGGGCCCAGAATCTTCACCGGGCCTTCCGCCCAAAGCCGGACCGCCTCGCCGCAGTAGGGCAGCAGGTTGCCGTTCTGGTCGATGGCCCGCAGTCTGACGGCGGCGCAGTCCCAGGTGGGGCCGTCGGTCAGGATGGGGTTGAGGACGGTGCATTCCAGCCGGACCCGCTGGACCGGCTCCCGGACGACCTGCCGGACCGCCCGCCCGCGCCACACCGCCTCAAAGCGATAGGACACAGCCGGGCCGCCCAGCACGTCGATATATTTGTAATAGAGCTGGACCAGGTCCTCCCAGTTCATCCGGAAGGTGAACAGCAGCTGGGTGATCCGGGCCCGGGTCAGGGGCGGAGGGTCCAGCTGGTCCCGGCGGAGCTGATTCAGGCAGCCGCCCAGCTGAAGGGCCTCGGGATGGGGGATTCCCTCGTATTTTTCCAGCAGGGAGCCGATAAAGTCCTGCACCTCGATGGGCGGGTGAGCCAGGGCGGCAAACCGGCCCCGGCGGTCGGGCGTGATCTCCGAGACGAGGTCGCCGTCCCGGTAGAGGCGGACGCTGTCGGCGTTGGTAAAGACCCAGCAGGCCCCCGGGAATCCGGCGGGATGATCCCCCGGGTTCATGGCCGAGGAGACCGCCAGGACCACGTCGGAGGGGACCCGGGGGTCCTTCTGGCTGGCATAGACGGCGGCGGTGAGCTTCTGGTTGCGGAACATATCCAGTACGCCATGGTAGCAGACCCGGTCCCCGCTGCCGAACTCCTGATGGGTGTTATAGTCGGCCATGCACCAGCCGAAGCTGCCCGCCACCCCCGGCTGGGCGGCGGCGTCGTTGAGCACCGAGGCGTACCGCAGCGCGTGGGTCAGGCGGTGGGGCTCGTCGTCAAAGGGCTTTGCGGGGAACATATGCCCGCCGTATTCGCTGATGAGGTAGCCCTTGCGCAGGTCGGGCGTCACCGACGCCCGGGGCAGGCAGGCTGCGCCGTGGCCTGCATAGGAAAAATCGTTGAAGGCGTAGACGTCCTCCAGCAGCTGGCTCTTTTTGATGCAGCGGACGCCGCTGGTGGGGCGGGTGGGGTCCAGCCGGCGGGCGGCCTCGTTGGTCTTTTTGTAGAAGGCCGGGTCGTCGGGGCTTTCGTTGATCCGCACGCCCCAGAGGAAGATGCTGGGGTGGTTGCGGCACTGGCGGACCATCTCCCGGCAGTTCTGGAGGGCCTGGGCCTTCCAGGTGGCGTCGCCGATATGCTGCCAGCCCGGAATCTCGGTAAAGACCAGCAGCCCCAGCTCGTCGCAGGCGTCCAAAAAGGCCGGGCTCTGGGGGTAGTGGCTGGTCCGGACCGCATTGCAGCCCAGCTCCCGCTTCAGATGAACGGCGTCCAGCCGCTGAAGGCTGTCCGGCATGGCGTAGCCCTGGTAGGGGAAGCTCTGGTGCCGGTTGAGCCCCCGCAGGGCGATCTTCTCCCCGTTGAGGAAGAACCCGCCCGCGGTGAACTGGATGGTCCGGAAGCCGAACCGAAGGGTTTTCTCGTCCAGCACCCGGTCGGGCAGGCCGCTGGAGGCCGGACGGATCAGCCGGACGGTCAGGGTGTAGAGGGTGGGGTGGTCGGGGCTCCAGGGCTGCGCCTCATTGAGGGCGCCGGTGATGGGCAGGGCCAGCTCCCCGCGCCAGAGGGCCCGGCGGCCCGAAGGGCTGGTGATCTCCGCCTGGAGGGTGCAGGCCACCGTCTCGCCCTCGGCGGCGGAATAGATCCGGAAGCTGCCGTCCGCCTCCGCCTGGATGAACACCTCCCGCAGGTAGGCGTTCTCCTTGACGTCCAGCCAGACCGGGCGGTAGATGCCGCCGTAGGTCAGATAGTCGATCCGCCCGCCGAAGGGCGGGATGTTGAGGGTTTCCCGGCTGTCGCACCGGACCGTCACCACGTTCTGTTCCCCCAGCCGGAGGGCGCTGGTGAGGTTGGCGGTGAAGGCCGTATAGCCGCAGCTGTGGTGGGCGACCCGCAGCCCGTTGCAGAACACCGTCGCGTCGTGGGCCACTGCGCCGAAGGTCAGAAGGACGGTGCGCCCCTCCCATTCCCGGGGGGCGAAGAACTCCCGCCGGTAGCCGCTGACCATCTGATAGTCGTTTTCGTTGCAGTAGTTGAAGGGCAGGGCCTTGACGGTGTGGGGGATGCGGACCGCTTCCAGCTCCAGCTCAGGGCAGCTGGGACGAAGCAGCGCCGGATCGAACACCGGCGAGAACTGCCAGCCGTTGTTCCAGTTGCAGTGCTCCATGACCATTCCCCTTTCTGCATGGTTTGACATTGTTTCAATCTTTTCTTATGCTACCACAAAGTTATGAACGAAAAAAGCGCCCCGGAACATTTTTTGCGGGAAATTTCAATAAAATGCCCCGGCCAGAGGGGTCTGAGCCGGGGAATGCGCGGGTTTATGGATTATTGATGCGCCGGAGAGGCTGCCTCAGCGGATGAAGTTGGTCATGGGCCGGGCGGGGTTCTCGGGATGGGCGAAGCCTGCGGCCTTGCCCGCCTCGATGCAGCGGAGCATCCAGGCCATATTCCGGCCGATCTGCCGCATGACCTCGCAGCCTTCCTCGTCCTGCATCACCTGCTCGGGTGTGGAACCGTGGACCATGGGCCAGTAGGAGGCGGTGACCAGCGGCATATGGAAGAACTGGGGGTATTTGGCCAGCTGGTCCAGGGTGGAGGTGGTTCCGGCGCGGCGGGCCGAGCAGCAGATGGCCGCGGGCTTATAAGCCAGATATTTGCCGCCCGCATAGCACAGCCGGTCCATGAAGCTGGTCATATTGCCGGAGGCGGAGGCGTAATGGACCGGGCTGCCAAAGACAAAGCCGTCGGCGGTTTTTGCCTTTTCGATGGCCTCGTTGACCACCCCGCCGAAGACGCAGCCATTGCCCTTGGCGCAGCCGCGGCAGCCCACGCAGCCGCCCACCGGCTGGCCGCCGATGTGGAGGATTTCGGTTTCAATCCCGGCGGCGTTGAGCTCGCCTGCAATCAGAGACAGCGCCGTGTAGGTGCATCCCTCTTTGCGGGGGCTGCCGTTGATGAGAAGAACGTTCATAATGATCTCTCCTTTTGTGTATGCCGCGGCAGAGCGCGGCAGCCTCAAATTCAGGATACGGGGCCATTATAGCACACCCGGGCCGGCCGCGCAACGAAGGCGGACTTGACAAGGGTGGGATTTCCTGCGATAATAAGCTGATTCAATCCAGAAAGAAACGGAGGCTGCAATATGCGAGTCGTTGCGGGAGAAGCCCGGGGCAGACGTCTGGAAGCCCTGCCCGGGACCGATATCACCCGGCCCACCCTCTCACAGGTCAAGGAGGCGATGTTCAGCATCGTGCAGTTCGATCTGCCCGGCGCCCGTGTGCTGGACCTGTTCGCGGGCAGCGGCCAGCTGGGCATCGAAGCGCTGTCCCGGGGGGCGGCACGGTGCGTGTTCCTGGATTCCAGCCGGGAGGCCGTCCGGATTGTGATGAACAACTGCAAGGCCTGCGGCGTGTTCGACCGCAGCCGGGTCAACCTGGGGGAGGCGGCGCGGTATCTTTCCGCCTGCCATGAACAGTTTGACCTGGCCCTGCTGGACCCGCCCTTCCGCCAGGGAATCCTGGCGGAAATCCTTCCGGCGGTGGACAAGGTCACCGCGCCGGGCGGCATCGTCCTCTGCGAGAGCGAGGTGGGGCTGGTGCTGCCGGCCCAGGTGGGCGGGCTGACCCTCCAGAAACAGTATAAATACGGCAAAGTCCTGCTGTGGAAATACACCAAAGCCCGGCAGGACCCCGGGCAAGGGGGAGTAGAAGAATGAGCATCAGCGAACTTTTGGACACCATCGAGGACGCGCTGGAGGAAAGCGCGGGAATGCCCCTTTCGGGCGGCAAGAGGATCGTGGATGTGGACCAGATCCGGGACTACCTGGACGAGATCCGCTCGAACCTGCCGTCTGAGCTGCGGCAGGCCCAGGCCATCGTCAACGACCGGTCCCAGATTGTGGACCTGGCCAACGCCCAGGCCAGCGCCATCATCAAGAAGGCGGAGGAGCGGGCCCGCATCCTGGTCAGCGAATCCGAGATCGTCAAAACAGCCCAGCAGCGGGCCGCGGAGATCGTGTCCCAGGCCCAGTCGGAAGGGCGGACCATCCGCCAGACGGTGACCGACTACTGTGAAACCATGCTGAAAAATACCGAGGAGGTAATGGCGGCAAATGCGGCCCAGGTGAAGAACGTCCGGGCGAACCTCCGCCAGACCTCCAAAAAATCCGGGCAGTAATTAAAAAAGAACGTCTGTACAAAAAACTCCTGCTGCGGCGAACGCTGCCCCAGGAGCTTTTGATTTTGTCGGAACAGGCCGAATTTTTATTGGAAAAGACAGACAAAAGCTATTGAAATTGCAGGAGGCTTTTGTTACAATAAACTCATATCAGTGGAGTGAAGCGGTGTGAAGTGGGGAGCCCGCCCACACCGGCGGCAAAAAGGGGGGGCTGGCCCGTGTTCTTTGGACGGTACGACTGCACCATCGACGCCAAGGGCCGCCTCAATTTTCCGGCCAAATTCCGGGAAGCCATGGGCGAGAGCTTCGTGGTGATGGAATGGCTGGACCGGTGCCTTTTCGCTTTGCCGATGGCGGAGGTCGAGCGGATCTCCGAGCGGCTGGGCGGGGACGAGCTGATGGACAGCTGGGAAATCACCGGCGACCTGTTCAGCACGGCCTGTGAGGTAGCGCCGGACAAGCAGGGAAGGATTCTTCTCCCGGCGGAGCTTCGCCGCTACGCGGGGCTGGAAAAGTCGGTCACCGTCATCGGGAACCGCAGCCACGCCGAATTGTGGGATACCGCCCTCTGGGAGGCCCGCCGCGCTGCGGTGAGCAACGAGGAACGGGCCCGGCGGCTGCGCCAGCTCCATATCTGATGAAATCCAAAACAAGGGGGAGGGGCTTTCCATGATAGACGAAGAACAAGCGCCAGGGTTTGACCCAGCCTCCTTTGAGCATATTCCGGTGCTGCTGAATGAATGCCTCGACGGGCTGGCCATCCGCCCGGACGGCATCTACCTGGACGGCACGGCCGGAGGCGCGGGCCACTCCCGCGAGATCGCCCGCCGTCTGGACGGCGCTGCAGGAGGGAGGCTGATCGCGCTTGACCAGGACCCCGACGCCGTACAGACCGCGACAGCCCGGCTGGCCGGGCTGCCCGCCACGGTGGTGCAGACCAATTTCCGCTATGCAGCCGATGCGCTGGACAAGCTGGGGATACCCCGGATCGACGGCGCACTGCTGGACCTGGGGGTTTCCAGCCACCAGCTGGACGACGCCGAGCGGGGGTTTTCCTACCGGGCGGACGCGCCGCTGGATATGCGGATGAGTCAGAGCGGCGAGAGCGCGGCAGACCTGGTCAACACCCTTCCGAGGGAGGAGCTGAGCCGAATCCTTCGGGATTACGGCGAGGAACCCTACGCCTGGCAGATCGCCGGAAAGATCGTCGAGGCGCGGGAAACATCCCCCATCCTGACTACCCTCGCGCTGGCCGAGCTTGTGGCGTCGGCCATGCCGCCCGCTGAACGGAGGAAGAACAAAAACCCCTCCCGGCGGACCTTCCAGGCGCTGCGGATTGCCGTCAACCATGAGCTGGACGCACTGGAGGAAGGGCTGAACAGTCTGTTCGACCGGCTGGCGCCGGGCGGACGGCTCTGCGTCATCACCTTCCATTCGCTGGAGGACAGGCTGGTCAAAAACAAGTTTCGCCGCTGGTCCACCGCCTGCACCTGCCCGCCGGAGTTTCCGGTCTGCGTGTGCGGGGGCGTGGCGAAAGCGAGGCTGGTCACCCGCAAGCCCATCGAGGCCGGGCGGGACGAACTGGAGAAGAACCGGCGCAGCCGGTCGGCACATCTGCGCGTGCTGGAAAAACTCTGACGCAGACACCATTTAAGGGGAGGAACGAACATGGGCCAGGCAGCATATAATTATGATTATACTGAGGTACGCCGTCGCAAACCCCGTCCCCAGCCCCAGCGGAAGAACAACCTGCGGGTCGAAAAAGGCGGAAAACGCCGGCTGACCCCGCTGCAGGCAGCGATGCATCACATGATGCATCTTCTCTCGCTGGGCCTTCTGGTTGGCTTTGCAGTCGCTCTGCTCTGGAGCGAAGCCCAGATCGTCGAGCTGAGCTCGGAGATCCGGTCCGCAAAGGCCACGCTCCTGTCGGAGCAGAGCCAGAACGACTATTACACCAACACTCTGGACAGCCGGACCAACATCACCAACGTGGAAGAAGCGGCGGGACGTCTGGGCCTGATGAAGCTGGACCAGAGCCAGATCACCTATATCCGTCTGAACAGCGAAAGCGTTCTGGTGCGCAGGGAATCCGCCGTGCGGAAATGGACGGACTTCCTCCACGCCGGGGCGCTGACCCTGATGGGCGCTCTGAACGGAGCAGACTGAAACAACAGGATCGAAAAGCGTGCGGCAGCGCACGCTTTTTCGGTTTGTCAGGAGAAACAAATGGATTCCAGAACACCCCACAACACCCCCCGCCGCCCGGACGACCGGCCGCGGCGGCCCTCACAGCAGGCTCGTCTGCCCCTGGCCCGGCGGCGGCTGGGCTATTTTGTCTCCATCGGCGCGGTGCTGCTGGCCACCGTCATTGTGCTGCGGAGCCTGTACATCATCCAGATCCGGGACGGCGAGATGTACACCCGGTACGCCAGCAGCCAGCAGCTGCTGGATCTGACCATCGAGGCCAACCGGGGAGAAATTTACGACGCTACCGGCAAGACCCTTGTCTCCACCAATGTGGTCTGGAACATCTGGTGCGACCCCAGCTACAGCACCGCCCTGTATACCAGCACACAGACGGAACGGCTGGACGAAGCTGCCGGCGAGGTGGTGACCGACACGGTGCGCACCCTCAACGAGGCGGCCTGCGCCGAGATCAGCCGGGAGCTGACCCTGCGGCTGCTCTCGGGGGACGGCGTCAGCCTGGACCAGGTGGACACGTCCAGCGAGAGCTATCGCACCCAGTATGAGAGCATTTACGGGATGCTCTCCAAAATTGACAGCCAGTATCAGTCCCTGGCCGTCAAGGTCAACAATGCGGTCAAGGATTCCATCGTGCAGTACGCCGAGGAATACAGCGAGAAAAACCGCCGCCTTTCCATCTCGGCCAGCCGGACCTGGCAGCGCAGCTATCCCTACGGGGCCTTTGCGGCGTCGGTGATGGGCTTCTGCAACGCGGACGGCGAGGGCTTCTATGGGCTGGAAAAATCCTATGAGTCGGTGCTGGCCGGGGTGGACGGGCGGACCGTGACCATCCGCAACGCCTGGGGCAACGCCATCGCCGACAGCGGGGAGACAACCTTCGAGGCCAAAGACGGAGACAACCTGGTCCTCTCGCTGGATGCGACGGTGCAGGAAGTGGTGGAGCGGTATCTCAACGAGGCCATCGCCGCCAACGCGGTGGAAAACCGGGGCTGCGCCATTGTTATGGATGTAAACACCGGCGCGATTCTGGCCATGGCCAGCAAGCCGGATTTTGACCCCAACAACCCCAACGATTATTCGGCAAACCTGGAGTACTGGAAAAAGCTCCTCTGCGCCGAACCGGAACTCTACGAGAAGTACGATATCTTCCTGCAAAACGAGGACGGCAGCTGGGTGCTGGACGAAAACGGCGACCGGGTGCTGGACCCGGAGGCCGACTGCTCGGGCTATTTCCGGGATATCCAGTGGAAAAACAAGAACATCACCGAGCTGTACTACCCCGGAAGCATCTTCAAGGTCATTACCGCAGCCATGGGGGTGGACTCGGGCAGCGCCGGGTACGATACCGTCCTGAACTGTTCCGGCTCCTACGCCGTCGCCAAGGAGACCTACCGCTGCGCGGGCAAAAAGTCCCACGGGGACCAGAACCTGGCCGAGGCGCTGCGCAACAGCTGCAACATCTATTTTATCCGGCTAGGCCAGCAGCTGGGCAGCTCGCTGTTTTATGATTACTTCAAATCCTTCGGGTTCACCGAGCGAACCGGCGTTGACCTGCCCAACGAAACGGCGTATATGCAATATTACACCGACCAGAATATGGGCGAGGTAGAGCTGGCCTCCTCGTCCTTCGGCCAGGCAATGGCCATCACCCCCCTTCAGACCTGCACCGCCATCGCGGCCTGCGTCAACGGCGGCTATCTCGTCACCCCCCATGTGGTGGACCGGATTGTGGACAACAACGGCAACGTGGTCCAGGAGATCGGCGCCAACGTCCGCCGCCAGGTCATCAGCGCCAGCACCAGCGAGGTCATGCGCCAGATCATGGAATATGAGGTGGGCGGCGGCACCAGCACCACCGGCGGCTACCGCGCCTATGTGGCGGGCTACCGGATCGGCGGCAAGTCGGGCACGTCGGAGCTTCTGAACATGGAGCGCCGGGCCGACGGCGATTACAAGAAGGCGGCATCCTTCGTGGCGGTTCTGCCCGCAGACGACCCCGAGATCCTTGTGTATGTAATGCTGGACGACCCCAACAACGCCAAAACCGACTATTCCTCGATGCTGGCCGCCCCTGTGGTGGGCAACATCATCAGCGAGATCGCGCCCTATCTGGGCATCTCCACCGACGGGGTGGACCGCAGCCAGAACGAGATCAAGGTGCCGAATCTGGTGGGCCAGGAGTGGAGCAACGCCCAGGTCGATCTGAACATCCGCGGCCTGAACCACCGCCTGATGGAGAGCGCCGCCGACAACACCGGCGCCCTCGTGACCTATCAGTACCCCGCCGCCGGGACCGTCGTCAAGAGCGGGACCACCGTCTACCTCTATACCGAGGGGGAGACCGGCAGCCTGACCCAGGTGCCCGACCTGACCGGAAAGAGCGCGGACTTTGCCCGCCAGATGCTGGCCGCCGCCGACCTCAACTGCGTTGTGACAGGGGAGGGGCTGGTCCAGAGCCAGAGCGCCGGACCGGGAACCAGCGTCCAGCGGGGCGCCATCGTGACATTGACCTGCGGCAGCGAAGCCGCTGCCCAGACCGCTGAAACAGGAGAACTCCAGACGGAGGAATAAACAGACGCAGAAGACGCCGTTTGGAAGGGACCCGCGAAGGACAGGAGAGGAAAGGAGAACAACCCATGGAACAGATTTTTGCGAGGACGCTCCTGGCAGGCTTTGAGACTGCCCCGGCCATTCCGGAGGACAAGGTCATCCGGTTTGTGACCACCGACAGCCGCGAGGCAGGCCCCGGCTGCGTGTTTGTGGCTTTCCCGGGGGAGACGTTTGACGGACATGACTTTGCCGCCAAAGCGCTGGAACAGGGCGCGGAATATGTGGTCCTCAACCACCCGGTGGAGGGCGTCCCGGAAGAAAAAACCATCCTCTGCCCGGACAGCTATCAGGCGATGATGCGGATGGGCGCAAACTACCGCGCCCAGTATTCCCCGAAGGTGATCGGGGTGACGGGCAGCGTCGGCAAGACCACCACCAAGGAATTCTGCGCGGCGGTCTTTGAGAGCTTCGGCAGCACCGTCAAGACCGAGGGCAACCAGAACAATGAGCTGGGCCTGCCCCGGACCCTTTTCCAGATCGGCCCGGAAACCGAATACGCCGTCGTCGAGATGGGGATGAGCCACGCGGGAGAGATCGAACGGCTGTCCCGCTGCGCAAAGCCGGCGGCAGGAATCATCACCTGCATCGGGGTCTCCCACATTGAGAATCTGGGCAGCCGGGAGAACATCTGCCGGGCAAAGCTGGAGATCTGCGCGGGCCTGCCCGAAGGAGCGCCTCTGGTGCTCAACCATGACGACGAGTATCTGCGGAACGCGGAGCTGCCCGCCCATGTCCAGCCGGTCTGGTACAGCCTGAGCAGCGGCGCAGCCGACGTCTCCGCCTCCGCCATCCGGCAGGAAGCGGACGGGATGAGCTTCCTGGTGGACGACCAGGAAAACGGCTGCTTTATGGTTCATATCCCGGCGCTGGGGCGGCACAACGTGGCCAACGCCCTGGCGGCCTACTGCGCTGCCACCCGGCTGGGGCTTCCGGCCCGGCAGGTGATTCAGGCGCTGAAAAATTTCCAGCAGACCGGGATGCGCCAGCGGGTGGTGGAACACCGCGGCGTCAAGGTCATCGAGGACTGCTACAACGCCAACCCGGACAGTATGCGGGCGGCGCTGGAAATGTTCCGGGAGTATCCCTGCGCCCGGCGGTACGCCCTGCTGGGGGATATGCTGGAGCTGGGGGAGATCAGCCGCGCCGAGCATGAGGAGCTGGGGCGGCTGGCGGCGGCGAGCGGGCTGGACGCCCTTGTGACCTACGGCGAACAGGCCCAGCGGACCGCCGTGACGGCCGCCGCCAAGGGGCTGCGCACCGTCTACGCCCACAATTACGAAGAAGCCGCTGAGGCGCTGGTGCGTCAGGTCCAGCCCGGGGATGCGGTGCTGGTCAAGGCCAGCCGGGGCATGGCGCTGGAAAAAGCGCTGGCCGTCTTTTACGCCAGGCTGGACGAGTGCAGCCAGTAAGAGCCAGTAATACCAAGATTCGGAGAGAACCTGTTATGATACGTTTTGCCTTGGTCGTTGCGTCGGTGCTGGGCTTTTTCCTCACGGCGGCGATCGGGAACCTGATGGTCCCCCTGCTGCGGCAGCTTGCGCCCTCCCAGCGGGAGGAAGAAAAAGAAGCTGAACCGGCTCCCTCGGGGTGGGGCCCCCGGGAGCGGGGCCTGCCCACCCTCGGAGGGCTCTGCTTCATGACCGGCACGCTGGCGGCGGTCGGCATGGGCTGGACGGCGGTCTGCCTGCTCCAGCCGGAGCTTTTGGGGGACGACAGCCGGATGACCACCCGGCTCCTTGTCATGCTGGGGGGCGGGTTCGCCTTTGGGG
>JAHLFH010000110.1 GCA_018883885.1 Candidatus Faecalibacterium intestinavium | reverse complement strand
GGGCTTGGCCTTCGCTGCGGCGGGGCCGCGCCCCGGCCCCTGGCCCCGGCAAAGCACGTCTTTTCCCACATCGAATGGCAGATGACCGGCTGGCAGATCGAACTCGGCGCTCAAGCCACCCCGGAGGGCTTCCTCTGGGCCGGGGAGGCCGCTCTGCGGGCGGAGTACGCCCTGCCCGGGGCCTTCAAGGCCTATAAACCCCTGCTGGAGGCGGAATTCTCCCCAAAAACTGGAAAAAAGACCTGAAATCCTGTGGTTTTTGGTTGTAATTTTGCAGCACAACGGGTATAATAAGAATTATTCAAGGGGATGGACAACCCCCGAACCAACGGAGGGTGATGCAAGTGTTCTTTTTGGTCAAGACTTCGCTTCATATGCTGACGGCGCTGTGGATGGTACTGAAACTCATACTGCGGATCACCCGTTGGAAACAAACGCTGAAACATTGTTTCAACCGGAAAAAGGAGAGTGCTGAACCGATGAGAAAACCCTATCTGATCGCTGTCGTTGCCATGCTGGCCGCCGTTGCGGGCGCGCTGGCCGCCGTCGCCGTCTATCTGCGCCGCCGCGAGCAGGAGCTGGACGAGTACGAGCGCCTTCTGTTCGGAGAGGACGACGCCGTTGAGGCCGAGCCCGCCGCCGAGGATGCAGCCGAGGAAGCCGAGGCCACGCCCGTGCAGAAACCTGCTGAGGAATAACTGCGGAAAAGCCGATCTTCCGGCGCACCAGAAAGGTCTTGCGGACCCTTTTGGTGCGCCTTTTTGCTACAGATGTGAATCGCAAAGGAGAAACCAATGAAGCGTGTTTTGCTCTGGCTGAGACGTTTCCTGCTCTGGCTGATCGGGGTGACGCTGGGGGTCGGGGCCATCCTTGCGGCGGTGATGGCCCTGAGCTATAACTTTACCACCGAGGGTTCTGTGCCGGTCAGCGCCGCCCAGTTCGGCGGCGTGGAGCTGGAACCCAACGGCCACAGCTGGCAGGTGCCGCTGGTGGGCGGCCTCCTCGACCGGGTCTTTGTCTCCCCCCAGACCCTCACCGTCCAGAAGCTGGGCGTCCTCTACGACGCCCACCCCGCCATCACCCCGCCGGACTGGGCTACATACGCCGTCATCGAGATCACGGACGGGGCGGGCTCCGCCCTGTTCCGGGGTTCCGCCGGGGAATACGACGCGTTTCTCTATCCCTCCAACGGGGAATACAAAGCCGAGCTGACCATCTGGCGTCTGCCGGAGGCCATGGCCCCCGGCCAGTACGCCTGGCCCCGCAGCAGCGTGGTGCAGAACGCCGGGCTGGAGCGCCCCGCCCGGCCCACCGGCTGCTACCAGTATTCCTTCCGGTTTCAGATTCAGGCCTCGGCTGAGCTGACCGTCTCCTCCTCCACGGTGGAGCAGGGGGGCATCGTCGGGATGCGGATCAACGGAATGGTGGGCACGGGCGTCCCGGTGGTCGAGACCGATCTCGGCAGCGTCCAGTGCGTCCGGGCCGACCCGCCCGGCGCGGCCTCTGTGTTGGTGGGCAGCAGCGAGACGGGCGGGGGCTGGCGGTGCTATATTCCCGCCGCCTACAACGCCTCGGTGGGGGCCCACACCGTGACCGTCCAGGTCAACGGCGAGACCCTGACCGTCGATCTCACCGTCACCGCCCGGGACTACGGCGAAGCCCAGGCCGAACCCGAGCCCGCCGCCACCGAGGAGGCAAACGCCGAGTTTCGGAATCTCATCTGGCCCATCTATGAGCAGCCCGCCCGGGACAAGCTCTGGTCGGGCCGGTGGCTCTGCCCGCTGGAGCAGTACGTCATTCTGGTGGACTACGGCCAGACCAAAGTAGTGGACGGGGTCCGGGGCAGCCGCTCCAATTCAACCCTGCTCTACGCCATCCCCGGCGAGCCGGTCCGCGCCCCGGCAGGCGGGGTGGTGGTCCTGGCCCGGAACCTCGCCCTGACCGGGAACACCGTGGTCCTCGACCACGGCTGCGGGATGCGCAGCTACCTCTACGGCCTGGCGGAGCTTCAGGTCTCGGAGGGGCAGACGGTGGCGCAGGGGGATACCCTCGGCCCGGTGGGCGAAGAACTGACCATGGATTTCAAGCTGGGCAGCAAGAGCGTCAACCCCTGGCGGCTGTTCCAGACCAGCGGCGGGCTGTTCTGGATGGAATGATCTCCTTTTGCAAGCCAAACGCCCCGAAAAACCAAAAACCGGCTCTCCCGCAGGAAAGCCGGTTTTTGTTTATTAGAAGGGAGCTTCCGGAATCGTTCGGTCAGGAATTGGAGGCGTTGGCCGCGCCCTGTTCACCCAGCGTTACGCTCAGGGTAACCATCTGGCCCCCACGCGCCACTGTGATGGAGAGGACGTCCCCTGCCGCGTGGCTCTGGACGACGGACCCCAGGTCCTCCTGGGCGGCGATCTCCGTGTTGTCCACGCTGATCACCCGGTCGCCCGGCTGAAGGCCAGCCGCCGCGGCGGGAGAGCCTTCCACAACCTCCATGATATAGACGCCGTAGGCCGAGACGCCCAGCTGCTGGGCTGTGTTCACATCGGTCACGGCCAGATAGGTAATGCCGAGATAGGGCCGGCCGGAAACATAGCCGCGCTCCAGCAGGTCTTCGGCAACCTCCACCGCGTCGTTGATGGGAATTGCAAAGCCAAGGCCCTCGGCGTCCGCGTCGGACGACTTTGCGTTGACAATCCCGATCAGCTCACCGGCCATATTGAACAGGCCGCCGCCCGAGTTGCCGGGGCTGACGCTGGCGTTGGTCTGGATCAGGGACATATTCACCACCGAGCCGCCGCTCTGGATGGAGACGCTGCGGTTCAGAGCGCTGATGATGCCGTTGGTCACGGTGCCGCCCAGGGTGCCCAGGGGGTTGCCGACCGCCACCACTTCTTCGCCCACGACCAGGCTGTTGCTGTCGCCCACGGCAGCGGGGGTCAGGCCGGTGGCGTCGATCTTGATGACCGCGATATCGCTGACGGTGTCGGAGCCGATGACCTGCGCGGTGTAATCGGTGTCCCCGATGGTGACGGTGATGTTGGAGGCGCCCTCGATGACATGGGCGCAGGTGAGGATATAGCCGTCATCGCTGATGATGACGCCGCTGCCCGCGCCGGACTGGACCTGCCCCTGGCCGTACCAGTACCACTGGGAGGAGTAGACCACCTGTTCGGTGGTGATGACCACGACGCTGGGGCTGACCAGCGCCGACACCTCGGACAGGCTCAGCTCACTGCCGGCCGTCGAGCTGGAGGTGGACACCGCGCTGCTGGAGGCCTCGCCCCGGTTCGCCGACTGGAGGACCACTCTGGGCCCGCCGAAGAACCGGCTGCCCACCACGCCGCCTGCAAAGCCCATGGC
>JAHLFH010000109.1 GCA_018883885.1 Candidatus Faecalibacterium intestinavium | reverse complement strand
CTGCTGCTGGCCGCCCGACAGCTGGTGGGGGTAGTGGCCCGCACGGTCGGCCAACCCCATCCGGCGCAGCAGTTCCAGGCCTTCGGCCTCGATTGCGGCGTTGATCTCCTTTTTCCGGGCCTTGTAGTCCGGCTGTTCCTGCGCCAGAAGCTGCTTTGCCAGCATCACGTTCTGCAAGGCGGTGTACTGGGGGAACAGGTTGAAGGACTGGAACACCAGCCCGAAATGAAGCCGCTTGCGGCGGATCTCCGCCTCCCGCTGGGTGGCGGGGTCGGCCGCGTCGAACAGGGTTTCCCCGTTCACGAGAATCTGCCCCCGATCCGGGGCTTCGAGGAAATTCAGACACCGCAGCAGGGTGGTTTTGCCGCTGCCCGACGAGCCGATGATGGCCAGCGCCTGGCCTTTTTCCAAATTAAAACTGATGTCCTCCAGCACATGGGTGTCGCCGAAGTGTTTTTCAATGTTTCTGACTTCCAGAACCGGCATAGCGCACACCTCCTCAGCGGAAATAATCCAGTTTCTTTTCGGCCCAGCGGAACAGCAGCGTCAGGACGCCGTTCACCACCAGGTAGAACACAGCCGTATAGAACAGGGGCCAAATCATCCCTTTTTTGATGTAGGATTCGCCCATCCAGATGATCTCATACACCGAGATGACCCGCACCAGAGCGGTGTCCTTGACCAGGGTGATGAACTCGTTGCCCATGGGGGGGACGATCCGCTTGATGACCTGAAGCAGCGTGACCTTGAAGAAGATCTGGCTCCGGGTCATGCCCAGCACCTCGCCCGCCTCATACTGGCCCTTGGGGATGGACTGGATGCCGCCGCGGTAAATTTCGGAGAAATAGCACGCGTAGTTGATGACAAAGGAGAGCAGCGCCGCCCCGAACCGGGGCAGCAGGGGCAGGTCAAACAGCAGGCCGGGGCCATAGAAGATGATCAGAATCTGGATCATCAGGGGCGTGCCGCGGACCACCCACACCACCATGCTGACAAACCAGCGCAGCGGGGTCAGGCGGCTCATGGCCCCCAGGGCGATCACCAGCCCCAAAGGCAGCGCAAACAGCAACGTCAGTGCGAAAAGCTCCAGGGTAGCGCCCAGGCCCTCCAGCAGCGTCAGGGTGACGGAAAGCAGCATAACGGGTTTCCTCTCTTTGCAGATGCTGATACCGCAGAGAAACATTTGCCCCGGTTCTGCGGCTGCTTCTCCGAGGCAAATGTTTCCCAGACAGACGGGTTTCTTTACTTCTCGATGACAGACTCCTGGACGCCGTAGGTGGTGGCGGTCTCAAGGACCGTGCCGTCGTCGTATGCTTCCTTCCAGAAGGTGTTGAAGGCTTCGGTCAGGTCGGAGCCCTTGCGGAAAGCCACGCCATATTCCTCGCTGTTCAGCTGGACGGTGTAGGTCAGGTCAGGGTAGCTGGTCCCCTCGCCGATCATGGCGCCCGCCATCAGCAGGTCGATGACGCAGGCGTCCGAAGCGCCCGAGGCTACTTCCATCAGGGCGTCGGCCTGGGTGGTCTTGGCCACATAGGAGATGCCCAGCTCATCCAGCTGCGCCGCGCCCGCCGAGCCGTTTTCCACGGCAAAACTCAGGGCCGACAGGCTCTCGGTGTCCTGATAATCGGCGGCCTTGTCGGCAGGCACCACCACCACCTGGCCGTTGTTGCAGTAGGGCTCCGACACCGAAGCGCCGCTCGTCACCTCATCAGTGATGGTCATGCCGTTCCAGACCGCATCCACGCCCTTGGTGTCCAGCTCCATCAGCTTGTTGTCCCAGTTGATCTCCAGGAACTCCACTTCCACTCCCAGATACTCGGCGAACGCCTTGGCCATGTCCGCGTCAAAGCCGATCCACTCGCCGTTTTCGTCCCGGTAGTCCATCGGGGCGAAATCGGTCATGCCCACCACCAGGGTGCCCTTGCCCTGCACATAGGCCAGGTCGCTGTCGGCCTCCGCCGCCGCGCTGGACGATGCCGGTTCGCTGTCGGCTGCACTGGCTGCCGCCGAGGAAACCCCGGAACCGGACGAACCGCAGGCCGCAAAGCTCAGGGCCATGGCCGCCGTCAAAATCAAAGAAACCGCTTTTTTCAACTTTTTCATTGTGAAACTCCTCCTTCTGTCCGGCCCCGCCCCCTCGGCGCAGGCCGCGCGTTCACTTTGCCGTGCTAAAGTGATGCAGTGATAACATAATGAGTTTTAACACACTGTCCCGCCCTTGTAAAGACAGAACCGCCCCGGTCGGGCGATTTTCAGCTTTTTGTCCAAAAGGGCGGCTGGAATCGCGGCGATTTTCCGCACTTTGCATCGGAATCCCGGCCTCTTTTCCGCACAACAAAAACGCTCCGTTTTACAGACGGGATTCTGTTCCGTCTGAAAAACGAAGCGTACTGCATCGCCGGGAAACGCCCCGGTTCCGTTCAGCCTTTTTCTGCCAGCAGGTCGGCTGCCTCGGGGTGCTCCTCAAACCAGCGGACGGCGTAGGAACAGACCGGGACGGCCTTCCTGCCGCTGGCCCGCAGCTCCTGGGTCAGGGCTTCCATCAGCCGGGACGCCACCCCCTGCCCCCGCAGCGCCGGGTCCACATAGGTGGAGGAGACCGTCACGACCCCCTCGCTTCGGGCCGGAAAAAGCAGCTGGGCGATTTTCTGCCCGGAAGCGTCCGCCAGCCAGATGCGGTTTTCTTCTCTCTGGAATTCCATCCCCTTTTCTCCTTCCTGCCCGGGGAGCCCCCGGCTGCCTGAAAAAAGGGGCGAAGCAAGCCCTCTTGCCCCGCCCCTACCGTACAGACGTTTTTACAGTTCGGTCGCCCACAGGCCGTGGAGGTTGCAGTAGGCGTAAACGGCCACCGGCTTCTCCCCGCCCAGCTGGAAGACCGCCGCGGGCTTGTCGCCGGGCTTCAGGTCCCTGCGCAGGCCGCCGTTTTCGGTCTCGACGTAGATCCACTGGATGAAGTGCTCCGGGACCATGGGGTGATCCACCGAGCCCACGTTGACGGTCAGGACGCCGCCCTCCAGCTTTGCCACCGGCAGATGTTTCTCGCCGCTGGCCTCAACGGTGTTGGGCTGGAGCAGCTCCATCTTCTCGCCGCAGCAGACAATGGGCACGCCGGAGCTGCGGATCATTTCGACGATGTTGCCGCAGTGGCGGCAGATATAAAATTTGGCGTTCATGTATGGTACCTCCTGTTCGATGCGTTTTAAAACAGACTTCTCAGTAATTTTCCTTGTGGACCTCAAAGAAAGCCTGGGGATGGTTGCAAACGGGGCAGACATCGGGGGCCTTTGTGCCCACGACGATGTGGCCGCAGTTGCGGCATTCCCAGATGGTCACGCCGCTCTTTTCAAAGACGGCCTTCGCCTCCACGTTCCGCAGCAGGGCGCGGTAGCGCTCCTCATGGGTCTTTTCGATGGCCGCCACCCCGCGGAACCGCTCCGCCAGCTCGTGGAAGCCCTCCTCGTCGGCCTCTTTTGCCATCCGGGCGTACATATCGGTCCACTCGGCATTCTCGCCCTCGGCTGCATGGAGCAGGTTCTGGGCGGTGTCGCCCAGCTCGCCCAGCTCCTTGAACCAGAGCTTGGCGTGCTCCTTCTCGTTCTCTGCGGTCTGGAGGAAGAGGTCGGCAATCTGCTCAAAGCCCGCCTTCTTGGCCACAGAGGCAAAGTAGGTGTATTTGTTCCGTGCCTGGGACTCGCCCGCAAAGGCCTCCCAGAGATTTTTCTCGGTCCTAGTCCCGGCGTAGGGATTTTTGGCCGGAGCCGCGGGGACCTCTTCGACCCGGACGAAAACCGACGCGGGCTGTTTGCAGACCGGGCAGGTGAACCCCTCCGGCAGAGGGCCCTCGTGAATGTATCCGCAGACCGAGCATTTCCATTTTTCCATTGTAGTATCCTCCTGTTCTTTCTGGAATGGGATGGTGGCAAGCAGTGTTTCCACAGCGTCCCGGGGGACGCCGGGTTCAGACTGGATTTTCTTTAAAAAGGCTTCGGCATAGGGGCTTTGGGGGATCATGTAGCCCGCCTCCCGGCAGAGGTCCTCGGCCATCAGCCGGGCGGACATCTCCGCCGCAGCCCCCAGCGCGTCGGGCAGCTGCGCGGCGA
>JAHLFH010000108.1 GCA_018883885.1 Candidatus Faecalibacterium intestinavium | reverse complement strand
CGTGGGCTCGGAGATGTGTATAAGAGACAGACACCGCCGCCACCGCCCGCAGGGGCCGGGCCCCGGCCCCGTGCAGAAAAAGCCCGGCCTGCCTGCAAAAGGCAAGCGCCTGGGCTTCGATGGCTTCTTTTTTCAGACAAAGAACCTGTTTCATCCGCGCTTAAAGTCCACATCCATAAAACGGGTATGTGCGCCGTCCCACCCGAGGGGAACGGTGCTGGTCTCGCCGTGGCGGTTTTTGGCCACGATGCACTCGGCGGTGTCGGCGTCCACATCCGCGCCGTCCTGCTGCTGGCTGGCGTAATAGGCTTCCCGGTAGAGGAACAGGACGCAGTCGGCGTCCTGCTCGATGGAGCCCGAATCCCGCAGGTCGGACAGCTGGGGCCGGTGGCCCGAGCTGTTGCCCTGCTTTTCCACGGCACGGGAGAGCTGGCTCAGGGCGATGATGGGCACATTCATCTCCTTGGCCATGATCTTGAGGTTCCGGGTGATGGAGCTGATCTCCTGCACCCGGTTTTCGGTCCGCTGGCCGGAGGTCATCAGCTGAAGATAGTCGATGACAATCAGCCCGATGTTGGGGCGGCGGGGGTCCTGATTGACGCGGCGAATCTTGGCCTTCATCTCGGTGATGGTGATGCCGGAAGTGTCATCCATAAAGATGGGGGCGTCGTGGAGCTTCTCGGTGGCGAGGGCCAGATATTCCCAGTCCTCGGATTTGAGGGCGCCGGTCCGGAACGCCTGGCTGTCGATTCCCGCCTCTGCGGAGAGGATGCGGTTGGTGAGCTGCTCCTTGGTCATTTCCAGACTGAAAATTGCCACCGGAATCTTCTCCCGCATGGCCACCCGGGTGGCGATGTTCAGCGCAAAGCTGGTTTTTCCCATGCCGGGCCGGGCCGCCAGGATGATGAGATCGCCCCGGCCAAGGCCGGTGAGGACGGTGTCCAGCAGCCGGAACCCGGTGGGGATGCCCTTGTACTTGTCCGCGTCCGGGCCGCTGATCTTTTGCAGGTTGGTCAGGGTCTCCACCATGCTGGAGGAGAGCGGGGTGAGGGCGCTGGAATCCCGCCCGGAACGGATCTCGTAGATCTTCTGCTCGGCGTTTTCCAGCAGCAGGTCGGCGTCCGGCTCCTCGTTGGCCTTTTCCAGAATGCCTTTGGCCACCTCCATCAGCTGGCGGACCAGATATTTTTCCTGGACGATTTTTGCGTAGGCTTTGACGTTGGAGATGCTGGGCACCGTCTCGGCCAGACCGGTCAGGTAGACCTTGGCCTCGTCGGTGCTGGCAAAAGCGCCGTCCGACACGACGGCGTCCAGCAGGGTCACCAGATCGATGGTCTGGTCGCTGGTGAACAGGCGGAGAATCTCGGTGTAGATTCGCCCGTTCTGCCGGGCGTAGAACATCTCCGGCTTGAGAATCTCCACCAGATCGGTGAGGGTCTCGGGCTGAAGGAGCACTGCGCCCAGAACGCTCTGCTCTGCCTGCATGTTGTAAGGCTGGCTGATGCCCATGCTCTCGAGATTCAGTTCACTGGAATAGCGGCGCTCCGACGGCATAGTTGTTCCTTCCTGGGCCGCAGGGCGGCCCCTTCCTCCGGGATAAAAAACGCCCCCTGACAAGAGGGGGCGCTGGACCCTGGTTTGGCCCGGTTCAGGCGGGCTCTACTTCCACGTTGACCTTGAAGCTGGCCGCCACGCCGACATACAGGCGGACCTTGCCGTTGTAGACGCCGGCCTCCTTGATGTCCTTGGTTTCCAGCTCGACCTTCTTTTTATCGATGGCCGCGCCGGTCAGCTCGCTGAGCGCTGCGGCGACTTCCTTGCCGGTGACCTTGCCGAACAGGCGGCCCGAGGCGCCGCCCTTGGTCTTGACGGTGACCGTCTTGTCGTTGATCTTTGCGGCCAGAGCCTGGGCGGCAGCGACGTTCTCGGCCTCATGGAAATCTGCGGCGGCCTCCTTGCTGCGGGCGATGTTCAGCGCGCTGGTGTCCGCCACAGCGGCCAGCTTGCGGGGGAACAAAAAGTTGCGGGCGTACCCGTCCGAGACCTCATGGATCTCGTCCTTTTTGCCGATGCCCTTGACGTCCTGTTTCAAAATAACCTTCATGGTTGTATCCCTCGTTTCCGACCGGGGCGCGGCAGGGCAGCCCCGGCATAATTTCAGTTTAGTATACCGCATCCGCAGGGTTTGGGCAATAGAATCTGCGGATTTTCTCCTCTTGCCCCGGGGGACGGGTCAGGCCCGGGTCCCCGGGGAGGCGCTTCCCTTCTTCTGGGCGGCGCGGTAGAGGTCGATGGCCGCATGAATTTTGGCCCGGGCCTCGTCGGGGCTGGTGTGCTTGAGCTGGGCCGCCGCCATGGTCTGATGCCCGCCGCCCCCCAGGGCCTCCATGATGACCTGGACGTTGACCTGGCCCAGGCTGCGGGCCGAGATATTCACCCCGCTGCCCGCCTGGACCGCCACAAAGCTGGCCTCCACTCCCTGAATGGTGAGCAGGTCGTTGGCGGCTTGGGGCACAGCCACCCGCGCCTCGGGCGGAAGCTCTCCGCAGACCGAGACCGCACAGTTTTTGTACATCTGGGCCGCGCCGACCAGATCGGCCTTGGCGCGGTATTCCACCATGCTGACATCAAACAGCGCCCGGACCCGCTCGGTCTCAGCGCCATACCGACGGAGGGCGGCGGCGGCCTCAAAGGTGCGCACGCCGGTGTGCAGGGTAAAGTCCCGGGTGTCCAGCATGATGCCGGAGAGCAGGCCCTCGGCCTCCACCCGGCTGGGCTTATCCTCCCGGCCGCCCACATATTGCAGCAGCTCGGTGACCAGCTCGCTGGTGGAGGAGGCGTAGGGCTCGTGGCAGACCAGCACCGGGTCCTGAATGTATCCCACTCCCTTGCGGTGGTGGTCGATGACCGCCACCTTCCCGCACCGCTCGAGGATCTCCTTGCTTTCCACCAGGTTGACCTGATATGTATCCACCACGATGCAGAGGGTGTTTTTGGTGATGATGCTCAGGGCGGCTCTGGGGTCGATGAAGTCCCCCTCCTGCCCGGCCTCGATCAGCGCGTCGATGAGGCTGGAGGCCAGGGTCGCCTCCTGGCGCACGGCGATGACGGCGGGCACATCGCAGATCTTGCAGATCCGCAGCACGCCCTCCGCCGCGCCGATGGCGTCGAGGTCGCTCATCCGGTGGCCCATGATGACCACATGGTCGGCCTCTTTAATCAGCCCCACCAGCGCGTCGGCCACGATGCGGCTGCGCACCTTGCTCCGCTTTTCCACCCCGTGGCTCACGCCGCCGTAGAAGGTGAAGCCGTCCGGCGTCATCTCGGCGGCCTGGTCGCCGCCCCGGCCCTGGGCCATATCCAGCGCCTGGACCGCCATATCCTGGGCCTCGTGGAGGGTGGAAGCCCCCCGGCCGATGCCGATGGAGATGGAGAGGTTGACGCTGGGGTTGAGGGCGCGAATCTTGTCCAGCACGTCATAGCCCCGCTGGGCGTACTGCTGGAGGTGGCGTTCTTCCACCACCGCAATATAGCGCCCGTTGGCCACCCGGCGCAGAAAGCCGGTGCCGCGGCCGATCATCCCCTCCAGGGTACGGTTGATTCCCTCCAGCAGCCGGGCGCTCTCGCTGTCCAGCATATCCCGGAAGACGTCGTCGTAGCCGTCCACCGAGAAGATCATGTAGCCCGGGCGGCTGGCCTTGTATTCGGCCTCCACCTTCCGCAGGGCCGTCTCGTCGCTGAGGATGAGAAGGCAGAGCGCGTCCTCTCCGCCGGGGACCTCCGCGCTGTGAATCTTCCACAGCCCGTCCCCGCAGGAGAGCAGCTGGCCCTCCTCTTCCCGGCAGAGGGCGAAGTCCAGCCCGGGCAGCACCTTGCTGATCCGGGCCGTCACCGCATCCCGCCCGGCCAGAAGATGGGTCCGGAAGGCGTCGTTGTACCACAGCAGGGTGTCCTCGGGCGAAATCAGGGCCGCCGGCTGGGACAAAGCGGTGAGGCTGTACTGGGTTTTTGAGTTTTCAAACTCCCCGCCCACAATCCAGCGGGTGATCTGGGCCCGCATCTGAAAGCGAAGCAGCAGCACAAAGGCGATGCAGAGCAGAAGCGCCGCCACCGCCACCGGCCAGAACGCCGGGCGAACCACCACCAGCAGCGCCGCAAAGGTAAGCCACAGCAGCCCGAAGGCGGCGGTCAGGAGTTCCAAGGTAAATCTGGGTTTTTGTTTCATGGTCACTGTCTCCCCGGAAGGGTCTTGGCGGGCAGAGCCGGGGCTTTGCCCGCCCGAAGGCGGAAGCCGGGCGTCAGACCTCCATCAAAATCGGAAGGATCATGGGGCTGCGCTTGGTGCGGCGGTAGATATAGCTGCTCAGCGCCTCCCGCACCCGGGTTTTGACGCTGTTCCAGTCCCGGACGTGTTCTTCCACGCAGCGGTCCAGCGCTGATTCCACCACGCTCTGGGCCCCGTCCATCAGGCTCTCGTTTTCCCGCACATAGACAAAGCCCCGGCTCACCAGATCCGGCCCCGCCAGGACCTTGCCGGTCCGGTTGTCCACGGTGGCCACAATGATGACCAGGCCGTCCTCCGACAGATGCTTGCGGTCCCGCAGGACCACGTTGCCCACGTCGCCGACGCCCAGGCCGTCCACCATGACGGCCCCCGCCGTGACCGGCTCGCCCAGCTTGATCTCATCCCGGGTGAGGATGACGTTGGAGCCGTTCTCCGCAATCAGGATATTGCTGTGGGGGATGCCGAGGCCCGCCGCCGTCAGGGCGTGCTTTTTCAGCTGCTTGTATTCGCCGTGGACCGGCAGGAAGAACTTGGGCCGGGTCAGGGTGAGCATCAGCTTCTGCTCCTCCTGGCAGGCGTGGCCCGAGACGTGGACGTCGTACATACTCTCATAGATGACCTGTGCGCCCAGCAGCAGAAGCCCGTTGACGATTTTGGTGACGCTCTTTTCGTTGCCGGGGATGGGGTTGGCCGAGATGATGATGAAATCCCCGGGCCCCACCCGCACCTGGCGGTGGCTGCACGAAGCCATCCGGGACAAGGCGCTCAGGGGTTCGCCCTGGCTGCCGGTGGTAATCAGCACCACCTGCTCGGGCGGATACTTGTTGATCTCCTCGATGTTGATGAGGGTGCCCTCGGGGATGTGCATATACCCCAGCTCCTGGGCCATGGCCGTGTTGTTGACCATGCTCCGCCCGCTGAAGGCAACCTTCCGCCCCTCCTGCACCGCCAGCTCAATGATCTGCTGGACCCGGTAGATGTTGGAGGCGAAGGTCGCAATGATAATCCGCTTGTTCCGCGCCTGGGCGAACAGGTTGTGTACGCCCGCCGCCACCTTCTGCTCGGTGGCCGTGAAGCCGGGCCGCTCGGCGTTGGTGGAGTCGCTCAAAAGGGCCAGTACCCCCCGCTGGCCGTACTCGGCCAGGGTGGTCAGGTCGGTAGGGCCGCAGCCCAGCGGGGTATAGTCGATCTTGAAGTCGCCGGTCTGGATCACCACGCCCGCCGGGCTGTCGATGGCAAAGGCCACCGCATCCGGGATCGAGTGGTTGACGTGGATGGGCTCCACCGTGAAGCAGCCCAGCTTGATCTTCTGGCGGGGGACGATCTCCACAAATTTTGTCCGGCCCGCCAGGCTGAACTCCTCCAGTTTGTTCTTGATGAGGCCGCAGGTCAGCCGGGTCCCATAGATGGGGATATCCAGCTTCTGGAGCAGATAGGGGATGCTGCCGATGTGGTCCTCGTGGCCGTGGGTAATCAGAAGGCCCTTGATCCGGTCCTTGTTCTGGACGACAAAGGTGAAATCGGGGATGACCAGGTCGATGCCATACATCTCGCTGTCCGGAAAGACCAGGCCGCAGTCCACGATAATCATATCGCCGCAGCATTCATAGACGGTCATATTTTTGCCCACTTCGCCAAGGCCGCCCAGCGGGTAGATGTGGAGGGGGACGGCCGCCTCCCGGGGCTGGGCGCGGCGGGGCCGGCGCTGATAGTAGCTGCGGCGGGGGCGGGAGCCTTTCGCCTCGCCGTTCATGCCGGTTTTGGCTGTTCCGGAGCCGCCGTTTCCATTATTCTCTTTTGCTTGTGCCATTTGTACCTCCATAAACATACACAAAGACAGGCCCGCCTCCCGGCATGGCCCGCTTTTTCAGGGAGACGGCAGGGCAAAGGCCCCGGCGGCTCCGGGTGGATACACCGTATAGAATTCTTCGCCAAAAGCCCGCTCACAGGCTTTGAAACTTGTTCTGAAAGGCACTTCCGACCCTCCCAGTCCATCTGTTCGATGCGACCGCGGTCCGCCTTTGACAGAAACCGGGCATACGCCTTGCCTATGCCCCTATACGTCAATTGTTGCTTTTAGTATAGTAGTCCGGCTTGTTTTTGTCAATTCCAAGCTTGGGCAGGCCGGCTGGAAAATATGCATTTTCTCTTGACAGAGAGGGAAAAATCCCTCTAAATAAAGGGGAGACGTTCCGTCCCCGGGCGGAACGCAGGATCTTGCGTTTGACAGGAGAATCGAATGAAACAGGTCGAAATCTACACCGACGGCGCGTGCAGCGGAAACCCCGGCCCGGGCGGCTGGGGGGCAGTTCTGCGCTACCGCTTCGGCGGCAAAATCTACGAAAAAGAACTCAGCGGCGGCTCCGCCAGCACCACCAACAACCGGATGGAGCTGACCGCCTTCATCGAGGCGCTGCGCCAGCTCAAGGAGCCCTGCGAGGTGCGCTATTGCAGCGACAGCCAGTATGTCATCAACGGGCTGCAAAAGGGCTGGGCCAAAGGCTGGCGGGCCCGGGGCTGGAAAAAATCCGACGGGTCCCCGGCCCTCAACCCCGACCTCTGGGCCCAGGCGCTGGAGCAGGAGGCCCGGCATACCATTACCTACATCTGGGTGAAAGGCCACGCCGGACACCCCGAAAACGAGCGCTGCGACCAGCTGGCCGTGGCGCAGAGCAAAGCATACGGCGGGAGGCAGGACTGATGCAGGACGTTTTTTTGCCCGGGAACGGGTTTGACACCTATGAAGTGCAGGACAAGGTGCTGATCGGGATGAGCGGCGGCGTGGATTCCAGCGTCGCGGTCCGCATCCTTCAGCAGCAGGGCTTCGCGGTGACGGGGGCGGTCATCCGGTTTTCCCCCGCCCACGAAAGCGCCGTGGAGGCCGCCCGCCGGGCGGCGGAGCAGCTGGGCATCCAGTGCATCGTGCTGGACGCTCAGGACCTCTTTGAAAGGGAGGTCATCACCCCCTTCTGCGCCGACTATTGCGCGGGCCGCACCCCCAACCCCTGCGTTTTGTGCAACCCCGCCGTCAAATTCGCGTCCCTGCTGGAAGCTGCCGGACGGCTGGGCATCCCCTATATTGCCACCGGGCACTACGCCCGGGTGGAGGTGGACGGGGACGGCGTCAGCCGAATCCACCAGCCCGCCAGCGCCGCCCGGGACCAGAGCTATATGCTCTGCCGTCTGCCCCAGGCCGTCCTCAGCCGGCTGATTCTGCCGCTGGGCGAATTTGAAAAGGAGGACATCCGCGCCATGGCCCGGGAGTTCGGGCTGGACTGCGCCGACGCCCCCGACAGCATGGAGATTTGTTTCATCCCGGAGGGAGATTACGCGGGCTACATCGCCCGGCGGGGGCTGACCGGCAAGGCCGGGCGTTTCCTCTCCCCCGACGGCGCGGACCTCGGCCCCCACAAGGGCGTGCTCCACTACACCATCGGCCAGCGCAAAGGGCTGGGCCTGGCGCTGGGGGAGCCGGTCTTTATCAAAACCATTCTGGAAAACGGGGATATTCAGCTGGCCCGCGCCGGGCAGGAATACTTCCGCACCGTCACGCTGCGGGATCTTTCCACCGCCGACGGCAAGCCCCTGCCTGCCGGGCGGTATGAGGTCAAGATCCGCAGTGCCGCCCGGCTGGCCCCGGCCCTCTTTGACGGGCGGAACACCCTGACCTTTGAGGAGCCGGTCCGCGCCCCGGCCCCGGGCCAGACCGCCGCATTCTATCGGGAAGGCGCGGTGCTGGGCGGCGGCTTCATCACCGGCGCAGCCGAATGAGAGCGCCGGGCCGAGGGCAATCACACCGCGCAGACAAGGAGGCCGCCATGAGCCGTTTTTCTCCCCTTCCCCTTCCCGTCCGGGCGCTGGCCGCGCTTTTGGCGCTGGCTGTGCTTCTGGTCCTGGGGTATGGCGTCTATTATCTCGCCGCATATTACCGGATCGAGGACAATCTGCCCCTGGAAGTGCAGCACGCCGCCGATTCGGACGGGGCTGTCCTCTCCGCCGGGCAGGAATACGCCATCGCCACCTGGAACCTTGGTTTTGGCGCATACAGCGCCGATTTCAGCTTTTTCATGGACGGCGGCACAGAGTCCCGGGCGTACAGTGCCGAGGCCGTCCGGACCAACATCGGCGGCGCGGTGGAGACGCTGCGGCAGCTTGCGCTCGATTTTGTCCTGCTTCAGGAAGTGGATGTGGACGCGACCCGCTCCCATCATGTAAACGAGTACCAGATGGCCGCAGAGGGCTTTTCCGGCTTTGAGAACGTGCTCGCCATCAACTTCGACTCCCCCTATCTGTTCTGGCCGCTGCTGGAACCCCACGGCAAATCCCTGTCCGGCATCGTCACCTTCTCCCGGTTCCCGATCGAGAGCGCCCTGCGCCGCAGCCTGCCCATTGACAAGGGAATCACCCATGTGGTGGATTTGGACCGCTGTTACAGCATCAGTGAGCTGCCGGTGGAAAACGGGCGGAAGCTCTACCTCATCAACATCCACGCCTCGGCTTACTCCGAGGAGCCGGAAACGGTGCCCGCCCAGATGCAGATGCTGGCGGCCGACCTGGAAAAATACTATGCAGGGGGCGAAAATTACGTCATCGTGGGGGGCGATTTCAACCAGGACCTGCCCGGCGATTCCGCCCTCCAGCTGAACGGGAGCACAGAGGGTTATTCCTGGGCCCGCGCCTTTGACCGCAGCGCCCTGCCGGACCACATCTCCGTGGCAGACTACACCCAGTCTCCCCTGCTGCCCACCACCCGCAACTGTGACACCGCCTATCAGCCCGGCAAGACCTTTGTCCTTTGCATGGACGGGTTCCTCGTTTCGGACAATGTGGAGGTCCGGAGCGTTGAAGTGCTGGACGAAGGCTTTGTCTGCTCCGACCACAATCCGGTCCGGATGGAATTTCTCCTCAAAGGATAATCCCGGTCAAATATAACAAAAACTGCACCCAGTCGGCCAACGGGGCGTTTCCCCAGCCGCAGGATGCAGTTTTTGTTTTTATATTCCGGAAGGTTTGCGCAGACAGCCGCAGCCGCCGTCATTTCTGAGGGTTTACGATATCGCGCCAGTCCAGGTCGCCCCGCTCCAGGCCGTGGATCAAAACCTCCGCCGTCGCGATGTTGGTGGCCATCGGGATGTTATGTACATCACACAGCCGCAGAAGGGTCATCTCATTGGGTTCGCTGGGCTTTGCATTGATCGGATCCCGGAAGAACAGCAGCAGGTCGATCTCATTGCAGGCAATGCGCGAGGCGATCTGCTGGTCTCCGCCCTGCACTCCCGCCAGAAAGCGCTGCACCTGCAGGCCGGTGGCCTCAGCGATCAGCTTGCCGGTCGTGCCGGTCGCCACAAGCTTGTGCTGGCTTAAAATCCGACAGTACGCTGTGCAGAATTGTACCATCAGCTCCTTCTTGGAGTCATGTGCGATCAATGCAATCGTCATTCGCCCATCTCCTTTGTTCCTTTTTCAAAGTCAAATTCACATGATATCGCAGAAACATATTACCACAATTTCCATGGTATGACAATAGTTTTTATACAAAACATTCAATTGTTCGGAATTTATACGGTTTCGCGTTTTTCCGCGTCCGGCGGCCCTCACTCCAGCAGCTGGCCCTCGGGCAGCGGGGTCATGGTGTTGGAGCGCTCGAAGAAATAGGCGTCGAAGATATCCGCAATCAGATTGCCCGCCCGGGAGCCGCCGCCGCCGTATTCCACCACCAGGCCGATGGCGATCTGCGGGTCCTCCACCGGCCCATAGGCAATCATGGTGGAGTTGGTGTAGTGCTTGCCGTCTGCGTCGGTTTCGCTGCGCTGGGGGGTACCGGTTTTGCAGGCGATGGTGTAGGGATAATCCGCCAGGCTGGCGATGGTGGCCGACACGCCGATCATGCCCTGTTCCACGATGTCAAAGGCGCCGATGTTGTCCTCGATGATATCGACAATCTCGGGCTGGACCTCCTCAATCACCTCGCCGGTGTTGGTGTCCAGAAGCGCCTTGACAAAGTGGGTGCGGTAGCGGACGCCCTTGTTGGCGATGGTGGCCGCATAGGTGGCCAGCTGAACCGGCGTCACCACCGTGTTGCCCTGACCGATGGCGGCCTGAACCTCCAGGGATTCGGTGTAATTGGAGTCGTTTTTGGTGGTCAGACGCCCGGTGGATTCGCCCACTTCCACGCCGGTGGCACCCCCAAGCCCCAGCCGGTAGGCGTAGGAATCATAGACGTCGCTGGTGGTCCGGCGGCCCACATCATAGAAAAAGATGTTGCAGCTCCATTTGATGGCGTCCACCAGCCCGATCAGCCCGCTGTGGCCGTGCTGGGTGCAGCGGGGGCGGTAGCCCCGGTAATAGGTGTAGACGCCGGTGCATCGGACCTGCTCGTCCTTGCTGATGGTCCCGCTGAGCAGGGCCGCCAGGGCCACCGAGGGCTTATAGGTGGAACCGGGGGTATACAGGCCCTGCAGCGCCCGGTTATACAGGGGCACGCCGGGGTCGGCGCTGTACTCGCTGTACTGGGTGCTGTAAAGGTTCTGGTCAAAGCTGGGATAGTTGGAGCAGGCCAGGACGCTGCCGTCCTTCACATCCAGCACCACCACGGCGCCCGCGCTTGCCTCGGTGCCGTAGGTTTCGGCGATCTGCTGGATGTTCCGGGCCAGAGCCTCGTCCACCGCCTTTTGAAACTCGCTGTTGACGGTCAGCATCACCGTTTTTCCGGGCTGGGGCTCGGTGGTGATGCTGGTGTCGATGATGACGCCGCTGGAATCCCGGGTGATGGTCTCGACGCCGTCCTGGCCCCGCAGCTCGTCCTCATAGACCGATTCCAGGCCCGAAATGCCGATGACGTCGTTCATGGCGTAGCCCTTGTCCCGCAGGGGATAGGTCACCTGGCCGTTTTCGTCCACCACCTTCCACCGCTCGGCGGTGATGGCGCTCACCCGCCCCAGCACATGGGGCAGGATGGTGCCGTCCACATAGCTGCGGACGGTGGTTTCGGCGATCTCGACGCCCGGCAGCACCAGGCTGTGCTCCTTGACGGTGGCCACCGTCTGGTCCGAGACGTTTTCCGCCAAAATAAAGTTGTTGACGTTGGAGAATTCCTCCTGCATCATCTGATACCGGATGCCCCCCAGAAGGCGCTGCCATTCCGGCGTATACCCGGCCAGATCATACTCCTCGATGAGTTTTTCCATGATGTCGTCCGCGGTGGCATACTGCTGCATCCCCAGGGAGCTTTTCAGCTCCTCCAGGGAGCGCTGGTCGCTCTCGCTGGCGGGGTCGTCGGTAAAGGCGTAATGCCCCTCTGCGTCCGGCATGCCGATCAGCATCTCATCGTTCCAGCTTTCGCCCCCCTGCTGCAGCAGCAGAACGGCCTGATACACCGTCTCGTTGAGGTCCCGGTCCCCCATCAGGAGCTTGTTGATGACGACGTTGTAGCAGGTGGTGCTGGAGGCGATCCGGCGGCCATAGCTGTCCACAATGTCGCCCCGGGCCGCCGTCACCGTGAAGCGGTATTCCGTGGTATTCGTAGCCTTTGCCGCAAACTCATCCCCGTGAATCAGCTGCAAAAAAATCAGCCGGAGGACATACAGTCCGATGAGCACCCCGGTCCCGGCGATCAGGAGGGCCAGCCGCCGCACCATGGTTTTCCGTTCTTCCAAGGCTGACGCCTCCTTTCCCCTGTCCGGAGGTCAGACCACTCCGGTGTCAATTTTGAATTCGCGGTGGATTCGGCCCACCGCCCAGAACAGCAGCGCCGACCCAAGGCCGGACATCGCCGCTGAAGGGGGCGCAAAGCGGAGATACCGCTCCATTGCCCCGGCGTATTCCGGCATTACATAGAAAAACAGATGGTCGCAGGAGAGAATCAGCAGGGTCAGCGCCCCGCTCAGCAGGCTGAAATTCAGGGCCGTCATCTTGAGATAGAGCTGTGCCATGACCGAGATCAGGAAGCACAGGGCCATCAGCGCCAGGGCCATCAGGCCCACCGTCCGCCCCGCGGTATAATCCCACATCAGGCCGCAGACCGCCCCGAAAAGCGCCCCGGAAAACTCGTCCTCAAAGACCGCCACCGCCAGACCCAGCGGCAGCAGAAAAACCGGCTTTGCCTGCCCCAGCTGGAACAGGCCGGGGGTCGTCTGGAGGACTGCGCAGCCCAAAAGCAGAAGCAGGTAACAGCCCCATTTAAACCCCTGGGCACGCTTGCGTTTCCGGCGTGATTCCATCCTCTGGCTCTCCTTTGCTCAATACTCGGTGATGATGAAGGCGTGTTTTGCCCCCAGCACATCTCCCCCCGGCTTTACCACAGCGTTGGTGGATTTGCCGCTGGATTCGGGTTCAAGCTCGATGATCGTCCCCACCAGGACGTCGGGCGGATACACTCCCCCGAGGCCGGTGGTGATGACCTGATCCCGCACCGTCGCGGCGGAATTCCGCGCAAGATTGGTGAACAGGCAAAGCCCCTCCGAGGCATAGAGCGCGTCCCCGGTCAGGATTCCGTTGTCCCGGGTGCGGGAGACCACCACCGAGGCGTTGAAGCTGGGATGAAGGATGGTCAGCACCTTGCAGCTGGTCAGATCCGCCTCGACCACCACCCCCAGCAGATAACCGTCGTCGCTGACCACCGTGTCCCCCCGCTCGACCCCCTGGGCCGTCCCCTTGTCCAGCGTAAAGCCGCCGAAGGAGTCGAGGCTGTCCCGCCCGATGACAAAGGCGGAGACGTAGGTATTCTGCGGGTTTTCCTCCTGGATCTGTTCCAGCTTTTTGTAGGCCTCATTTTCGGCCTTGAGCCGGTCGTATTCCACCATCTGGGCCCGGAGCTGGGCGTTTTCGGCCCGAAGCTCCTCGTTTTCCTCCATGACTTCGTCGATGTTGGTGTATTTGTCCCAGAGAGAGGACACCCCGCCGCTGACAAAGGCCGCAGCCTTCTGGAAGGGGGTGACCGCTACGCTCAAAAGCTCCTGCGGGGCGGCGGTCAAACGCCCGTTGGCCCCGGCGTAGGCCATCAGGCCCACCAGAAAAACCGCGACCGCGATCAGAATCTTAAATTTCCAGGTGTCGAAAAAATCCTTCACAGGGGTCAAGCCTCCGGTCGTTCCTGCGTCTGTTTACAAAAAAGCGCGGACAGCCGCCGCCATCCGCACTTTCCTCTCAATTTCTGCGGCATACAAAGCACAGCCTGCCGGCTGCGCAGGATGTACGGACGCCGGCTTACATCCGACCGCTGTCGTCGGTATCCAGCACCTCGTGCAGCAGATCCACATGGTCCAGCACAGCGCCCGCGCCCTTGGCCACGCAGTCCAGCGGGTCCTCCGCAATATGGACGTCGATGCCGGTCTCGCTCTGGATCAGCTGGTCCAGCCCCCGCAGCAGGGCGCCGCCGCCCGTCAGGGTGATGCCGCGGTCGATGATGTCGGCGCTCAGCTCCGGCGGGGTGCGCTCCAGGGTCTCCTTGATGGCGCTGGTAATCTTGACCAGGCACTCCAGCAGGGCCTCCCGGACGTCCTCCGAGTGAACCACGATGTTCTTGGGCAGGCCGTCCACCAGGTTGCGGCCCTTGATTTCCATGGTCATTTCCTGCTCCAGCACGAAGGCCGAACCGATCTCGATCTTGATCTGCTCGGCGGTGCGTTCGCCGATCAGCAGATTGTATTTGCGCTTGATGAAGGCGATGATGGCCTGGTCAAACATATCGCCCGCCATCCGGACGCTGCGGGAGACCACGATGCCTCCCAGCGAGATGACGGCGATCTCCGCCGTGCCGCCGCCGATGTCCACGATCATGCTGCCGGTGGGCTCGCTGATGGGCAGGCCCGCGCCGATGGCCGCCGCCATGGGTTCTTCGATGACGGACACCTGCCGTGCCCCGGCCTTGAGGGTTGCCTCCCGAACGGCGCGGCGCTCCACTTCGGTCACGCCGGAGGGGATGCAGATGACAACCCGGGGCCGGGCAAACATGCTGTTGCCGCAGGCTTTCTTGAGGAAGTTCTCCAACATATTGGCGGTGATGTCGAAGTCCGCAATCACGCCGTCCTTCAGCGGACGGACCGCAACAATGCTGCCCGGGGTGCGGCCGATGACGGCCTTGGCCTCGGAGCCCACGCAGCGGACCTCATCGGTCTTGGTGTCCACAGCCACCACCGACGGCTCCCGCATGATAATGCCCTTGCCCTTCATATACACCAGCGTATTGGCTGTGCCCAGATCTACGCCTACATCTTTCGACAGAAAACTCATAACCCAGCTGCTCCTTTTATCTTGTCCTGAAACTCCAAACCAGTCAAATCGCAAAATGGCCGCGGAACCACCCTGCCGCCATAGAATGACACGTCCCTATTATAGTCTCCAAAATTTGATTTCACAAGCTTTTCTGCAAGTTTTTCGATTTTTTTCATCTTTTGCCGCGCTTTTCCGCCCGGAACGCCTCGATCAAACGGGCCGTCCGGCTGACCGGCAGGCCCATGACGGTGTAATAGTCCCCCTCGAGGCGGTCCAGCCAGAGGGCCGCCCGGCCCTGGATTCCATAGGCCCCGGCCTTGTCGTAGGGTTCTGCGGTTGCGGCATACCGCTCGATCTCCTCCTCATCCAGCGGAAAAAAGCACACCCGGCAGCTGTCCACGAAGCTTTCGGTCCGTTCGCCGTCCGAAACGCAGACCCCGGTGTGGACCAGATGGGTCCGGCCCGACAGGGCGCGGAGCATCCGCTTTGCGTCCGCGGCGTCCCGGGGTTTGCCCAGGACCTCGCCGTCCAGCTCCACCACCGTGTCGCTGCCCACCACAAGGCAGCCGGGGCGGGCCTTCGCCACAGCCAGACATTTGCCCCGGGCCAGCGCCTCCACCAGATGGACGGGGGTGTCGGCCCGGACGGTTGTTTCGTCGAATTCGCTTGCGCAGACTGAGAAGTCCCGGGTATACAGCTCCAGCAGCTGGCGGCGGCGGGGGCTGGAAGACGCCAAAATCAGTTCCATCCTTGTTCCTCCCGGGCCGCCCTTATCTTCCGGTGGAGCCGAAACCGCCCTGGCCCCGCTCCGTCTCCCCCAGCTCCTGCGCCGGAACGAAGGCCGCCGTATAAACCGGCGCGATGCACAGCTGGGCGATCCGCTCCCCGGGCTGGATGGTGCAGGGTTCGGTCCCCAGATTGATCATCGGGACCTTGAGTTCTCCCCGGTAGTCGCTGTCAATGACCCCGACCCCATTGGCCATGCACAGGCCGTGCTTGATGGAAAGCCCGCTGCGGGCGTAGACCAGCGCCACCGTCTCGGGCCCGGGCAGCTCGATGGCAAACCCGGTGGGAACCAGCGCCCGCTCCATCGGGGCCAGCGTGAGAGGCGCATCCAGCACCGCGCAGAGATCGGCCGCAGCCGCCCCGTCGGTGGCGTAGGCGGGCACCCGGGCGCGGGAGTCCAACACTTTATATTTTACAGTAACCGTCTGCATCCTATACCTCGTTTTCTGCGTCAATTTGTTCCTTTAAAATAGAGCCCGCGGGTGAATTCTTCCGGCCAGGGTGCGCCCCGGCGTATAAGCTCCAGCACCCGGGCGGCTTCTTCCCGGCTCTCGAGGGTGAAATACGCCACGCCGTAATCCACCGCGAGGGCCCCGGGCTTGTCCCCCATATAGAGCGGCACCGGGTTATAGATGGTCCGGACCCCCAGCCCGCACCGCACCGGGAACTTCCGGGCCTTGCGGTCGGTCAGCACCCCCTCTTTTCCGCAGTGGGCGCAGTCGCGGACGTTTTGCAGCGGGCAGGCCCGGGTCAGCATCAGGGGCATATGGCCGTAAATCAGCGCCCCGGTGGGGACCGGTCTGCCCTCGTGCGCCGGCGCGATGGACTCCATCTCGCTGTCCTTGACCTCGGGCAGCAGCAGCAGGGCGTTCAGCCCCAGATCGGCATAAAACTGGGCCGCCAGAGGGTTGGTCAGGTTGAGGCCAAGCCCGCCCGAGAGAGGCAGCCCCCGGCAGATTCGCAGGTGGGCGATGTTGTTGGCCTCATACCCCGCGAAGCCACCGTCCCGGGTGGCCTCGACCCGGCGGATGGTGTCCGCCTCGAGGGCGCCGAACATGGCCCGCGGAAGCTCCAGAATCGTCTTTTCCCGCCATTCCGCCGGAACGTTTTCCGCCTGACTGATGGGCAGGATCAGGCGCTCCACCCCGTCGAGGGCGTCCGCCGGGACCTGATCCCACCGCTCGAACCGGGCCCGCAGTCCTTTCCGGGCCGGGACCTCCCTGCGGGGCCAGGACAGCGGGGGCTGCGGTTCAATTCGCCAGGGTCGGACCGTCTCCCGCTTCCGGAGCAGGCTATCCAGCGCCTGACGGCGCAGCTCGTTGACGGCGCTGCCGGGCAGATACCAGGGGCCGCCCTCCATCTCGACGGCGATCTTCCCGGCTTCAAAGGGGGTGCCGCCGGTCTTGGACAGGCTGCGGCGGAGGCTTTCGGTGGGGTCGGTGCGGGCGGGGGCGGGTTCGGCCTCGCCGTAGGCAAAGGCCTTGTTCCCGTCGGCGTCGGCGACGGTCAGCTTTTCGCCGCCTTCTTCGATTTCCAGTTTCATATTCACCGGGACCCGGGAGCGCTCCCGCCGATACAGCTCCCGCAGAGCGGGCAGGGTCTTTCGGGTCAGCTCCGCGTCCGCCTCGCTGCGGGTGCCGAACATGGTTCCGTCGATCTTGCCGTCCAGATACCCGGAGGTAAAGCCCGACCGGCTGAAGGCATTTTTCAGCAGTTCCCGGTCGTAGGCCCGGTCCTCCCGCCCGGCCAGACAGGCGCTGACCGCCGCCGCCACATATTCGGGACTGCGCAGCCGTCCCTCGATCTTGGCCGAGGCCACCCCCAGCGCCTGAAGCCTGTCCAGCTGGTCGATGACCGAATTGTCCTTGAGGGAGAGATGATGCGCCTGACCGGGGCGGCCCTCCGGCAGGGGATTTGCGTCGAAGGGCAGGCGGCAGGGCCCGGCGCAGGAGCCGCGGTTGCCGCTTCGTCCCCCGAGGAAGGCCGACATATAGCACTGCCCGCTCATGCTCATGCAGAGCGCGCCATGAACAAAGCACTCCGTCTCGATTCCGCAGTTCTTTGTGATGCGGCCGATCTCCTCCAGGCTCAGCTCCCGGGCCAGGATGACCCGCTTGAAGCCCTGCTCCGCCATCTCCAGCGCCCCTTCGAGGGTGTGGACGCTCATCTGGGTGGAGGCATGGCGGGGCAGATCGGGGGCGATCTGACCGATCAGCCGGGCCGTGGCCAGATCCTGACAGATGACCGCGTCCGCGCCGCTGGCCGCCACAGCCCGCACCGCGTCCGCGAGGCGGTCCAGTTCGCTGGCGTAGACCGTGGTATTCATTGCCACATGGACCCGCACGCCCCGCCCGTGGCAGAAGCGCACCGCCTCGCAGAGGCTGGCCGCGTCAAAATTGCCGGCCCCTATCCGGGCGTTGAAGCCCGAAAACCCCAAATATACTGCATCCGCGCCGCTGAACACGGCTGCACGCAGCATTTCCTCGCTGCCCACCGGGGCAAGAATCTCGATCTGTGCCATAGCTCTCCTTTTGTCGTTTGTTCTTCCGGCGATTAACCGGCCCTTGAGCGGGCCATCCTCTCCGATGGCGGCTTTTGGGCGCGGGGACCGCTCCGCCCGATAGAATTATAATTATAATAATGGTAGGAAGCGCCGGCCCCCTCAGCCTTTTTCGCCCTTCCGCATTCTGGCCAGCTGCTCCCGAAGGGCAGCCGCCTCCCGGCGCAGGCTCTCATTCTCCGCCCGGACCTTGTCCTCCGCCGTCTTGGCCCGCGCCGCATCGGCGATATAGTCCTGAATCTGGCTGCGCATATTTTCCGCGCTGCCGGTGCTCTTGCGGTATTCGTCCAGATAGTCCATCGCGCAGAACACCGCCGCCTTGGTGGACGACAGGCTGGGGTTTTCCTTCATCAGCTTGCCGATGTCCCGGTCCAGCTTGTCCGCCAGAGACAGGATGTACTGTTCCGAATCGGTGGTCGCAAAGGCATACTGCGCCCCCGCGATCATCACTTTCACCTTGTTTACCATAGCCGCCTCGCTTTCTCCGCCCAGAGGGCGGCAATCTCAGGGACCGCCGCAGATCCCCCCCAAATGACCGCGCCCGCGGCCCCCTGCGGGGTTTGCCGGGGAGTTTGTAGGCCCATTTGTAAGCAAGTTACCCCGTCGGCGCCGCCCGGCGCCCCCCCGCTGCGGCGGTTCCCGCTCAGACTATTATAATATAAATATGCTGCGAGAGAAAGTGGTATTTTCAAATTCTTGCACTTTCAGCACAAAGTTTCTCCATAAAAAATAGCAGTAACGGAAAAAATAGCCTCTTTTTCTTGCAATCAACGGTGCAACCGATTATAATAAAAAAGCTGTATTTCCCATGATAGGGCAAAAGGGTGAAGTTAAGACAGTCTTTTCACCCGCCGTTTCTGATATTGAACAAGTATGCAGACAGGAGATCATGTATGACTACGAAAGAATTTGCGAAAATTCTGCAAGACAAGCTGACCAGTGAGTACGGCGTCGACCTGAGCGTCGCCTCTCACCAGCAGATTTATCGTGCTCTGGCTCTGATTTGCCGCCAGTTCATGAGTGAAAATCACAAAAAGTTCCAGTCCAAGGTCATCGGCTCGGGCTCCAAGCAGGTGTACTACCTGTGCATGGAGTTCCTGATGGGCCGCAGCCTCAAGACCAGCCTGTTCAACCTGGGCCTGAACGAGGCCGCCGAGGCCGCGCTGGCCGATGCCGACATCAACATCGAGAGCATCTATGAGGAAGAACCCGACGCAGGCCTGGGCAACGGCGGTCTGGGCCGTCTGGCCGCCTGCTATCTGGACGGCATGGCTACCACCGGTATTTGCGGTACCGGCTACTCCATCCTGTACGAGTACGGCATCTTCAAGCAGAAGATCGTCGACGGCTGGCAGCAGGAGCGGGCCGACAACTGGCTGCCCGGCGGCCAGGTCTGGCTCAAGAGCCACCCCGACCAGGCCGTCGAGGTCCGTTTTGACGGCGAGATCCGGGAAAACTGGGACCACGGCTTCCACTATATCCAGCACCTGAACTACAACAGCGTCATGGCGGTTCCCTCGGATATGTACGTCCAGGGCTACGACGGGCAGGGCGTGGCAAAGCTGCGCCTGTGGCAGGCCAAGGCGCCTGATTTCGATATGTCCAGCTTCTCTCTGGGCAATTACAGCACCGCGATGAGCAAGAACGCCTCCGCCGAGCTGATTTCCAAGGTCCTCTACCCCAACGACAACCACGTCGAGGGCAAGATCCTCCGGCTGCGCCAGCAGTATTTCCTGTCGGCCGCTTCCATCGGCGACATCGTCCAGAACCATCTGGCCACCTACGCCACCCTCGAGAACCTGCCCGACAAGGTCGCCATCCAGCTGAACGACACCCACCCCACCCTCGCCATCCCCGAGATGATGCGCATCCTGCTGGATGAGTGCGGCTTCGGCTGGGAGAAGAGCTTCGACATCTGCCAGCGCGTCTTCTCCTACACCAACCACACCGTCATGGCCGAGGCTCTGGAGAAGTGGAACGAGGACATCTTCCGGATGACCCTGCCCCGCATCTATCAGATCGTGGTGGAGATGAACCGCCGCTGCCGCGCCGACCTGGAGAAGGCTTTCCCCGGCGACAAGGGCAAGATCGACTATATGGCCCTGATCGGCGACAACCAGGTCCGGATGGCGAACATCTGCGCCTACACCGCCAACAACATCAACGGCGTGTCCAAGCTGCACAGCGAGATCATCAAGCAGAGCGTCTTCCACGACTATTATCTGTATAAGCCCCAGGCCTTCAAGAACGTGACCAACGGCATCGCATACCGCCGCTGGCTGCTGGCCTCCAACCCCCGTCTGTGCAAGCTGCTGGACGAGACCATCGGCACCGACTACAAGCACGACGCCGCCGGGCTGTCCAAGCTGAACCAGTTTGCCGCCGACAAGAAGGTCCTGGCCCAGCTGAACGAGATCAAGCTGGCCAACAAGACCGACTTTGCCAATTACCTGTCCAAGAGCACCGGCCAGGTCATCGACCCGAACTCCATCTTCGACTGCCAGGTCAAGCGGATGCACGAGTACAAGCGCCAGCACCTGAACGCGCTGAACATCGCCGCCCAGTACCTCTACCTGAAAGAGAACCCCAACGCGGACTTCATCCCCAAGACCTATATCTTCGGCGCCAAGGCAGCCCCCGGCTACTATATGGCAAAGCAGATGATCCGGATGATCTGCAAGCTGGGCAACCTCATCAACAACGACCCCGCCGTCCGCGACAAGCTGCGGATCGTCTACCTGGAGGAGTACTGCGTCTCCCTCAGCGAGCATCTGATGCCCGCCTCCGAGGTCTCTGAGCAGATTTCTCTGGCCGGCACCGAGGCTTCGGGCACCGGCAACATGAAGTTCATGCTCAACGGCGCCATCACCCTGGGCACTCTGGACGGCGCAAACGTCGAGATCGCCGACGCCGCCGGCCGGGAGAACGAGATCATCTTCGGTATGCTGACCCCCGAGGTCAACAGCCTCAAGGGCATGGGCTACCACCCCAACGCCTTCATCATGGGCGACGACGTGGCCAACTCGGTGCTGAACTTCCTGGAGCGGGGCTGGAACGGAGAGGACTTCCACGAGGTCACCTCCAACCTGCGCTCCAGCGACCCCTATATGGTCATGGCCGACTTCAAGGACTACCGCCGTGCGCAGGCCGACCTGCAGCGCCTGTATGCCGACCGTGAGACCTGGGCCCGGATGAGCCTGAAGAACATCGCCAACAGCGGCATCTTCAGCGCCGACCGCTCTGTCCTGGATTATGCCCGGGATATCTGGAACGCCCCCGCCATCAAGTAATTTATCCCCCAGCCGGGTTTTCCGGCAGAACGCAATGCAGCAAGCCCCGGTTCCGCCGGGCTGTGTCCGGAACAGAAAAAACCGTCTCTGTTTTTGGAACCGGCCCACCGGCCCGGGGCCTTTTTTGGAAAGGAACGACCCAAATTGGCTTGCCTGTTCAACAGCTACGACCCCTATTTCAAGCGGCCCTTCGGCGCACTGTTCGCGGGGCAGAGCGTCCATCTGGCGCTCTCCATCCCCGAGGAGCTGGGCTATGTTGACCCCCATCTTGTCCTTCAGAAGGACGGCGCGGGGCATATCCCGGTCCATTACCGGATGTCCTTTGAGGGGCAGACCCCTCAGGTCAACCATTTTTCGGTGGATGTCCCCATTGAAACAGCCGGGATCTACTTCTATTATTTTGATCTTTACACCGATTTCCGCCGAATCTATCGCGGCCCGGACAACGAGGGCGTCCTCAGCTGGCAGGACGGCGAGCGCTGGCAGCTCACCGTCTGCGAGGCCGACTTCCAGACCCCCGAGTGCATCAAGGGCGGGGTGTTCTATCAGATCTTCCCGGACCGGTTCTGCGAATCCCAGGAAAACAAGCACATGCCCTTTGCGGACCGAATCTACCGCGCCGACAAGCACGCCGAACCCTTCTGGCAGCCCAACGAGACCGGCGGCCACCTCAACCACGACTATTTCGGGGGAGACCTCAAGGGCATCCAGTCCAAGCTGCGCTACCTGCACGAAATGGGGGTCACCTTCCTCTACCTGAATCCCATCTTTGAGGCCCACTCCAACCACCGGTACAATACCGCCAACTACCTCAGCGTGGACCCTCTGCTGGGCACCAATCAGGATTTCGAGGAGCTCTGCGCCGAGGCAAAGAAATACGGCATCGGCATCGTGCTGGACGGCGTGTTCAGCCACACCGGGTCGGACAGCATCTATTTCAACCGGGAAGGCCGCTACGGCAACGGCGGCGCCTGGCGGGACCCCCATTCCCCCTACCGCAGCTGGTATGATTTTTCCAGCCAGTACCCCTCGGGCTACCGCAGCTGGTGGGGCTTCGACACGCTGCCCGAGGTCAACGAGGAAGAACCCTCCTATGTGGATTTCATCACCGGCGAGGGGGGCGTCATCGACACCTGGCTCCGCCGGGGGGCCGCCGGTTTCCGGCTGGACGTGGCCGACGAGCTGCCCGACAGCTTCATCGAAAAGATTCGGGCCGCCGTCAAGCGGGTCAGCCCCGAAAAATTCCTGCTGGGAGAAGTCTGGGAGGACGCCACCACCAAATACGGCTTCGGCCACCGGCGGACCTACCTGCTGGGCAAGGGGCTGGACAGCGTGATGAATTATCCCTTCAAAAACAGCGTGCTGGACTTCCTCCTCGGCAAGCCCGCCGAACAGACCGCCCAGGAGATTCTTTCCATCTGCGAGCACTACCCCGCCCCGGCCCTTCACACCCTGCTCAACTTCCTGTCCACCCACGACACCGAGCGGGCGCTGACCGTTCTGGCCGACGAGCCTGCCAATGGCCGGGGCCGGGAATGGCAGAGCGGGCGGGCCGTTACCGGCGAGGCCTACGAAGAAGGGATGCTCAAGCTGCGGCTGGCCTATGCCATCCTCTATACCCTGCCCGGCGTCCCCTGCATCTACTACGGCGACGAGGTGGGGATGCAGGGCTACCGCGACCCCTTCAACCGGGCCTTCTACCCCTGGGACACCACCGAGCACCGGCTGCGGCCGGTCCTCTCCAACCTGGGCGAGCTGCGCAGAACCTGCGAGGCGTTCCGCACCGGGGCGCTGCGCATCCTCCGCGCCGAGGGCGGGGTGCTCCACTATCAGCGGGTGGGCCAACAGGAGACCGCCGAGATCATCGTCAACCGGAGCGACCGCCTGCTGATCGAGCCGCTGGCCAGCGGCAAGCACACGGTGGTGAACCCCATGGGCTTCACCATCACGGTGGACGAAAACGGTCACAACCCCGACCACAGCTATTACGATTACAAATAACCCCGATTTTCCCGAACAGATCCGGACGCACTCCGCGCCCGGATTTGTCTTTTTTGTGAATTATTGCAGCTGGATTTGCTCCAATTTTTAGAAATTTTCCACATTTTTTTGTAAACTATCCTGAATTTGTCCCGATTCGATCTTTTACAGGAAAAACCACTTGACCTTTCCCCGGGGAGGGAGAATATAATAGAATCATCCAAAGGCTGCTTTGTCTGCGGAACCTTGCATCTCCCGTGTTTTTGCAAAGGAGGGAAGCAGATGCCCATCAACGCAATCTGGTGGCTGATCGCCGCCATCGGCTTCCTGATGCTGGAAGCCGCCACCTTCAATCTCGTCTCGATCTGGTTTGCCGTGGGCAGCGCAGCGGCGCTGATCAGCTGTCTGGCCACCGGAAGCCTGAAAATTCAGGCCGTCGTCTTTGTAGTGGTCAGCGTTTTGTGCCTCGTCGCCTTCAAGCCGCTGGCCGCAAAGCTCCGGCACCCGGCTGTCCCCACCAACGGCGACCGGAACATTGGCCGCACCGTCGAGGTGCTCTCCCTTGTGCGCCCCGACCGGACGGGTCGTGTCCGGCTGGACGGGGTAGACTGGAACGCCCGCGCCGTGCCGGGGGCCGTCTTTGAGCCGGGCGAAAGCTGCCGGGTGGTGGAGATCCGCAGCACCCTGCTGATTGTCGAACCCGCGCCGGTGTCCAGCCCCGTGGAAAACGTCTGAACAACCCCCAAACGGAAAAAAGGAGTGATTTGTCTATGATGATCTATGTAGTCCTTGCGCTGATTATTGTCATCCTGCTGATCGTCGTCACCAACATCGTCATCGTTCCCCAGTCGCTGGTTTATGTAATTGAGCGGCTGGGCAGCTACTCCACCACCTGGACCGCCGGCCTCCACGTCAAGATCCCCTTTGTGGAGCGGGTGGCAAAAAAGGTCAGCCTGAAAGAGCAGGTCTGTGATTTTCCGCCCCAGCCCGTCATCACCCGGGACAACGTCACCATGCAGATCGACACCGTCGTCTTTTTCCAGGTGATGGACGCAAAGCTTTATACCTACGGCGTCAACCAGCCCATCGCCGCCATCGAGAGCCTCTCCGCCACCACCCTGCGCAACATCATCGGCGAGATGGAGCTGGACCACACCCTCACCAGCCGGGACGTCATCAACTCCAAGATCACCGCCATTCTGGACGAAGCCACCGACAAATGGGGCATCAAGGTCAACCGGGTGGAGGTCAAGAACATCATCCCGCCCCGTGAAATTCAGGACGCCATGGAAAAACAGATGAAGGCCGAGCGGGAAAAGCGGGCCATCATCCTGAAAGCGGACGGCGAAAAGAAAGCCGCCATCACCGCCGCCGAGGGCGAGAAGGAAGCCGCCATCCTGCGGGCCGACGCCGTCAAACAGCAGCGGATTCTGGAGGCCGAGGGCGAGGCCCAGGCCATCCTCACCGTCCAGCAGGCCAACGCCGACGCCATCCGCCTCTTGAACGAAGCCATGCCCACCGACAAGGTGCTGGCCCTGCGCAGCCTGGAAGCGCTGGCAAAGGTGGCCAACGGCAAGGCGACCAAGCTCATCATTCCCTCGGAGCTGCAAAACCTGGGCGGGCTGGTGCCCTCCATCAAGGAGCTTCTGACCGACCCGAAGGAATAACTCCCGCATCCTTGACCCGCAGGGCGTTCCCCTGCGGGTTTTGTGCGTTTCCCACAAAAAGAGGCAGGGTTTTCCGTCCGGGTGCGCAATTTGTTGCGAATTTAACAGAACTATGGTATACTTGTTTTACAGAAATGATTCCTGTATATCCGGAACCCGTCCGCTTTTCCCTGCGTCCCTGCCCGGACGCCCTCGTTTTGGGAGGCATCGCCATGGAGATCTCTGCTGAAAAACTTCGGCTTTATGCCGTCGCAGACTGCGCCCGCCTGAACGGCCATGCACTGGTGGAAGCCGCCAAAGACCTTCTGGCCGCAGGCGTGACCTGCTTTGAAATGGAGGCCGGCCCTCTCTCGGAGGCGGAGTTTGAGGAGCAGGCCAGGGAGCTGCTGCCCCTTTGCCGTCGGCTCCATGTCCCCTTTCTGGTCCGGAACAGCATCGAGGCGGTGCAGCGGCTGGACGCCGACGGCGTGCGGCTGGACTGGTCCGAGACAAAGGTGGCCGAAGCGCGGCGGGCGCTGGGGATGGAAAAGATCGTCGGAGCGTCGGCCCACTGCGTCCGGGAGGCCATTCTGGCCCGGCGTCAGGGCGCGGACTTTCTGGTCTGCGGGTCGGTGTTCGGTTCTTCCCTGAACGACGATGTGGTCGCTCTGGAGCGGCCCGAACTTTGGCGGATCTGCAAGGCGGCGGATGTTCCGGTGGTCGCGGCGGGGGGCATCACCCTTCAAAACGCCCCGCTCCTCATCGCCACCGGCGTTGCCGGGATCGCCGTCTCCCGGGGGCTGTTCGGCGCACCCAACCGGCTCATTGCGGGCCACACCCTGCGCACCATGGCGGAGCGGATCTGCGCGTATCAGGAAGAACCGCCCATTATCAACTACCGTTGGAGGAACCGATGATTTACGATACTTTGAACAATCTGCCCAACTACCTTGGCCTCAGCCGGAATCTGGACACGGCCATCGAATACATCATGGCCCGGGATATCCACACCCTGCCCGCCGGGCGGACCCGGATCGACGGGGACAAGGTCTTTGTCAATGTGGCCCAGATCACCCCTCAGCCCGGCGAAAAGGCCGACTTTGCCCGCCGGGAAAAATACCTGGCCCTTCTGACCGACCTGGAGGGCAGCGAACTGTTTGAGGTCTCTTTGGGCGAGCTGGCCCTCAAAAAGCCCTATGACCCCGAAACAGACCTGGCCTATGGCAGCACCGCCGCCAGCATCGCCGGGATGCTCTGCGAGGGGCGGTTTGCCCTTTTCCTTGCCGGGGAAGCCCACAAAACCGGCCTCAAAGCGCAGGGCTGCGGCAAGGTGAAGCAGGCGGTTTTCCTGATCGCCCTGGACGAGGACGAGGAAGGAGACGCCGAAGCCGAATAACGTTTTCTGAGACGTAAAAGAGCAGCGCCCCGTGATTTTTCGGAGCGCTGCTCTTTTTTTGTTATGCTGTTTTGGGCTTGGCCCGCCGCTTATTTGCCCAGAGCCAGGATCGCGGTCTTGATCCGTTCCGCGGCAACTTTGGTCTTTTCGGCGTCGCCGAAGGCGGTCAGCCGGAAGTAGCCCTCGCCGCACTCGCCGAAGCCCACGCCGGGGGTGCCCACAACGCCGCAGTTCTCCAGCAGCCAGTCGAAGAACTCCCAGCTCTTCATGCCGCCGGGGCAGCGCAGCCAGATATAGGGGCTGTTCTTGCCGCCGCAGTACCAGACGCCGCACGCATCCAGCGCGTCGGCGATGACCTTGGCGTTCCGGCGGTAGTAGTCCAGATTGGTCTGAATCTCCTTCATGCCGCTCTCGGTAAAGACGGCTGCCGCGCCCCGCTGGACGATATAAGGCACGCCGTTGAACTTGGTGGTCTGGCGGCGGAGCCAGAGCTTGTTGAGGCTCATGCCGTCCCGCTCCAGCTCACGGGGCACCACGGTATAGCCGCAGCGAGTGCCGGTGAAGCCTGCGATTTTGGAGAAGGAGCAGATCTCGATGGCGCACTCCCGGGCGCCCTCCACCTCGAAGATGCTGCGGGCCAGATGTTCGTCCGAGATAAAGCACTCATACGCCGCGTCGTACAGGATGACGGCGTTGTTGGCCCTGGCGTACGCCACCCACTGGGCCAGCTGCTCCCGGGTGTAGGCCGCGCCGGTGGGGTTGTTGGGGCTGCAAATATAGATGATGTCCGCCTTGACCTTCTCGTCCGGCATCGCCAGGAAACCGGTTTCCTGGCTGGTCTTGGCGTAGACGATCTTCCGCCCGTCGGTGACGTTGTCGTCCACATAGGTGGGGTAGACGGGGTCCGGCACAAGGACGGTGTTGTCGGTATCAAAGAGGCCCAGAACGTTGGCCAGGTCGCTCTTGGCGCCGTCGCTGATGAAGATCTCGTCTTCTTCGATCTTAGTGCCCCGGCCCGCGTAGTAGTCCCGGATGGCGTCCTTCAGAAAGCCGTAGCCCTGCTCGGGGCCGTAGCCGTGGAAGCCCGCCTTGGTGCCCATCTCATCGACGGCGGCGTGCATGGCGTCCACCACGCATTTGGCCAGGGGCTGGGTCACGTCGCCGATGCCCAGGCGGATGATCTCCTTTTCGGGGTGGGCCTGCTGGAACGCCGCCACCTTGTGGTTGATGTCCACAAACAGATAGCTGGCCTTCAGCTCGTTGTAATGCCGGTTCATTTTCATGGTATCTTTCCCTCTCTCTATGGTTTTTCCTGCCGCCGCGCAAAAACGCAGCGTCCTTTATACTTCTGCCGTGCCCTCACAGACGGTCTCGGTGGGGCCGGTCATGGTAACCTCATGGTCGGGGCCGATCCGGATGATCAGCTCCCCGCCCCGCAGCGCCACATGGATGTCCTGCCCCACGGGGCACAGGCCCAGCTCGGTCATGGCCGCGACGGTGGCGCAGGTGCCTGTGCCGCAGGCCCAGGTCTCGCCGCTGCCCCGCTCCCAGACCCGCATCTTCAGGTGGGTTGCGTCCAGCTGCTGGACAAATTCGGTGTTGACCTGCTCGGGGAAATTCTCGTGCTTTTCAAACGCCGGGCCGATCTTTTCCAGATTCAGGGCGTCCACATCCTCCACCACCGTGACGCAGTGGGGGTTGCCCACGCTGATGCAGGTGACCACCCAGGAAGCATCCGCCACCGCCAGGGGGATGCCCACCAGCGGCCCGGGGCCCATGTTGACGGCGGGCAGATCGGCGGCCATGGCGCTGTACCGGCCCATCTCCACCTGCCAGCTGCCGCCGCCCTGATACCGCAGGACCTTGGCCCCGCTCAGGGTGTCGATGGTCAGCTGGGTTTGGTCGGCGCAGGCGGGCTCATGGTCTTTCAGCCACTGGGCCACGCAGCGGATGCCGTTGCCGCACATCTTGCCCTCGCTGCCGTCGGCGTTGAAGATTCGCATGGTGGCGACGGCGCCGGGGGTCCCGGGGGCGCAGATGCAGATGACGCCGTCCCCGCCGATGGAGAACCGCCGGGCCGAGAGCTTCTGCGCCAGAGCCTCGATGTTCTGCGGCAGGCCGGAGGCCCGGCAGTCCAGATAGATATAGTCGTTTGCACAGCCGTGCATCTTGGTAAAAGACAGTTTCATCAGCAAAACTCCTCCTGCTGGGCCGGGAGCCCCAGGCCCCCGCCCCGATTTGGGCACTTCTTTTTTATTATAATCCGATGCCCGCCCGCTGACAAGCGCCCGGCCCCGTTTTGACGAATTTTCCTCCTGATTCCCGTCCCATCCAAAAACCCGGAACTGTTTGCAAAACAGGGCTTGACAACGCCGGGGCCATAGGATATAAAGAAAAGAGAGACTTTCCTGTGCAGGCGGGTTCCGGCCGCGGCGCAGGAAAGGCAGAACGACATAAAAGGAGAGACCCATACTATGGATACATTCGAAAAGATTCGTGCTCTGCTGGCGGAACAGCTCGACCTTGACCCTGAGAAGATCGAGATGGACAGCGACATCATGGCCGATTTCGAGGCGGACAGCCTGGACATCGTGGACATGGTCATGTCTCTGGAGGACGAATTCGGCATCGAAGTGCCCGACGAGGCCATTGAGGGCCTGCGCACCGTGGGTGACGTGGTCCAGTTTGTGGACAGCCACAAAGCCTGACCCGTCCCGCCGCCGCAGCTGCTGCGGCGGTCTGTTTGAGACGAAAAAGGCCCTGGGTTCCAGCGGCGGCGCGCCGGGGGGCGCAGGGTCTTTTATTTTGGTTCGTGCGGAACGGAACAAGCCGTTTGGCGCACGGCCTGAGGAGGATATAAGAAAAATGGGAAAAGACAACAAGAAGCTTGTGCAGGCCATCACCAGCCAGGATGAAAACTTTGCGCAGTGGTATACCGACATCTGCCTCAAGGCAGAGCTGGTGGAATATTCCAGCGTCAAGGGCTTCATGATTCTGCGCCCTTACGGGCAGGCCATCTGGGAGAACATCCAGAAGAATCTGGACGCACGGTTCAAGGCCTCCGGCCACGAAAACGTGGCCATGCCGGTGCTGATCCCCGAGAACCTGCTGGCCAAGGAGGGCGAGCTGGTCAACGGCTTTGCGCCGGAGGTGGCGTGGGTCACCATGGGGGGCAGCGAAAAGCTGGAAGAACGGCTGGCCGTCCGGCCCACCAGCGAGACCATGTTCTGCGACCACTGGTCCCGGGTGCTGCACAGCTACCGTGAACTGCCCATGAAGTACAACCAGTGGTGCAGCGTCATCCGCTGGGAAAAGACCACCCGCCCCTTCCTGCGCAGCCGGGAATTCTGGTGGCAGGAAGGCCACACCATCCACGAGACCGCAGCCGAGGCCGAGGCCGAGACCCAGGCCCAGCTGAACTGCTACGCCGATTTCTGCGAAAGCGACCTGGCCATTCCCGTGGTCAAGGGCCGCAAGACCGACAAGGAGAAATTCGCGGGCGCAGACGCCACCTACACCATCGAGGCCATGATGAAGGACGGCAAGGCCCTTCAGAGCGGCACCAGCCACTACTTCGGCGACAAGTTCAGCAAGGCCTACGACGTCACCTTTACCGGCCGGGACAATCAGCTCCACTATCCGTACCAGACCAGCTGGGGCGTATCCACCCGGCTGGTGGGCGCGATCATCATGGCCCACGGCGACGACGACGGCCTGATCCTGCCCCCGGCCATCGCCCCCTTCCAGGTGGTGGTGGTCCCCATCGCGGCCCACAAGCCCGGCGTTTCCGAGAAGGCCGCCGAGCTGGCCCAGCGGATTGCGAAATTCGCCCGGGTCAAGCTGGACGACAGCGACAACGCCCCCGGCTGGAAGTTCAGCCAGTGGGAGATGAAGGGCGTGCCCCTGCGCCTCGAGCTCGGCCCCAAGGACATGGAGAAAAACCAGTGCGTGCTGGTCCGCCGGGACACCCGCGAAAAGGTCTTTGTCTCTCTGGACGAGCTGGAGACCGCCATCCCCCAGCAGCTGGAGGCTTTGACCCGCGACCTCTACCAGCGCGCCCTGGAAAACCGCAACAAGCGCACCTGGGCTGCCACCACCTTCGACGAGGTCAAGGAGCTGGTCAAGGACCACACCGGCTATATCAAAACCATGTGGTGCGGCGATCTGGAATGCGAGCTCAAGATGAAAGAGGAGGCTGGCCTGTCCAGCCGGTGCATGCCCTTTGAGCAGGAGCATCTGAGCGACGTCTGCCCCATCTGCGGCAAGCCCGCCAAGACCATGGTCTACTGGGGCATCGCCTATTAACCCATTCCACCAAACGAAATCATTGTTAAAGGGAGGGACGATGAAATGAAAAAACGCTGTCTGTCTTTTGTGCTCGCTCTGATTTTTTCGCTGGTCTGCCTGCCGGTGAGCGCTCTGGCCGCCGGGGACGACGAGGATTTCCTGTATCTCTCCCTGGGGGACAGCATCGCCGCCGGGTATGGCCTGCCGGATGCCGGGTTCGACATTCTGAACGGAACCCACTATGAGATGGAGAATAACTTCCGCAATTATTCCTCCCAGTGCTACACCGCCCTGCTGGCCGACGAATTCGGCTGGACCCGGGACCAGGCCCTCAACCTGGGCCTGCCCTGCGCGGGAAGCCAGACCCTGCTGGAAATTTTGCAGACCGGTTCCTCCGACCATCTGATCTTCTACTCCTACCCCGAGATTCGGGAATATGTGAAGCAGGCCGACCTGATCAGCCTGGAAATCGGTCTGAACGATGCTCTGGTGCCCTATCAGTACAACCTGTTCCAGAACGTCAACCCCAAGCTGTATGTGGTCACCGATCTGATCCAGTCCGGCGCTCTCAACCTGACCACCCCGGAGCTGGCCAATTTGCTGGTGGACAGCCTGCGGGGGGTGCAGCTGACCTGGCTGGAATTTCAGCAGCTGTGCAACCTGCTGGTCAGCAGCCTGACCCCGGCCGCGGTAAACGGCCTGACCGCCACCCAGACCAACCTCCCCCAGATTCTGGATACCATCCGGGAGCTGAACCCCGACGCGCCCATCCTTCTTCTGGGGTACGCCAACCCCCTGCCCCTGGCGCCCACCTTTGTCCGTTATTTTGACGAGATGAACGAATTCGCGGCGCAGCTGGCAGAGGAAAAGGGAGCGATCTTCCTGCCGGTCACCCACATCACCTACAATCTCAGCGCTCACCCCACAGCGGGCGGGCACGCCTACATCAGCCAGCAGATGATCCCGGTCATCCGGGCGCTGGGCTACTGAACCCGATGCAAACGGAAAGGGCCGCTGCAAACCGCAGCGGCTCTTTTTTGTGCTCCCGTTTCACCCGGGTTCGTTCTCCCGGGCCAGCGGCCAGAATTCCTCCACCAGCAAATCCACGCAGGCGCCGTAGCTCTGCATCCCGAGGGACTGGCCGTAGCTTTTGAGAAAGGCTGTGTAGACCTTTTCGCCCGTCTTGCGCACCGGGCCGGCCCACCCGGCCCAGTAGGCGTTGTTTTCGGCAAGGTCCGCCCGGACCTCGGCGGGCAGGGCCGCCATGCCGGCGGAGGCCGCCTCCGGGTCAACCCGGTTGAGCGCGTTGGAGAGATAGACATAGCCCTCCAGCCAGCCGGAATAGCGCCAGACCGGGCGGTCGGAAGCGATGCAGGCCATGATCCCCACAAAGTTTGCCTCCTGTTCCGCAGCGACCCCTCTCTGGTGGGAGAACTCGTGGGCGATGGTCACCGGCAGAAACACCTCCGGGCTGTCCGTGTTGAGGGTGCTCTCCCCGGTCAGGGGGCAGAGATAGCCGGTGAAGCCCCAGGCGCTCATCAGTTTGGAATAAAACGCGGGCTTTGCCTTCCGCTCCGGCCCGTCCAGAAAGCTCCACCGCTCCACAAGACGGTCATAAAGCCCCGCCGTCTGGGAAAAGATTTCCTCCCGGCTGACCGCAAAGCAGCCCGCTTCATCCCGGGGGACGCCGTCGGCGCAGGCGGCCGTCTGGGCGGCGAAATATTCCGTCACCGCCAGAAGCTGCTCCGCTTCAACCCCCGGGACCTCCATCCCGGCCTTTTCCGCGAAGGAGGCCGCGTAATACTGGGTGCCCCAGAGGGCGCAGACCCCCACATAGCCCCAGAGGAGCAAACCCGCCAGATGGAGCGCCCAGGCCCCCAGAGCGGCAGGCTGCCCGTGAAAAGCCAGCCAGACCGCCCGCCCCAGCAGGGCCAGCGCCCCGACAATCAGCAGGGTGGCCCCCGCTTCGCAGAGGCTGAAGGGCAGCGGGTCCGCCAGGGCGGACAGCCCCCGTTTCAGGGGCATGGAGACCCGCTCGACCCAGAAATCCATGACCGGACGGCTGGACCGCGCCGTCCAAAACAGGGCCAGCGCTCCGCAGCCCCCGATGAGGCCCCAGAGCGCGGCCCGATGGAGGACCAGAAACCCCCGCAGGCTCATCGGTCAAAGGTGGTGGAGAGGGTGGTGGAATAGCTCTGCCCCGGCGCAAGGACGGCGGCAGCGGCCCGCTGGTCCCAGTCCTGGGGATCGGTCTCTGCGCTGGGCAGGCTGTGCCAGGGCTCGATGCAGACAAAGTGAATCTTCTCGCTCTTGGCGCTCCAAATCAGGGTATAGGGATAGCCCGCGATGCTGCAGGTGATGTTTTTGCCGGTGTCCTTCTCCCAGATGCCGAGGGTGGACGACCGCAGCCCCGCCATGCAGAAGCTGTCGTTGGCAAAGAGGTCGTCGGTCAGGGGGATGCGGTCCGCGTTTTTCCACTGATAATAGCACTTGCCCGAGAGCAGGCCGTTGGGCCGGGCGTCGAGGATGACCGGGCTTTCGGGCTGGTCGAACCGGAACTCATAGTCGGCGGTGGTATGCTGCCCGTCAAAGGGAATCGCAAACGCCGGGTGATACCCGATGCCGAACCGCAGCTCTCCCTCGCCGGGGTTCTCCACCCGCAGGGTGTGGTGGACCGTCTTTCCCTCCAGACGGAAGATGCTGGTCAGCACAAAATCAAAGGGGAACCGCTCGGCCCGGATGGCCTCGTCGCTGCGCAGCTCCAGCTGGATGGTATCCCCCTCGGCTTTGATGAGGGTGTGTTCCAGGTCCCGGGCGAACCCGTGCTGACCGGCCTTGTAGGTTTTGCCCTGCCAGGTAAAGGCCCCGCCGGGCAGCTTGCCCGTCCAGGGAAAGAGGATGGGCGCGTGACGGCCCCAAACCGCTTTGTCTGCCTGCCAGAGCATTTCCTCCCCCGCTGCGTTTTTCAGGCTGACCGCCTCTGCGCCGTGGGTATCGACTGTGAGAGTCAGAAATTCGTTGTGAATGGTTGCCTGCATTTGCCCTCGCTCCTTTTTCTTTGTGTTTCACGGTTTTGTCGTTCCGGGGGCCGCCTTCCGGCGGCTCAAACTTCTGCCCCCAGTATACACGCTGCGCCCCAAAATTCCAAGCCCGCCGGGCCAGAATGTCCCCGGTGTATCACCGGATGCGCCGGATGAATAGAGTGGGGGGAAGACCTACTCTTATCTGCAAAGGAGCATCACACCTATGGCAACTGGAATCCTGCGCATCCAGAGCTTTGCGGCGCGGCAGTCCGCGCCGGTGCCGGAGGTCACCGTTGTGGTTACAGGCGACTGCTTCACCGCCAGCCGCCTGACCGACGCGCTGGGCAACGCCGCCGACATTGAGATCGAGACCCCGGAGCTCATCTATTCCCTGGATGAAAATAACACCACCGTTCTCCCCTATTCCACCTGTACCCTGGTGGCCACCAAACCCGGCTACCGCTCCATCACCATCGAGGGGGTCCAGATCTTTCCGGGGCAGGTTACTCTCGCCCCCCTCGAAATGATCCCCGAAACCGCCCGGGCGGAAGATGTGCCCGACGAAGTGGTCCGGATTCCCATCCACTCCCTTTTTGCGGGGGACGGCGGCAGCGGCCTTCCGCCCGAGACCAACTGTCCGGACCCCGCCGTCCTGCCCAGCGTCATCATCCCCAAGACCGTCACGGTCCATCTGGGAAAACCGGCCTCCTCGGCCCAGAACGTCACCGTCTCCTTCCAGAACTATATCGCCAACGTGGCCTCCAGCGAGGTGTATCCCACCTGGCCGGAGCAGGCCATTCGGGCCAATATCCACGCCCAGATTTCCTTTGTCCTCAACCGGATCTATACCGAGTGGTACCCCAGCAAGGGCTACAACTTCGATATCACCAACACCACCGCCTACGACCAGTACTACGTCCATGGGCGGACTGTCTTTGACATCATGGTCCGGATCACCGACGAGATCTTCAACACCTACGTCCGCAAGACAGGCACCATCAACCCCTACTTTACCGCCTACTGCGACGGCCGGGACGTCACCTGCCCCGGGATGAAGCAGTGGGGCACCGTGGACCGGGCCAACGCCGGGCTGAACGCCCTCCAGATTCTGCGGTACTACTACGGCAACGACATCGAGATTGTCCGGACCAACAACATCGCCTCTGTACCCGAGAGTTACCCCGGCACCCCGCTCCGTCAGGGTTCCACCGGCTCCGCCGTCTATACCCTCCAGCGCCAGCTCAACCGGATCGCCAAGGATTACCCCTCCTTCGGCACCCTGACCGTGGACGGAATCTTCGGCCCGGCCATGACGGAGACGGTCAAGCGGTTTCAGCGTCAGTTCGGCCTCACCGCCGACGGCGTGGTGGGCCGGGCCACCTGGTACAAGATCAGCTATATCTATGTCTCGGTCAAAGACCTGGCCGACCTGAGCAGCGAGGGCGAGACCTCCGACGGCACCCTCTCGGACGGCGCCTGGGGCGGCACGGTCCTTCGGGTGGGTTCCAGCGGCAGCGCGGTGGAACAGCTTCAGTTCTGGCTCAACACCATCGCCCAGTACGATTCGTCCATTCCTTCCGTTGCCGTGGACGGAATCTTCGGCTCCGGCACCCGCGCGGCGGTGCTGGCCTTCCAGCGCCAGGCCGGGCTGACCGCCGACGGCGTTGTGGGCCAGCTGACCTGGGAGGCCATCTACGACGAATTCCGCAGCATCCAGTCGGACAACGGCACCCCCAACGCCTATCCCGGCACCCCGCTGCGGCAGGGCGACTCCGGGCAGAACGTCCGGCTGGTCCAGTTCTGGCTGAAAATCGCCCGCTCGGTCTATTCCAGCCTCAGCGACGTCTCGGTGGACGGCATCTATGGCGCCAACACCGCCGCTGCGGTCCGGCGGTTCCAGAGCTATTTCGGCCTGACCGCCGACGGCGTGGTGGGCCGGAACACCTGGAACAAGCTCTATGAGGTCTACAACTCCATCGCCAACGACCTGCTGGCTCCGGACCTGCGCCCCGGGGAATATCCCGGCGTTCTGCGGCGGGGGTCCTCGGGCCGGGCCGTCCGGGAGCTGCAATTCTACCTCTATATCATGAGCGCCTACGACAGCTCCGTGCCCTCGGTGACCATCGACGGGGTCTTCGGGGCGCAGACCGAGGCCGCCGTCCGGGCCTACCAGCAGCTGGCCGGGCTGACGGTGGACGGCGTGGTGGGCCGGGCCACCTGGGATTCTCTCTACGCCCGCGTCTCGGTGCTGCGTCTCTCCGGCCCGGTGATTACCGTCACCCGGATGGAGTACCCCGGCTCCCCCCTCACGGTGGGAACCCAGAGCGGCGCGGTGCTCTATTACTCCCTTCTTCTGGCCCGGATCGCCTATTATTTCGATTCGGTGGAAAGCCCCGGCCTCTCCCTTGTCTATACCGAGGCCATGGCAGACGGCACCCGCAGCCTCCAGCAGCTGCTGTCCCTGCCCGAGACCGGCATTGTGGACGCCAATACCTGGGCCGCCGCCGAGGCGCTGAGCCTTGAACTGCTGACCCAAGGGTCCGCCAACGACGCCGACGCCAACCAGGGCACCAACTACCCCGCCTACGCGACCCAGCAGGGCAGCTCGGGGGGCGACGTTCTCACCATTCAGAACTGGCTCAACCAGCTGGCCCACGCGGCCTGCGAAGTGCCCTTTGTGGACGAAACCTCGGTCTTTGGCCCCAGCGAGGACGCCAAGATCCGCGCCTTCCAGCTCGACAGCGGGCTGGCTTCCACCGGCACAGTCGACCAATTCACCTGGGATGCGCTGCGGGAGGCCGCCGGGGCGGCGGACGGCAGCGGGTCCGGCAGCC
>JAHLFH010000014.1 GCA_018883885.1 Candidatus Faecalibacterium intestinavium | reverse complement strand
CTGCGAGGACGGTGGCCACGGCCAGCGCCAGCAGCACGGCCAGCAGGACCGGCAGCAGACGGAGGGTGGCCCGGGTGTCGGTGATGAAATCGGAGACATAGTCCCGGCGGGCTACGAGCTCCACCGTTCCCGCCTCATAGCCGTCCAGATAGACGGTGGCGCTGCCGATGACCTGCCCCGACTGGACGCTGGCCCGGACCGATTCGGGCAGGTCATAGGTGAGGGTAACTTTGTCCTCGGCGTGGCCGTAGCCGGTGACCTCCTTCGCGGCGTAAAGCTCCACGGCCTCCTCCCCCCGGCACTGGGTCAGGGGGACGGTGGTCAGCAGCGTCTCGGTGTCCACCAGAAGGCGGTCGTTGAAGCTGGCGAAGGCCCAGTCCAGAAGCTCGGCGCACTCCCGGTAGATATTGTCCAGGTCGGATTTCAGGACCACCAGACCGTAGGTGTGGCCCTCCTGCTCGGCAAAGGTGACGAAGCACCGCCCCGCCAGGGTGGTGAAGCCGGTTTTCATGCCCCGGATGTACTCCCGGTAGTATTCATACTCCGGGTCGAGCATCAGGTTGGTGGCCTTGATCTGGCGCTCGCTGGTGTGGAGGTTGGTGGCGGGCAGGGTATAGCTCAACGTCTGGGCCGCCTCCATATAGGCGGGCTGGGCGTAGCAGGCCGCCGCGATTTTGGCCAGATCCCGGGCGGTGGAGGAATTTCCGTAGTCGTACAGGCCGTGGGCGCAGCTGAAGATGGTGTCGGAACAGCCCAGCTCGGCGGCCCGCTGGTTCATCTGGGCCACAAAGCCGGTCAGGCTGCCGCCGGAAAGGTCGCTGGCAATGACGCTGGCGGCGTCGTTGGAGCTGGACACCAGCAGGCAGTAGAGCAGATCCACCCGGCGGACGGTCTCCCCAATCCGGAGCCCGGCGGTGGTGCCGTTGGCGTTCTGGATGTCGGTGAATTCCTGGGTCAGGCTGGTGGGGATGGTGACCTCGGCCTCCAGATCGGCCCCGCTCTCCAGCAGAAGGAGGGCCGTCATCATCTTGGTCAGGCTGGCGATGTACATGGGCTGGTCCGCGTTCTGCTCGAGAATGACCTTGCCGGTGTCCAGATCAAAGAGATAGACGGCCTCCTCGGGGCTGACGGTCTGGATGGGCATGGGATAGGCGGCCAGGCCGGGCAGGGCTGTGAGAAGGGCCAGAGCCAGCGCCAGAACCAGCGCGAGAGCCCGGCGGGCCGGACGAGCAGTAACTTTCATGGGCGGTTCTCCTTTGAAGCGGAGCGGGGCGTGGCCCCTGGGGTGGATGAGGCGGACGAAAAAGGAAAAACAGGGGCGGCCCCCTGCAAAAATGGTCTCTTTCTAAAAGATACCACAAAAATCATAAAAGAGAAAGGTGGTTTTTCACAATGATCACTGGTTTTGGTGGAAAAATCCCCCAGAATCGGGGCGCGGCCTTTGTGGCCGAAAACGCCACGCTGGTGGGGGACGTGACCCTGGAGGAAGGGGCCACGGTCTGGTATGGGGCGGTGCTGCGGGCCGACGAGGGAAAAATCTCGGTGGGCCCGGAGACCAACATCCAGGACAACGCCGTCCTTCACTGCGACCCCGGCGGACAGGTGCTGCTGGGCCGCGGGGTGACGGTGGGCCACAGCGCTCTGGTCCACGGCTGCACCGTGGGGGACAACAGCCTCATCGGGATGCACGCGACCCTGCTGAACCACAGCGTGGTGGGCCGGGGGTGCGTCATCGGAGCGGGGGCCCTGGTGCCGGAGGGGATGGTAATCCCCGACGGGATGGTGGCGGTGGGGGTGCCCGCCCGGGTGCTCAAACCGGCCACCGAGCAGCAGCAGGCCGCCACCGCCCGGAACGCCGCCGAATACGTCCGTCTGGGGCGGGAACACGCGGCATTGCAGGGCGAAAAAGAGGGCTGAAAACCCCCGGGGAAGCTTTTACATATTCTTCACAGCTTTGTAATCATTTTCACGCAAAAAACGGGTATACTACAATCACAAAGAAACGGGGCCGCAACCGTTCTTTGTACATGATTCCTCCTCACACCAAAGCAATACCCCATGCAAGCCCCCCGCGTCGGTGAACCGCAAGCGCCGACGCGGGGGGCTTGTCATTTTTCAACCGCGCTCTACGTTGGGTGGGGGCCAATACCCTCGCGCCGCGGCAGCTAAAGGCCCGCGGTTTCCGCCAGGTTCTGCGCGGTTGATTTATATTCCCGCCCGCCCTGGCCAAAGGAAAAAACGGGTCTACCCTATGATTCAAAAAATTTTTCAAAACCGCAGAATTGCGGTTTTGGATTGAAAAGCTTTTTGCGCCGCTTTTTCTCGAAAAAGCGGCATCGTCTCCCCACCCCAAAAGAAAAAAGCGGGCGTTCCGCCCGCCGTTATACCGCGCCGTAAATGCCGCCCACCGACACCTCGCCGGTAAAGACCTGCCGTTCGCCGCCGTCGGTCTGGACGATGAGCCGCCCGCCCTCGTCGATGTCCCGGGCGACCCCCGCGCCCTGTCCGCCTCCGGGCAGGGCAAAGGTCACCCGCCGGCCCAGATTGACGCAGGCGGCCTTGTATGCCTCCCGGAAGGGCGCGAACCCCTCCCGGGCGAAGGCGTAAAGGGCCCGGTCAAAGCCGAAATCCGTCAGCGCTTCGGCCAGAATTTCCGGGTCCTGCTCCAGATCCACCGCTGCCCCCTCCAGGGCCAGAGAACTGCCGTAGGGCAGGCCCGCCGCCTCGAAATAAGCCCGGGGCTGGGCCAGGTTGATCCCGATTCCGCACAGATACCCCCGCCCCTGATTCTGAAACCCGTAGCTCACGCTCTCGCAGAGAATCCCCGCGATCTTTTTTCCGTTGAGCAGAAGGTCGTTGGGCCACTTGATCCGGCACTGGACGCCGTACCGCAGCCGCAGCTGCTCCGCGACGGCAAGGCTGGCCAGCAGGGGCAGCGCCTCGGGCTGGACCAGATCTTCCCGGATGACCACCGTACAGTAGAGGGCCTGCCCCGGGGCGTTTTCCCAGGCGTGGCCCCGCCGCCCCCGGCCTGCGGTCTGGCTGGTGGTGTACACCGCCCCCACCGGCCCGAACTCCTCAAAATGGGCTTTGGCGTACAGATTGGTGCTGTCGCACTCCGGCAGATACCGGACCTCGTTCAGGCTCATCGACGGGGCACCTCCCGATGCTCGGCGCTCACCACCCGGCTGTTGTCCAGCACCATCACGCCGTAGGTGTCCGGCCCGATGTAGCACCGCCCGCAGGAGCCGGGGTTGAACAGGAACACCGTCCCCTGCTGCTTTGCCACCGGGATATGGGTGTGGCCAAAGAGGGCCACATCGGCCCCCCGGGCCGCCGCCGTCTCTACTAAGGTATCCGTATCGTACTTTACACCGTACATATGCCCGTGGGTATAGAAAATAACCACCTTGTCAAAGGCGGCCAGACCGTCCAGCGGCTCGAGAGCGCCGTAATCACAGTTTCCGGCCACGGCATAGGTCCGCAGGCGGGGCGCCTCGGTCAGAGCGCGTTCCAGATCCCGCAGGCCGTCGCCCAGAAAAATCAGGGCGTCGGCGTCAGCTTCGGCTTTCAGGATGCGGCGGATCGCGGCCTCGCTGTTGTGGCTGTCACTGAGAATGAGCAATTTGGTCATTGGCGGGTCTTCCCTTCTATCGTTTTTTATGTTCTGTCCGTCCGGTCAATCCGGGCCTTCCCCGTCCTGAAGGGCCAGCATGGCCTTATAGACGTCGCTCTTGGACCAGGGGGTGCCCTGGGCGGCGGCCTTGGCGGCGGCGGTGGGGCTCGTCCCCTCCCGGGCC
>JAHLFH010000107.1 GCA_018883885.1 Candidatus Faecalibacterium intestinavium | reverse complement strand
GCCCAGAGCGGCGCATCCGCCCCGGCCCCGTCTCCCGCCCCCGCATCGGGCGGCGGCGGAGCGGTGATGAGCCAGGACGAGATCGAAAAGCTTTTCGCGGCTCAGAGCGGCGCTTCCGCCCCGGCCCCCGCCCAGCCTGCGATGCAGGCGCAGCCGGTTATGCAGACCCAGCCGGTCATGCAGGCGCAGCCCGTCATGCAGATGCAGCAGCCTGTCATGCAGCAGCCCATGATGCAGGGCCAGCCTGTGATGCAGCAGCCGGTCTATATGCCGTCTCAGCCGGTTTATATGCCGGAGCCCAAGGTCATCAACAGCCGCCCGCTCCAGCTTTCCGAGCTGGACGTGGAGAAGCGGCTGGGCAAAGAGCAGGCCGATAATCTGGAAATGATCATGTCCGTTCCTCTGGAAATTTCCGTGGAAATCGGGCGTACCCGCCGGAAGGTGGAAGATATACTGGCCTTGTCAAAAGGCTCCCTGGTGGTGCTGGATAAGCTGGCCGGAGACCAGGTGGATCTGTTTGTTAACGGGCTGTGCGTGGCCCGGGGCGACGTGGTTGTGATCGACGATAATTTCGGCGTCCGGATCACGGAAGTACTCAGGAACGCAGACCTGTTTAATAAAAGCTGACAACAACGGGAACGCTCCCAAAAAAATGTAAAGGATGGAATAGCATGGCTAAGATTCTGATTGTTGACGATGCTGCTTTCATGAGAAAAGTGATCCGGGATACCCTGACCAAGAGCGGCTATACGGATATCTACGAGGCGGTGGACGGCAAGGACGCCGTCGAGAAGTATTTTGAGATTCACCCCAACCTGGTGCTGATGGACATCACCATGCCCAACATGGACGGCCTGGAGGCCCTGAAGGCCATCCGCGCCAAGGACGGCGGCGCCAATGTGGTGATGTGCTCGGCCATGGGCCAGGAGGCCATGGTCATGGAAGCGGTCCAGGCCGGCATTAAGGACTTCATCGTCAAGCCCTTCAAGAGCGACCGGCTTCTCAAGACCGTCAGCTCCATTGTGGGCAACCCCTGAGGCAAGACGCGGATGCAGACGCTGGAGGCCATCGGGCAGGTGCTGTGGACCCTCCTCATCACCTGCGGCATCCTGCTTTTGGCCTATTGGCTTACCCGCCGGGTGGCGGGTCAGCTGACGGCAAAGCGGGGGGCCGGGGGACGCATGGAAGTTCTGGAGCAGCTGCCTCTCGGGCGGGACCAGAAGCTGGTGCTGGCCCGGGTGGGGCAGAAGCTTTATCTGCTGGGGGTTTCCCCGGCCGGGGTCTCCTGCCTGCGGACCTTCACGGAGGACGAGGCGGAGCCCTGGCTGGCATCTGAGCCGCAGCCGGGCGCAGAAGAAAGCGCCGGGCAGGGGCTTCCCTTCCGGGAGGCCCTGCGCAGGGTGCTGGAACAGCGCAGCAAACGATAACGAGGTGGCAAAAGATTGGACAGCTTTATTAACGTAAACGGGGAGAACATCCAGACTCTCCAGATCCTGCTTTTGACCACCCTGGTGTCCCTGCTGCCGTCCCTGGTGGTGATGATGACCTCCTTCACCCGGTACATCATCTCCTTTTCCTTCCTGCGCTCGGCGATGGGTTTGCAGCAGAACCCCCCCAACCTGGTGCTGGTGGGGATGGCGCTGTTTTTGACCCTCTTTACCATGTCGCCGGTGCTCAGCCAGATCCAGACCACGGCCTACGAGCCCTATGTGGCGGAGGAAATCACCCAGGATGAATTTCTGGACCGGGCCGAGGTGCCCCTCAAGGAGTTCATGCTCCGCAACACCGAGCAGAGCTCCCTGAGCCTGTTCTGCGGCCTGGCCGGGCGGGAGGTCCCCGAGGACCCGGAAGGGGCGGTGGATCTGCCGTTGCAGGTGGTGGTGCCCTCCTTCATGACGTCGGAGCTCAAGCGGGCGTTCCGGATCGGTTTTTATCTCTACATCCCCTTTGTGCTGGTGGATGTGGTGGTGGCCTCGGCCCTGATGTCCATGGGCATGATTATGCTGCCGCCCTCCATGATTTCCATGCCATTCAAGCTGCTGCTGTTTATCACCCTGGACGGGTGGCAGCTGCTGTTTTCCACCCTGGTGCAGGGGTTCCGGTAAAGCGGGGAGACTAGACGATGGATACTGTGGATGTTTTGCGGGAGGGCGTGGTCGTGGCCCTGAAGCTGGGCGGCCCGATGCTGATTCTGGGCATGCTGGTGGGCGTTCTGGTGGCCATTTTCCAGGCCGTCACCCAGATCCACGAGCAGTCCCTCGCCTTTATCGTGAAGCTGCTGGTGGTGATTCTGGTGCTTCTGATCGGAGGCGGCTGGATGCTGGAAACCCTTCAGGACTATGCCCGATACCTTTTTACCCTGATGTAAGGAGCCTGCGGCATGGACTGGAGCGCCCTCTACCTTTTTGAACTGATTCTCATGCGGGTCAGCGGGTTTATCTTTACCAACCCGCTGTTCGGCAGATCCAATCTGCCCAACCTGGCAAAAGCGGGGATGGCCATGGCCTTCACCGTCTTTGTCTGGGGCTCAGACGGAACGGCGGTCACGCCGCCCGCCACCATAATCGAGCTGGCCGTCCGGCTGGCGCTGGAGCTGGTGGTGGGGGCGACGCTGTCCTTTGTAATGTATTTGTTTTTTGCGGTCGTCCAGGTGGGCGGCGAGGCCATCGACGCACAGATGGGCCTGAACATGGCCCAGGTGTACGACGCCAGCAGCCAGATGAATATGACCCTGACGGCCTCTCTCCTCCAGGTGCTTTTGATTCTGACCTTCTTCGCGGCCAACGGCCATTACACCCTGCTGCGAATCCTTCTCTCCTCGGGCGCTGTGGTCCCCTACGGGAGCGCCGTGGTGGGGGAGGCGGTGGCCTCCGGGATTGCGGAGGTGTTCCTGGGGTGCATGGTGCTGGCCATCCAGCTGGCCCTTCCGATTCTGGCAGCCGAGCTGCTGGGGGAGGTGGCCATGGGCATCCTGATGAAGGCGATTCCCCAAATCAACGCCTTCGTCATCAACATGGAACTGAAGGTGATCATCGGCCTGGTGCTCCTGCTGGTGTTTTTGACCCCCATCAACGAATTCCTTTTGGGGGTGGAGGCCAATATGCTGGATACCGTGAGCCAGGTGCTCCGCATCATAGCGGGCGCCTCGTAAACGGCGGGTTCTGCGGCGGGAGGTGAGGAACGGTGGCAGACAGTCAAAAAACCGAAAAAGCGACCCCAAAGCGACGGAGAGACGAACGAAAGAAAGGCAACGTCTTCCTGAGCAGCGACGCGGTTTCGGTGGCGGTTCTGCTGGTGGGCATCGGCGTCATCATGATCTGCGCCCCCATCGTGCTGGAGCAGGTGGAGCGGATGTTCCATCTGTGCTTCTCGATGGCAGGCGGGGTGGAAGACCAGGAGTTTTCCGACGCCGGACAGCTGTTTATCCAGTTCCTCACAGCGCTGGCCTGGTGCGCCGGGCCGCTGCTGGGGGCCACGGCGGTGGCCGGCGTGGCGGCAACCTTTGCCCAGACCAAGATGCTGGTGGCGGGGGAAGCCCTGATGCCCAAGTTCAGCCGGATCAACCCCATTCAGGGGTTTCGGCGGCTGATTTCCCTGCGGAGCCTTGTGGAAGCCTTCAAGGGCATCCTCAAGATTCTGGCGCTCCTGTACATGACTTACAGCTTTATTCTGGGTGTGGTGGACGTCTTTCCCAAGCTGCTGCATACCGATGTGGCGGCGGCGGGGGCCTACCTGATGGATCTGGCCACCCGGATGGCCATTCAGATCGCCGTGGCCTATGCGGTGCTGGCGGGCGCGGACTTCCTCTATCAGTGGTGGGAGTATGAGCGCCAGCTGCGGATGTCCAAACAGGAGATCAAGGAAGAATTCAAACAGACGGAAGGCGACCCCCAGGTCAAGGGCCGGATCAAGGAATTGCAGCGGAAGATGGCGCAGTCCCGCATGATGCAGCAGGTGCCGCAGGCGGACGTGGTCATCCGAAACCCGACCCACTTCGCCGTGGCCCTCCGGTACCGTCCCGACGAGGACGCCGCCCCGGTGGTGCTGGCCAAAGGCCAGGACTCCCTGGCGCTGCGGATCGTCCAGGTGGCGGAGGAAGCGAAGGTGTCGGTGGTGGAAAACGTCCCGCTGGCGCGGGCGCTCTACGCCACCACCGAGATAGGCGGCCAGATTCCCCCCGAGCTGTACGGCGCGGTGGCGGAGGTGCTGGTCTATCTGTATCGCCTGAACGGTGAAAAATAATGCAAGGAAACGGATAACAGAGGGAATATGAAACGAATTCTGAACAATGCCATATCGTTGATGGTGGTGGTCATCGTCCTGTTTTTGATGCTCCCTCTGCCGGCTCCGGTGCTGGATGTGCTGATCGTGGTGAACATCGCGCTCTCCACCATGATCCTGATGATCACCATGACCATCTCCGAGGCGCTGGAATTTTCGATTTTCCCGTCCCTCCTGCTGGTGACAACCCTGTTCCGGCTGGGACTGAACGTCTCTTCCACCCGACTCATCCTCAGCAACGGCGGTCAGGCCGGCGTGGTCATTGAGGCCTTCGGCAACCTGATTACCCAGGGCAACATCGTCATCGGCGTGCTGATCTTTCTGATCATCGTGCTGGTCCAGTTCATCGTCATCACCAAAGGCGCCGAGCGCGTCTCCGAGGTGGCGGCCCGGTTCACCCTGGACGCCATGCCGGGCAAGCAGATGGCCATCGACGCGGACCTGAGTTCCGGCCTGATCGACGAAAAAGAAGCCCGGACCCGCCGGTATAAGATCCAGAAGGAAGCGGACTTCTACGGCGCCATGGACGGCGCCACCAAGATCGTCAAGGGCGACGCCATCATGTCCCTGATCATCACCGCCATCAACTTTGTGGCGGGCCTGATCATCGGCGTCGTGCAGGGCGGCGGAGACATCAACACGGTGCTGAGCATCTACTCCATCGCCACCATCGGCGACGGTCTGGTGTCCCAGCTTCCGGCCCTGATGATCTCCACGGCTACCGGCATGATCGTCACCCGCTCGGTCTCGGACGGCAGCCTGAACACCGACGTCATCAGCCAGTTCAAGGCCCAGCCGAGGGCCATCCTGTCCACCGGCGTCATTCTGGTGCTGTTGGGATTCTTCCCGGGCACCCCCACTCTGCCCCTGCTGCTGGTCGGCGGCGCACTGATCGGCGTCGGCGTGGTCGGCGGGCGGAGCATGGAGGAGGCCAAGGCTCAGGAGGCAGCCCAACAGCTCCAGGCGGAACAGGCCGCCCCCGCAGCGGAGGCGGCGGCAGGAGAGGCGGATTTCTACAAGGATATCAGCAACGTCTACTCCCTTCTTCCGGTGGAACCGATTGAAATGGAGTTTGGATACAGCCTGATTCCGCTGGTGGACGAGGGCAGCGGCGGCAAGCTCATCAGCCGGATCGTGATTTTCCGGCGGCAGTACGCCCAGGATATGGGCTTCGTCATCCCCTCCATCCGGCTCCACGACGGGGCGGCGCTGGGCACCAACCAGTACGTCGTCCGGATCCGGGGGGAGGAGGTGGCCCGGGGCGAGATTCTGGTGGATTATTACCTCGCGCTGGACCCGCCCAACCCCACCGGCGAGATCGACGGCATCGAAACCGTGGAACCCGCCTACGGCATCCCCTCCCGGTGGATTCTGCCGGAAAACAAGGAGATGGCGGAAATCTACGGCTACACCGTCATCACCCCCCTGACGGTTATGCTGACCCACCTGACGGAGGTCATCAAAAAGCACGCCCACGAGCTTCTGGGCCGGGCGGAGACCATGCAGCTGGTGGAAACCCTGAAAAAAACCGAGCCCGATCTGGTGAACGACGCCATCCCGGGCATCATTTCGTACAGCGGGCTGGAAAAAATCCTCCGCGCCCTGCTGAAGGAGGGCATCCCCATCCGGGACCTGGGGCTGATTCTGGAGGCCATCGTGGATGTGGGCGCCAACCGCGACCCGGACTTTGTCACCGAACAGGTCCGCAGCCGGCTGAGCCGCACCATCACCCGCCGCTTCTGCGAGAACGGACAGCTTCGGGTGGTTACCCTGGACGCCGAGGTGGAGAAGAAGATCCTGAGCGCTCTGACCAAGAACGACCAGGGCGTCTATCTGGCGCTGGGGCCGGACATCATGCAGCAGCTCATGACCCAGCTGGGAGAGATGCGCAAGAAGTTCCAGGAGCTGTCCCAGACTCCCATCGTCCTCACCAGCCAGGTGATCCGGGTCTATCTCAGCCGGATGATCTCCCAGTTTTACCCCGATTATTATGTGCTGGCCTTCAGTGAGATCGCCAACAACGTGCAGATTCAGGCCATCGGGAACGTGACCCTCCCGGCCGGCCAGGTCTGATCCTCAAGGAAAGAAGGGACGCAGAGAAATGGATCAGGTTGTGAACCGTCAGACCTCCTCCCAACCGCTCCAGTGCGACGCGTCCCGGGAGGATGCGGAAAAGCTGGACAATCAGGCGCTTCTGAACCTCTACAAAGAGACCGGCGACGAGGCGCTGAAGTGGATGCTGGTGCTCCGCTTCCGGGATCTTGTCCGCCGGACCGCGGCGCAGGCCACCGGCGTTTACAGCAGCTTCGCCCAGCTGGACGACATCGTGCAGGAGGGGCTTTTGGTCCTTCTCAACGCGGTGGACAAATACGACCCCGCGCAAAACGTCAAGTTTGAGACCTATGTTTCCAAGCGGCTGCGGGGGATGATTCTCGACCTTGCCCGCAAGGAGGACTGGCTGCCCCGGCAGATTCGCCAGAAGGCCAACCGGCTGAACCGGGCGATGGACGAGCTCTCGGTCCAGCTGGGGCGGGAGCCGGAGAGCGGGGAAGTGGCGCAGCATCTGGGGTTGACGCCCGAGCAGTACGACGCCCTTCTCTCGGAAACGGCAGTGCCCAGCCTCGTATCCTTTGAGGCGGTGCTGGACGCCTGCGGCAGCGCGGCGGAGGAAGCTCTGGCCCAGAGGGAGCTGCTGGATTCGCCGCAGGAAAAATTTGAACATCAGGAGTTCCAGTCCGTTCTGGCCGGGCAGATTTCCCGCCTGCGGGAGAACGAACAGCTGGTGCTTTCCCTCTATTACGAGCGGGAATTGAATATGAAAGAAATCGCGCAGGTCATGGGCATCAGCGCCGCCCGTGTTTCCCAGATCCACAGCCGGGCGCTGCAGCGCCTTCGGGCCGGGATCAAGCAATATCTGGAGGCCTGAGGGCCAGGTTGAAAGGAGCAACTGCTATGGTGAAGGGATTTTATAATTTGACGTCCGGCATCCTGTCCCAGACCCGGCGGCTGGATGTGATTGGAAACAACATGACCAATCTCTCCACGGCCGGTTACAAGGCGGAGACCTATACCGACACGAGCTTTCAGGAGGTTCTGGTCAGCCGGGTGGGCAACAAGGACAAGAGCGGCGCGGCCGTCATCGGCAGCGAGACGTATATCCTGGCCCCGGACCAGGCCTATGTGAACTTCTCCCAGGGCGGCCTGCGGGAGACCGGGCTGCCGCTGGATTTCGCCATTCAGGGGGACGGCTTCTTCGCCGTCCAGACCGGCGGCGGGGTGGAGTACACCCGGAACGGCAGCTTTTCTCTGGACGAGCAGGGCCGCCTGTGCCTCAAGGGCCAGGGGCTGGTGCTGGGGGTGGACGGCCAGCCCATCACCCTCACCACCGATCAGGTCCGGGCCGACGCCAGCGGCCGGATCTTCAGCGAATATGACACCGTCACCGGCCAGGGAGGCGAGTATCTGGGCCAGCTGGCCGTGTATACTTTTGCGGACAACGAACAGCTGACCCTCGGCGAGGACGGGCTGTTTCAGGGCCAGGGGGCCCAGGCGGCGCAGGCCCCGGCCCTGCTGTGGGGTTACACCGAGGAATCCAACGTGGATATGCTCCGGGAGATGACCCAGATGATGACGGCCCAGCGGGCGCTCCAGGGGGGCGCACAGGTCCTCAAGCTCTATGATTCCCTGCTGACCAAGGCCACAACGGAATTGGGCAGACTCTGAGAAAGGATTGTGATATTCAATGATCCAGGCATTTTACACCGGTGCGGTGGGTGCGCAGCAGCAGATGCAGCATCAAAATGTCCGCGGCAACAACATTGCCAATATCAACACCTACGGTTACAGAGCCCAGGTGCCCGCCTTTCAGTCCCTGATGTACGGGATGATGGACGGCGCGGGCGACCAGCTGCCCAGAGGCACCGGCACCCTCATGACCCTCACCGGGACCGACGTCTCGGTGGGAGCGCCGGAGCAGACGGGCCGGGAACTGGATTACACCATCACGGGGAACGGGTTCTTCGCCCTCTACGACCCCACCACCGGGGAGCTGACCTATTCCCGGGACGGCTCCTTCACCAAGGCGGCCTTTCTGGAGCCGCTGGAGTTTGAGGTCCCGGCGGTCCTTCAGGGGCTGACGGCGCAGGAGGAAGCCCAGCCGGAGGGAATCGTCCTGCCGGAGGATACCGTCGTGGAGGCCGGGACGCTTGTGCCCTATGGCGCAATCCTGCCGGACGGAACCACCCTGCCGGAGAACACCATCCTGAACGAGAACACGACCCTGCCCGCCGGAACCATCCTGCTTGAACAGCCGCAGCCCACCGAGCGCTACTACCTCACCGACGGCGAGGGGCGGCTGGTGCTGGGCACCGACGGCTGCCCCATTGAGGTGACGGACTCCTCCGCCGAGCTTCCGGTGGGCGTGTTCGCCATCCAGTACCAGGACGGCCTGGAGCGGGTCGGCAGCAACCGTTTTGCGGCAAACGACAAAAACGGCGCCGTCGTGCGGACCGATACAAAGCTGATGCGGGGCTATCTGGAAAGCTCCAATGCAGACCTTGCCACCGAGATGGTCGGCGTCATCGAGGCCCAGCGGGCGTACAGCTACGCGCTGAAAATGGTGACGACGGCGGACGAGGTGGAAACCACCGTCAATAATCTGGCGAATGTCTGAGAGGGAGGATGGCTGTGAAAACATATGAGGAACTGAATGGCCTGGAGCTGGACGCCATTCGGGAGATCGGCAGCATCGGAACCGGAAACGCTGCCACAGCGCTGTCCAGCATGCTGGGCAAGGAAGTCCGGATCACCATTCCGGAGGTCCGGATCATGGGGTACAACGAGGCCATCGACTGGATCGGCGGGCCGGAAGTCATCACCGCCGGGGTGCTGGTGAATATGTCCGGCGAACTCAACGGGATCATGCTCTCGGTCCAGCAGATGGAGTTTGTCAATATGGTGCTCAAGCACATGGTGGACCGGACCGTCACCTGCTACGAGGAGCTGACCGAGCTGGACCGCTCGGCCCTGGTGGAAGTGGGCAACATCATGATCTCCACCTTCATCAACGCCCTGTGCGGTCTGGCGGACATTTCCACCCGGCTGACCGTCCCCGCCTTCGCGGTGGATATGCAGGGGGCGATCCTTACTGTGCCCATGGCTGTGTTCGGCGGCCAGTCGGATTACATTATGACCGTCGGGGCGGATTTTATCTGCGAAGGGCGGCAGGTGCCCTGTCGGCTGCTGCTCTCACCCGATATCCGCTCCCTGAACTTCCTGTTGAAAAAGTTGGGTGTTTTGGATGGATAAGCGGTTTGTGGTTGGGATCGCGGACATGAAAATGGCCCGCGGAGACGGGGCGCTCATTACATACGCCCTGGGGTCCTGCATCGGGGTTTGCCTGTATGAGCCCCGGATCCGGCTGGCGGCGCTGGTTCACATCATGCTGCCGCTCAATATGGAAACCAACCGGAAGAACCCCCTCAAATATGCGGATACAGGAATCCGGGAGACGCTCCGGAAAATGGAAGAACAGGGCGCGATGCGCAGCCAGATCGTGGCCAAGATCGCCGGCGGGGCCAAAATGTTCGACGTCCCCGGCAGCGGAAACCTGGGCAACATCGGCCAGCGGAACATCGAAAGCGCCCATCTGGTCCTGCGCAAGGAGGGCATCCGCCTGCTGCGGGAAGACGTGGGCGGGAACGTCGCCCGGACGCTGCTCTTCGACGCCCAGAACGGGCAGGCCGTGGTGCGGAGTTTCGGAAAACCGGAACTGGTACTTTAAAATGATTCCTGAGGAAGGAAGACGACAGAAAGCAGGGGTTAAGTATGGTAAATAAAACGAAAGATGGAATTTTGCTGGAGAGCGGCACCAATGAAATTGAGATCATGGAGTTTACCATCAACGATAATCTTTTCGGGATCAACGTTGCAAAGGTGCGGGAGATCATGCTCTCCGACACAGTCAAGCCGATGCCCCACGTACACCCGGCGGTGGAGGGAATTTTCAAGCCCCGCGACATCGTCATCACCGTTGTGGACCTTCCCAAATACCTGACCGGCCAGGAATGCCCCAAGGGTTCCAAGGACCTGTTTATCATCACCAACTTCAACAAGATGTATGTGGCCTTCCGGGTTCACAGCGTGGTGGGCATCAGCCGAATCTCCTGGCAGGACATCCACAAGCCGGACAACACCATCTCCGGCGGGACGGACGGCGTGACCACCGGCATCGCCCAGTGCGACGGCAAGCTGGTCAGCATCCTGGACTTTGAGAAGATTCTGGCCGAGATTGCCCCCCAGACCAGCATCCAGCTCAGCGAGGTGGACGCCATGGGCCAGCGCAGCCGGGTGGACAGCCCCATCTGGGTGGCGGAGGACTCCATCCTTCTGAGCAAGATGATTCAGGCGGCGCTGACCCGGGCCGGCTATGAGAATGTGAAGATATTCCCCAACGGCCGGGAGCTGTGGGAGGCGCTGGAAAACCTGCGGGATGTGGAGGACCTGGACAGCCATGTGGCCCTCATCATCACCGATCTGGAAATGCCGGAGATGGACGGCCACCACCTGACCAAGCTCATCAAGCACGCAACCCGCTTCCGCGACATCCCGGTGGTGATTTTCTCGTCCCTGATTTCGGAGGAAATGCGGGTGAAAGGCAAGGAAGTGGGCGCCGATGAACAGCTCAGCAAGCCGGAGATCGGCCATCTGATCGAGGTCCTGGACGGCCTGCTGGAGCAAAAGCAGAGGAAGCAGCAAGGAGGTCGATGATCTATGAGCAGCAAGTATATCGTCCGCCAGCCCATCAAGGATATGGAAAACCATATTCTGGGCTATGAGATTTTGTATCACGGCGAAAATCAGGCCTTCGGCGGCGATGCCGCAGAGCAGGCCAATGATTTTGCGGCGGCGGATACCATCTACAATTTCCTGACCCTGAATACCGAAAAGCTGCTGCGGGGCAACCTGAATTTCATGACCTTCACCACCACCCTGCTGATGAAAAAGACACCCCGGCTGTTCAACAAGGATGAGCTGGTGATCCAGATCGACGACAGCGTCCTGATCCACCCGCTGGCCATGCACATGATCAACCAGTATTCCAAGGAAGGGTACAAGATCGCGGTCAACGAGTTCCAGTTCCTGCCCCGGTATCTGGCGCTGCTGGACAGCATCGACTACATCAAGCTGAACTTTGCGGATACGCCGGAGATGACCCTGAAAAATATCATCGAGATCGCCCACAGCATGAACAAGCTCTGCGTGGCGGTGGGCATCGACACCGATGCGCTGTATCAGCAGGCCCTCAAGCTGAAGGTGGACGCCATGGAGGGCGCTTTTGTGGCGGAAAAGATGATGCAGAAAACCCACAACAGCGGCTATCTGCAAAGCAACTTCTTCCGCCTGATGGTGGCTGTGCTGGAGGATGAGCCGGACGTGGAGAAGATCGAGCAGATCATCTCGGTGGACGCCAGCCTGACCTTCGGCCTGCTGAAGATCGCCAATTCCCGGTATTTCTCCCTCCGCACCAAAATCACCTCGGTCCGGCAGGCCATCATGATCGTGGGCCTCAAGGACCTCAAACAGTGGGTGTATCTGCTCAGCGCCAGCAACGCGGAAAACCCCATAGACGCCAGCGCCGAAGAATTCATGCGGCTGTCCTTCATGCGGGCCAACCTGTGCAGCAGCCTGATGGACTATGCCAAAGAGATGCCCATTTCCAAGCCCGAGGCCTACCTGATGGGAATGCTCTCCACCCTCAACTGTCTGGTGGACGCCCCCATGGAGGAGATCCTCCAGCAGATTCCCGTGCGGGACGAAGTGCGGGACGCGCTGCTCTGCCGCAAGGGCCGGTGCGGGCTGCTGTATGATCTGGCGCTGTCCTACGAGCGGGCGGACTGGGGCCGGATCGACCATCTGGCCGGGGAACTGGAGATCCCCACCAACCTCCTGACCAGCCTGTATTTCAGCTGCATGTACGAGGTGAACCGGATCTGGAATGAACTGACCCAGATGTCCTCCGGGCAGAAAGACGACGAGCAGAAATGAGCTGCAAAGCCGCTGCTTTGTCCTGAACCAATTTAAACAGAAGGGACCCCGGAAACCATGAATCAGCAAAACCTGTTCGGGCAGCTGAACCGCCTGGGCGTCAATACGCAGGATGCGCTGGAGCGGTTTATGGGCAACGAAGAACTTCTTCTGTCCTTTTTCTGCAAGCTGCCGGAAAAGATGGATTTTACGGCCCCGGGCAGAACCTGTCCGAGTATTACCGGCACGTTCAGCTGGGGTACGAGCTTTTGAAGGATGACCGCAGCCCTCTGCTGCACTGTGCGGCGGAGATCGCGCTGTGGCACCACAAAAACGCGGACGGCACCGGCTATCCCCCTCAGTCGGCTGCGTCGGATATGCCTCTGAGCGCACAGCTGACCCGGGCGGCCATGCGGGTCCGCCATTACCTCCACTATTACCGCGGCTGCGCCGACCGGGTGGAGCGGATGCTCCACGCCCTGAAAAAAGAGGCGGGCGCCGTCATCACCGTCGAGATCTATGAGATGATCCGTTCGGAGCAGGAAACGCTGGAAAAGGTGCTGTAAAGCCCTTCGAGCCTCGATTCGGCCAAAAGGTCCGCCGGAATTCGGCAGGAAATACCCTTGTCAAATTTTGTCATAATGTTTATAATAAGAAACAAGTCAACCAAAGAGGCGCGTTCCGCCGCAAGAACGCGGGATTCATCCGGGACGGCTGCTGAAGCCCCGGGAGAGAAAGGCACGCTGTGCCTACAAGACGGAGGAATCGTTATGAAAAAAAAGGAAAAACAGCCCGCTGCAGGAGCAAAGCGGGTGCAGTTCGGCATTGCACCCAAGCTGCTGCTGGGGATTCTGGTCCCTGAGGGCATCCTGCTGGTCATCATCAGCATCTTCCTGGCAATGCAGAGCAGCCAGACCGTGAACACGGTCATGAGCGCTGAGCTGGATGCGGAGGCTGCGCGGGCGGCCAGCGAGGTGGACTCTTTCTTTGATATATACTACGGCATCGCCGACTGTCTGGCCGCTACCCAGATTGTGCGGGACACCACCACTGCGTCGGCCGAGGGCGGCATCGCAGGGAACAGCCTGTACGGCAGCCTTTACGAGACCCTTCAGATGATCCGCTCGGACAACGCGGACAATGTGGACTGCGTCTGGGTTGCAAACCTCACCACGGGCGAGCTGCTCCAGAGCGACGGCGTCTTCTTCCGTTCCGGCGAGATCGACTTTTCCTCCCGGAACTGGTATCAGCGGGTGATGGAACAGCAGGACACCATCACCAGCGAGACCTATCTGAACGCCAACGGGAACGCACAAACCGTCACGGTGGCCAGCCCGGTGTACGCCAACGGCTCGATTCAGGGCATTGTGGGCGTGGACATCAACATCACCTACCTGAGCAAGCTGCTGTCGCAGATCACCGTGGGCCAGAGCGGCTATATCACCCTCTACGACTTCAACCATACCATCATCTATCATCCGGACAGCAGCGCCATGGGCGTCAACGCGTCGGATGCAAACTACTCCGAAAATATCCTCAAGTGCATCCTCAACGATGAAGACTCCGAGGCCATGCTCTACACCCGGGGCGGCAACGAGTACTACGGCAGCACCGCTCTGGCGGAGACCCCGGGCTTCGTGGTTGTGGGCGTCATGCCGGTGAGTGAGTTCACCTCCCACACCTCGGCCCTGCTGCGCATCCTGATCATCGGCATGGTGATTCTGGGCGTTCTGCTGACCCTCATCTGCGTCTTTATCGCCCTGTCCATCACCCGGCCCCTCAAGGAGCTGGAAGTGGTGGTGGACCGGCTGGCCAACGGCGAGCTGGACGTCAATGTGGTGGTCCATGGCCGGGACGAGGTCGCCCTGCTGAGCAGCAACACCGCCCGCATTGTGGAGCGACTGAAGAAGTATATCCTCTACATCGACGAGGTCGCCGACGTGATGCACCAGATTGGCAGAGGCAACCTGGCCTTTACCCTCCAGCAGGACTATGTGGGCGAGTTTGCCAAGGTCAAGGAGGCCATGCTGAGCATCCGCAGCACCCTGACCGAGATTATTTCCTCCATCTCCCAGTCGGCTGACCAGGTCAACGCCGGCGCAGAGCAGATCGCCAGCGGCGCACAGGCCATGGCTCAGGGCGCGACCGAGCAGGCCGCCTCTGTCGAGGAGCTGTCCTCCATGGTGCAGCACCTGTCCGCGCAGGCCACCGCCGAGGCCGATACGGCCATGGAAGCCCGGAAGACGCTGGAGGAGATCAAGGTCGAGATCGACCGCAGCAACGACCAGATGGCCCAGATGCGGACCGCCATGGACGACATCAGCGTTCAGTCCACCGCCATCCGCAGCATCATCAAGACCATCGACGACATCGCCTTCCAGACCAACATTCTGGCCCTCAACGCCGCCGTCGAGGCGGCCCGGGCGGGCAGCGCCGGCAAGGGCTTTGCGGTTGTGGCGGACGAAGTGCGCAGCCTGGCAGGCAAGAGCGCCGAGGCCGCTCAGAAGACCAACGAGCTGATCGAGAACTCCGTCCACGCCGTGCAGAACGGCGAGGAGCTGACCAAGCTGACGGCGGACTCTCTGGCCCTTGTGGCGGAGAAGTCCCGTCAGGTGGTGATTACCATCGAGAACGTGGTGAACGCCTACCACGAGCAGGCCGGCGAGCTGGCCGATATCGCCAAGGGCGTGGACCAGATCTCCGAGGTGGTCCAGACCAACTCGGCCACGGCGGAGGAAAGCGCGGCGGCCAGCGAGGAGCTGTCCGGCCAGGCCAACGTGATGCATCAGCAGGTGGCCCTGTTCCATCTGGACGAAGGCTGGAAGGACGAGCCGGTCTCCGCTGTGCCCGCAATGGCTGCGGCGGCCCCGGCCCCGGCCCCGATGGATTCCTCCATGGATCTCTCCATCTCTGCGGATGATCCGGACGGAAAGTGGAAGTATTAAGGCGGTAACGCCTGAGAGCTGCGTCCGGAAAAGGGCAGAACGGCCCGTTTTCGGGGAGGCGGACTCCAACAAAATCATAAACCCGGCTGGCCTCTGACCAGCGGGACGACACCCCCTCTTTCGGGCGGCAGACGCCGCCCGGGAGACGGGGTGTTTTTGCGTCCGGGGGGGAGCCGGAAGGGAGCGGCCCCCAAACAAAAACGTCCCGCCCCCTGCGGAGAACAGGGGCCGGGACGTCTGAATTTAGCCTGAAAGGGTGTCCGCTCAATATTTGATGCAGGGCAGCAGGGTCAGGGCGGGGGGCTGGACGTGCTCGGTGCGGCCATAGATGGGGTTGGAGGAAGCCGCCCGGAAATTGTGCTCGATGAAGCTGACCACCTTCTCGTTGAAGGCGCTGCTGGTGTACTCCCCCTCGAAGCCCGGGTAATAGGAGGAGAGGACGTTGTAGTTGGTGAACGCGCCGCTGTCCCAGGGCATCATGGTATAGAGGGAATAGACCTGGCCGGTGATGTTGGGCAGGCCCGATTCCAGTTCTGTGCCGGCCTCGGCAGCGCCCCAGGCCACCCGCTCCATCAGATTGGGCAGGGCGAAGGTGGTGGAGGCGTTGCCCGCCCCGTAGGTGGTGCCGATGACCGCAAAGAGGGCGGAATAGGTTTTCCGGTTGACCAGGGAGCCGTCGCAGAGCAGGTATCCCTCGGGGACCGCGCCCCCCGCAAAATAGAAGATGGACCCCACCGGCACGCTGGACGCCGTCGGGGAGGAAGCGGGGCCGTTTTCCTCCAGCTGCTGGACCCGGAGGGCCAGGGCTTCCAGCGCCGAGGCCGGGGCCGCGCCCAACGTGGAGCAGGCGGCAGACTGGTCGTCGCCGGTCCAGCCCCCGCTCTCCCAAGCGGCGGAGAGGGCCTTCTTCACCCCGTAGGGCAGGAGAGAGGGGGTCAGGGGGCGGCGCTCGTCGGTCATGACGTCCAGATGGGCGGCGGCTGCGGGGTCTGTTTCCAGCCTGTCTCTTATACACATCTCCGAGCCCACGAGACCTTAC
>JAHLFH010000106.1 GCA_018883885.1 Candidatus Faecalibacterium intestinavium | reverse complement strand
AATAACTCCGATTCAAAAACAAACTGAATAACGACAAAAATCCGCCGTTCCTTGCTGATTTTGGCAGCTTGAAACGGCGGATTATTTTTTGTATTTTTCAGATATTCAGGAAATCAAAAATTTTTCGGGGTTGAAATTGCGGTTTTTATCGTTAAATCGCAATTTCATTTTGCAACAGCCCCTTTTTGCGTGCGGGGGCGGACAGGGGGAAAAGAGGGAGAAAATATCTTAAAATTTTTGGGAAGGAAGTGCCTCTTTTTATTGAACAGCGGGCCGGTTTGGTTTATACTATTTATACTAGCAGTACAGACGCTGAAGCCCGGGACGGGCCGCGCGGGAGGGAGGCAGCCCCTTTGAAGGAAATCTACAAAGCGCTGGAGGACCTGGTCTGGCTGACCCAGCTGGGCCTGAGCATCATGATGCCGCCCCTGCTGTGTCTGGGCGGCTGCTGGTGGGCGGTGGCCCGCTGGGGCTGGCCGGAGTGGCTTTACATCCCGGCGGTGGTGCTGGGGCTTGGCAGCGGGGCCCAGAGCTTCGCGGCCTTTTCCCGCCGGATGATCCGCCGCGCCCGGAAAGGGACCCCCGGGTCCCGGACGGGCTTCAACAACCACCAGTAAAACGGAGGCTTTTTTCGATGAAACTGCAACCTGAAGCAAAGAAAGAACTGCTCCGCATCGCGGGGGGCACCGCCCTTTGCACCGCGGCCATGTGGGCGCTGTTTGCGGCGCTCCATCTGGTGAATCTGGCCCCCTTTGACTCCACGGTCATTCTGGGGGGCCTTGTGGGCAGCGCGGTGGCCGTCGGCAACTTTTACGGCATCTGCGTCATGGTCCAGAAGGCGCTGGACGAGCCGGACGAGGGGCGGCGGAAGATGCGGCTCAAGCTCTCGTACAACGCCCGGATGCTGGTGCAGGGCCTGTGGGTCATCATCGCCATCGCGGCGCCCTGTTTTCAGGCTCTGGCGGGGGCGGCGCCGCTGCTGTTCCCCCGTGTGACCATCTATTACTTGCAGATCACAGGCAGATACAAACCGGCTGCGCCCCATACGGAGGAGGTCAGCGTCGAGGACGACCCGCCCCCCTCCGACGGCGCACCCCGGGACGAAGGAGGTGAAACTGAACCATGGAACTGAACGGCGCGAAGATCCTGTTTACCATCCACACCGACATCCCGGTTCTGGGAGATCTGAAGATCACCCAGACCCTGGTGGTGACCTGGATCGTCATGGCCCTTCTGTCGGGCCTGGCGTTCTGGCTGGGGCGGAATCTGAGCCTGGAGAATATCTCCAAGCGGCAGGCCGCCGCCGAATTCATCGTCATGCGGCTGGACCAGTTCGTCCGGGACAACATGGGCCCCAAATTTGACCAGTATATCCCGCTGGTGGGGGCCATCTTTGCCCTGAGCGTCTTCTGCAACCTCATCAGCGTCATCGGCTTCTGGAGCCCCACGGCGGACCTGAACACCGAGCTTGCCTGGGCGGTGGTGGTCTTTATCCTCATCACCTACCACAAGCTGAAGGCCAGCGGCCTGAAAAGCTACCTCAAGGGCTACCTTGATCCCATCTTCCTGATGGCGCCCATCAACGTCATCTCGGAGCTGGCCACCCCGGTCAGCATGGCCTGCCGTCACTTCGGCAACATCCTGTCCGGCACGGTCATCTCGTCCCTGCTGTACTGGTGTCTGGCCAGCCTGAGCCATGTGGTGTTCGGCTGGCTGCCCGGCTTCCTGAGCCAGATCCAGCTGTTCCAGATCGGCCTGCCGGCCCTCACCGGCCTGTACTTCGACTGGTTCGGCGGCTGCATTCAGGCGTTTATCTTCTGCACCCTGACCACCATCTTTATCAAGCAGGCTGCCGGGGAGGACTGACCCGCCCCGTCCCAGCGTTTGAACACGAACAACAACTTTTAGGAGGACAACCATTATGACTGACTTTCAATTTCTGGCCCGTGGTATCGCTCTGGCTGGCTGCGGCATCGGCGCAGGCTGCGCACTGATCGCCGGCATCGGCCCCGGCATCGGCGAAGGCAACGCCGCCGCCGCCGCCGTGGAAGCCGTCAGCCGTCAGCCCGAGAGCAAGGGCGACGTCACCAGCACCCTGATTCTGGGCGTCGCGCTGGCCGAGACCACCGGTATTTACGGCTTCGTCACCGGCCTGCTGCTCATCTTCCTGGCGCCCGGCATGTTCATGAACTATCTGCAGTAAGCGCCCTGAAACAAGACGGGCCCCCGCGGGGGCCGGAACAAAGGAGGGAGACGCACTATGCAGATTTATCAGGCACTGATCACCCTGGACGGCTGGACCTTCCTGGCGCAGATCTGCAACCTGTTCATCCAGCTGCTTCTGTTCAAAAAGCTGCTGCTGAACCCGGTGCATAAGGTGCTGGCCGAGCGGAAAGCCCGGGCCGACAGCGAGATCGCGGACGCGGAGAAGCTCCGGAGCGAGGCTGCGGCCATGAAGGCCGAGTACGAGCAGGACATGGCGGCAGCCCGGGAGCGGGCCAACCAGATCGTGGCCACCGCCCAGAAGACCGCCGCCGCCCGCACCGAGGAGATGCTGGGGGAGACCCGCGCCCAGATCGCGGCCATGAAGCAGAAGGCCGAGGCGGATATCGCCCAGGAGAAGAAGAAGGCCGTCAACGAGATCAAGGACGAGATCGGCGGGATGGCGATGGAAATCGCCTCCAAAGTGGTGGAGCGCGAGATCAAGGAAGCCGACCACAAGGCGCTGATCGACGAATTCATTCAGAACGTGGGTGAGGCATCATGACCGAGACCGCGAGACTCTACGGCGGCAGCCTCTATGCGCTGGCCGCCTCCGAGGGGCAGGACACCCCCATCCTGGAAGAACTGGAGGCTGTGACCGCCCTGGTGGGGCAGGACCCCGCCTACCTCAAGCTGCTCAGCACCCCCAGCCTGCCCAAAAAGGAGCGGGCCGGGCTGCTGGACGAGGCGTTCCGGGGCCAGGTCCACCCCTTTCTGCTCAACTTCGTGAAGCTGCTCTGCGACGAGGGGCTTCTGCGGGAGCTGAGCGGCTGCGCCCGGGCCTACCGGGTGGAGTACAACAAGGCCCACGGCATCCTGGAGGCCACCGCCGTCTCGGCTGTGGCCCTGACCAAAGACCAGACCGCCCGGCTCCACGCCCGGCTGGAGGAGGTCACCGGCAAGAAGGTGGACCTGAAGGTCCGGGTGGACCCGGCGGTCCTGGGCGGCATCCGGCTGGATATGGACGGCGTGCAGCTGGACGGCACGGTGAAGAACCGTCTGGCTGCCCTGCGCCGCAGCATCGCCTCGGCGACCCTGTGAGCCGGGGCGGAAAAACCTTCCACCCGAAAAAAGAAAGAATTGAGTGGTGAAGACAGAAAGATGCAACTGAAACCAGAGCAAATCTCTAAAATCATCCGCGCCCAGATCAAGCACTACGAGACGGTGATCGAGCAGAGCGAGACGGGCACGGTCATCATGGTGGGCGACGGCATCGCCCGGGCCAGCGGGCTGGACGCCTGCATGGCGGGCGAACTGCTCCAGTTCGAGAACGGCGAATACGGCATGGCCCAGAACCTGGAGGAAAACTCGGTCTCCATCGTCCTGCTGGGTTCGGACGCGGGCATCAAAGAGGGCGGCGTGGTCAAACGCACCGGCCGGGTCGTCTCCGTCCCGGTGGGCGAAGGGATGATTGGCCGGGTGGTCAACGCCCTGGGCCAGCCCATCGACGGCGCGGGCCCCATTGAAGCCAAGGAATACCGGCCCATCGAAAGCCCGGCCCCCGGCATCATTGACCGCCAGCCGGTCAAGCAGCCCCTTCAGACCGGCATCAAGGCCATCGACTCGATGATCCCCATCGGCCGGGGCCAGCGCGAGCTGATCATCGGCGACCGCCAGACCGGCAAGACCACCATTGCCACCGATACCATCATCAACCAGAAGGGCAAGGACGTCCTGTGCATTTACGTCGCCATCGGCCAGAAACGGTCGACGGTGGCGAACTTTGTGCAGGAGCTGTCCGAGGCGGGGGCGATGGCCTACACCATCGTCGTTTCGGCCACGGCCTCCGAGCTGGCGCCGCTGCAATACATCGCGCCCTATTCCGGCTGCGCGATGGGCGAATATTTCATGAGCCAGGGCAAGCACGTCCTGATGATCTACGACGACCTGTCCAAGCACGCGGTGGCCTACCGTGCCCTGTCCCTGCTGATCCGCCGCCCGCCGGGACGGGAAGCCTACCCCGGCGACGTGTTCTATCTGCACTCCCGTCTGCTGGAACGGGCGGCCAAGCTCTCGGATGAAAAGGGCGGCGGCAGCCTGACGGCCCTGCCCATCATCGAGACCCAGGCCGGCGACGTGTCGGCCTATATCCCCACCAACGTCATCTCCATCACCGACGGCCAGATCTTCCTCGAGACCGAGCTGTTCCACTCGGGCGTCATGCCCGCCGTCAACCCGGGCATCTCGGTGTCCCGCGTCGGCGGCAACGCCCAGATCAAGGCCATGAAGAAGGTGGCGGGCACCCTCAAGCTGATTTATTCCCAGTACCGGGAATTGCAGTCCTTCGCCCAGTTCGGCTCCGATCTGGACGCCGACACCAAGGCGCGTCTGGCCCAGGGCGAGCGGATTGTGGCGGTCCTCAAGCAGGGCCGCAGCGCCCCGGTCCCGGTGGAAAAGCAGGTGGCCATCCTCTACGCGACGGTCCACGGCTATCTGGCCGACGTGGCCGTGGCCAAGGTGCCCGAATACGAGAAGGGGCTGTATGAGTTCGCGGACGCCGACGCCGGGGCCGCCGCCGTCATGGAGGTCATCCGGACCACCGGCGACTTCAAGGGCGAGGACGAGGAAAAGCTCAAGGACGCCCTGGACCGGTATACCCGGGACTTTGTTCACAGCCATTAACAGGAGGGAGGTTTTGGCATGGCAGGCTCGATGAAAGACATCAAGCTGCGCATCAAGAGCGTAGAGAGTACCATGCAGATCACCAAGGCGATGGAGCTGGTGGCCTCCTCCAAGATGCGCCGCGCCAAGGAGCGGGTGGAGCGCAGCCGCCCCTACTTCGAGGTGCTCTACGGCGCTCTGACCGACATTGCGGCGGCAGACATTGAATTGCGCAGCCCCTACCTGCAAAAGCGGGAGGTCCGGCGGACGCTGCTCGTCGTCATCGCGGGCGACCGGGGGCTGGCCGGCGGGTACAATTCCAACATCTTCAAGCTGGCGGAAGCCCAGCCCGGCGAAGTGACGGTGCTGCCCATCGGCAAGCGGACGGTGGAATACTTCCAGCGCCGGGGCGCGGCCCTCTTTACCGACGAATACACCCGGGCCGCCGATCTCTCGGTGGGCGACTGCTTTCAGGCGGCGCGGGCGGTCTCTGCCGCCTTCCTGCGGGGGGAGTTCGACGCGGTGAAGATCTGCTATACCCGCTTTGCCTCGATGCTGACCCAGACCGCCCAGGTGCTGGACGTGCTGCCCATGGCCCTGCCCGAGGCGGAGAAATCCGCCCGCCGCAGCCTGATCCAGTATGAACCCAGCTGCGAGGAAGTCTTTGACGCCGCAATCCCGGAATACATCGCGGGCCTGCTGTACAGCGCCCTGTGCGAGAGTCTGGCCAGCGAGCTGGCCGCCCGCCGCACGGCCATGGACGCCGCCAGCAAGAACGCGGCCGAGATGATCGAGCAGCTGAATCTCTACTATAACCGCGCCCGTCAGGCCGCCATCACGCAGGAGATCACCGAGATCGTGGCCGGCGCGGAACACTGAGCGGTCTGCCGCTCCCGGCGCGCGCTGCGGGCCGGAACGATGAAACGAAACAAAAACGTAAGGAGTGTAGCCTATGTCCGAGAAAAACATCGGCAGGGTGATTCAGGTTGTCGGCCCGGTGCTGGACATTCAGTTTGAGGAGGGCCACCTGCCCGAGCTGCTGAACGCCATCGAGATCGACAACCACGGCCAGAAGCTGGTGGTGGAGGTGGCCCAGCACACGGGCGACAACGTGGCCCGCTGCATCGCCATGAGCAGCACCGACGGTCTGGTCCGGGGAACCCCCGCCGCAGACACCGGCGCATCCATCCGGGTGCCGGTGGGCGACCAGTGCCTGGGCCGGGTGTTCAACCTGCTGGGCGAACCGGTGGACAACAAACCCGCCCCCACCCCCGAGGCCTGGTGGCCCATCCACCGCCCCGCCCCCAGCTTTGAGGAGCAGGAATCCACCACCGAAATTCTGGAGACCGGCATCAAGGTCGTCGACCTGATCTGCCCCTACGCCAAGGGCGGCAAGATCGGCCTGTTCGGCGGCGCCGGCGTCGGAAAGACGGTCCTGATTCAGGAGCTGATCTACAACATCGCCACCGAGCACAACGGTTACTCGGTCTTTACCGGCGTCGGCGAGCGCACCCGCGAGGGCAACGACCTCTACGGCGAAATGACCGAGAGCGGCGTCATCAACAAGACCGCCCTGGTCTACGGCCAGATGAACGAGCCGCCGGGAGCCCGTATGCGGGTGGCCCTGTCCGGCCTGACCATGGCCGAATATTTCCGGGACGTCAAGAATCAGGACGTGCTGCTGTTCATCGACAACATCTTCCGCTTTACCCAGGCGGGCTCCGAGGTGTCGGCCCTGCTGGGCCGGATGCCCTCCGCCGTCGGCTACCAGCCCACGCTGGCCACCGAGATGGGCGCTTTGCAGGAGCGGATCACCTCCACCCACAAGGGGTCCATCACCTCGGTGCAGGCGGTCTACGTCCCGGCGGACGACCTGACCGACCCGGCCCCCGCCACCACCTTCACCCATCTGGACGCCACCACCGTCCTGAGCCGTGACATCGCCTCCCAGGGCATCTACCCGGCGGTCGATCCGCTGGACTCCACCAGCCGCATCCTCAGCCCCGAAGTGGTGGGCCAGGAGCATTATCAGGTGGCCCGCGCCGTCCAGCAGGTGCTCCAGCGGTACAAGGAATTGCAGGACATCATCGCCATCATGGGCATGGACGAGCTGAGCGAGGAGGACAAGCTGACCGTGGGCCGCGCCCGGAAGATTCAGCGCTTCCTCTCCCAGAGCTTCCACGTCGCGGAGCAGTTCACCGGTATGCCCGGCCAGTACGTCCCCCTCAAGGAGACCATCCGGGGCTTCAAGATGATCCTGAACGGCGAGTGCGACGAGCTGCCCGAGAGCGCGTTCCTGTTCGCGGGCACCATCGACGACGTCTTCGCCAAAGCAAAGAAGGGGTAAGCCATGACAACCTTTCATCTGCAGGTGGTCACGCCGGACGGCTGCATCTTTGACGGTCAGGCCGAGCGGGTGGTCTGCCGCACCATTGCGGGCGACGTCTGCATTCTGGCCCGCCACTGTGACTACTGCACCGCTCTGGGGATGGGCGAGGCCCATCTGGTGGACGCAGAGGGCCAGCGCCGCCGCGCGGCCTGCATGGGCGGGATGCTCACCGTCATGAACGGGGAGGTCCGTCTGGTGGCCACAACCTGGGAGTGGGCGGAAGAAATCGACCAGGCCCGGGCCGAGGCCTCCAAACGCCGGGCCGAGGAGATTCTCCGCCGGAAAAACCTCGACCGCCACGAGTACGAGATGGCGCAGGCCCGGCTCAAGCGGGCGCTGGTCCGCACCTCGATCCGGTAACAATCCACCGAAAACAAAAACGCGCAGCTGCCGCAGCTGCGCGTTTTTGTTTGGAGCAATTCCATAAAATAGCGTGATACATCCGGAATGGGAAACGGTAGCGCCCAAGTTTCTGCAACCTCAATCGGGGTCTGGGGCGAAGCCCCGGCTTCCGATAAAGGGAGGGTGGCAGCACCGCCGAAGCGCCGCCTGCGGCGGATGAAGTGCTGCGCAGCTGAGGCGCTGCCTGCGGCAGATACAGCCGAAGCGGAGCAGGGGCCGCCGTCCAAATTTTCAAGCGGCGTTTCCGCCCGCGCC
>JAHLFH010000105.1 GCA_018883885.1 Candidatus Faecalibacterium intestinavium | reverse complement strand
TCGCAGGGCACGCCGTCCATGACGACGGCCTTGGCGTAGTCGGCGCAGCCCGCGTAGCCGCAGCCGCCGCAGTTGGCGCCGGCCAGACAGCCGGTCACCTGCTCAATGCGGGGGTCTTCCTCCACCGCCATGAACTTGGCGGCAGCCACCAGGATGACAGCGCCCACCAGGCCGACGACAGTACAGAGGATAACAGCCAATACGATGTTCATATTCCGTTTCCTCCTTACAGCGTGACGTTAAACAGATTCTCGACGATGCCGCCAAAGCCCATGAAGGACAGGCTGGTGATCGCCGCGGCGATCAGGGTGATGGGCAGGCCCTTGAAGGGGCCGGGGGCATCGCAGATCTCCACACGCTTGCGCACGCCGCTGAACAGGCACATCGCCAGCATGAAGCCGACGCCCGAGCCCACCGCACAGACCAGCGCTTCCAGATACGCCATGCCGAAGCCCAGCGCCGCCACGTCTGCGCCGTAGTCGTCCACCACCAGGATGGTGACGGCCAGAACGCAGCAGTTGGTGGTAATCAGGGGCAGGTAGACGCCCAGCGCGTTGTACAGGGAAACCAGATATTTCTTCAGGAAGATCTCGATGAACTGGACCAGCACCGCGATGACCAGAATGAAGACGATGGTCTGCAAATAGCCAAGGTCCGCCGGGTCGAGGACGTAGATCTGAATCGGGAAGGTGACGGCGGTGGACATCAGCATGACGAAGATGACGGCGCCGGACATACCGATGGAGGAATCCAGCTTCTTGGAAACGCCCAGGAACGGGCAGATACCGTAGAACTTCACCAGCACGTAGTTGTTGACGAGGATCATGCTGAAGAAGATGGCAGCGAGTTTGACGATCATTCTTTATCCTCTCCTTCCTGCAGGTCCTTCAGGGGCTGGCAGCCGATTTTGCGCTCGATCCGTGCGTCCAGCTTCTCCTCCAGCCAGATGCATCCGGCCATCAGCAGGCCGAAGCAGAGGAAGGCGCCGGGGGCCTGGGTCATGATGCCCACCTTGGGCAGGCTCTCGGGCAGAATCTGGAAGCCCAGCCAGCTGCCGCTGCCCAGAATCTCCCGGATGGTGGCCATCAGCACGACGGTCAGGGTGTAGCCGATGCCCATGCCCACGCCGTCCAGCGCGGAGTCCACCACGGTGTTCTTGCAGGCGAACATCTCGGCGCGGCCCAGAATGATGCAGTTGACGACGATCAGGGGCAGGAACACGCCCAGCGCGGTGTACAGGCTCTCAAAGTAGGCGTGCATCACCATCTGGACGATGGTGACAAAGCCCGCGATGATGACGATATAGCAGGGCAGATGCACCTTGTTGGGGATGACGTTCCGCAGCAGGGCGATCATGATGTTGGAGCAGACCAGCACGAAGGTGAAGGCCACGCCCATGCCCAGCGCGCTGGAAACCGCGGTGGTGACGGCCAGGGTGGAGCAGGTGCCCAGAATCAGCCGCAGGACCGGGTTCTCTTTGATGATGCCGTTGGTAAGGATGCTTACCTTGGATACTTTTTCTTGTGCCATTTCTTACCAACCTCCCTTATGCCAGCTCATTGTAGCAGTTGATGCAGTCATTGATGGCGGCAAAGAGGGCATCCGACGAATAGGTCGCGCCGGAATAGGCGTCAAAGCCTGCGCCGGCGGTGATGTTCTGGGTGCCGTCCATCCCGTTGAACTGGGCCAGATAGTCGGCGTTTGCCACGTTGGAACCGATGCCGCTGGTCTGGGTGGACGCGTCAACCCAGATGCCGGTCACGGTGCCGTTTGCATCAAAGCCAAGGATGACGGTCACGATGCCGCCGTCAAAGCCGGACTCCCCGGCCTTGACCGCCATGCTGCCGTCGGTGTACTTCACCACGCCCGAGACGCCGGGGGTGGTGTAATCGGTGATTTCTTCCAGGTCGGCGGCGCTGGAAACAGAGGGCATGACCTCAACGTAGGCCGCCAGGGTGGTGGCCTTCTGGTTCGCCTCGATGGCCGGGGCGGTCACGCTGTTGACCAGGGCCAGCAGCAGGCTGACCACCAGCGAGCTGACGCTCAGCACGAGGATCGGCTTTGCGGTGCTTTCCCATGTAGCCTTATTCATTTGCCAGCCGCCTCCTTTGCAGGTTTGATATAGCCGTACGGGGTCTGACGGGTCCAGTCGTTGATGAAGGGGACCCACAGGTTCATGAACAGCAGCGCGAAGGACACGCCCTCGGTGTAGCTGCCCCAGTAGCGGATTGCAAAGGTGACCGCGCCCAGCGCCAGGCCGTAAATCAGCTTGCCCTTCAGGGTGAAGGGGCTGGTGACATAGTCGGTTGCCATAAAGACCGCGCCGAACAGCAGGCCGCCGGACAGCACCGCCGCCAGGCTCTCATGGACGCTGCCGGTGGCGATGAGGTAGAACACGAACATGCTGCCCACATAGGTCAGGGGGACAGCCGGGCTGATGGTTTTGGTCACCACCAGGTAGACAAAGCCCAGCAGGATGGCCAGGGCGCAGGTCTCGCCCAGCACGCCGCCGTGGACGCCCATGAACAAATCCAGCAGGTTGAGCTTGGCGGGGTTGGCAACCTGGAGCGGGGTGGCCTTGGACAGCTGGTCCACCGCGGCGTCCGGGAAGACCCAGGCGTTCATCTCGGTGGCAAAGCTGACGAACAGGACAATCCGGCCCACCAGAGCGGGGTTGGCAAAGTTCATGCCGATGCCGCCGAACAGCTGCTTGACGATGATGATGGCGGCCAGAGCGCCGACCACCAGCTCGCCCAGAGGCATATTCACCGGCACGTTCAGCGCCAGAATCACGCCGGTCACCACGGCGGACAGGTCGCCGATGGGGCTGGCTTTCTTCAGCAGCTTGCAGTACAGCCACTCAAAGGCCACGCAGGCGATGACCGACACGGCCACCACCAGCAGGGCCCGCAGGCCGAAGATGATGGCAGAGGCCACCACGCAGGGGGTCAGGGCGACGATCACGTTGGCCATCAGGTCCTGGGTGCTCTCGTCCGACCGGATATGCGGGGAGGCCGAAACAATAAGCTTCGTTTCCATTACTTATTGCCTCCTTTTTTGATTTCAGCAAGATAATACGCCTTGGCCAGACTCATCATCTGGGTGCAGGGGCGCTTGGCCGGGCAGACGAAGGTGCAGGAGCCGCAGTTGAAGCAGTAGTCAACGTGCAGCTTGCCCAGCTCCTGAACGTCCCGGGCCGCGTAGGCGGCGTTGACCTCCACCGGGGCCAGGCCCATCGGGCAGTACTCGATGCAGCGGCCGCAGCGGATGCAGGCCTGGGCCGGGGCGGGGCGGGCGGCCTCGTCGCTCAGCAGAATCAGGCCCGAGGTGGTCTTGGTGGTGGGGTAGGAAAGGCTCTCGACGGCGGGGCCCATCATGGCGCCGCCCGCCACCACCTTGCCCAGGGTGACGCCGTCCTTGACGCCCACGGCCTTGATGATGTCCTCATAGGCGGCGCCCACGGGGACGACAAGGTTCTTGGGGTCGGCGCAGGCGTCGCCGTCCAGGGTGATGGTCCGCTCCACCACCGGCATGCCGGTGGCCAGATATTTGCCCAGAGCGCTGACCGAGGTAACGTTCATGACGATGGCCCCGGCGTCGGCGGGCAGGCCGCCGTGGGGCACTTCGCGGCCCAGGCACTTTTCGATCAGAATCAGCTCCGCGCCGGTGCCGTAGACGCTGGGCAGGCTCTTGACTTCCACATTGCCCAGGTCCCGGGTCTTGGCGCACATCAGGTCGATGCACTCGGGCTTGTTTTTCTCGATGCCGATGATGCACTTGGGGATGCCGGTGTACTGGAGCACCGCCTGGATGCCCCGGACGATATCGTCGCTGCAATTCAGCATCTCCTGGGTGTCGCTGGTCAGCCAGACCTCACACTCAGAGGCGTTGATCAGCAGGGTGTCCACCTGGGTCTTGGGCTGGAGCTTGACGTCGGTCGGGAACCCGGCGCCGCCCAGGCCCACCAGGCCGCAGGCGCGGACCGCCGCCAGGAAGCTGGCCTTGTCGGTGACCACCGGCGGACGGACGGACGAATCCACCGTCTGCTTGCCGTCGGTGTCGATGACCACGGCGTCGCACATCTTGCCGTTGGCCAGGCGGAACTGCTCCACCGCCGAGACGGTGCCCGAAACGCTGGAGTGGATATTGGCGGAGACAAAGCCGGCTGCTTCGCCGATCAGGGTGCCGACGCAGACCGCGTCCCCCTTCTTGACCACGGGCTTGGCCGGTGCGCCGATGTGCTGGCTCATCAGGATGCGTACCTGCGCGGGCAGAGGCATCGGGACCGGTTTGCTTGCAGCAGTTGCTTTGTCATGCGGCGTATGCGCGCCAAGCGCCGCACGTTTCAGCTTGTTCAACATGGACTATACAATCCCCCATTCTGATTGATGGCCGGGCTCCGTTTCCTGCGTGAAGGCGCACGGGGGACCCGGCAGCTGCTTAACATACCTATTTTATCATTTCATCCGCTCAAGTCAACGTCCTTCCAGACAAAAAATGAACAAAACCTTACGTTTCCTCCCTGTTTGGGGCTGCTAACCGCCCCTTCTGTTTCCTTTTTCTGCCTCTTTGGGTCTTGCGTTTGCCATCCGCCCCCGAATATGCTATACTAGAACCCACAGACGATCTTCCGGCGCTCTGCCGCGCCGCCGGGGCCGGAATCCATCGTTCCGCCGACATTTCAAAGGAGGTTCTTGTTTCATGATGAATGCCCTCAAAACCCTGCTTGCCCTGTTCACCGCGCTGGCGGTGGGCCTGACCGGTCTTCTGCTGTTCTACCACGACAAGAACGGTCCTCGGTATATCCACATCTACGGCGACGAATTCTGAGCCCCGCACCGGACAAAAACCCGGCCCGCACAGCCTTTTTGAAGGGGCTGCACGGGCCGGTTTCTTTTTGCTTTTACAGGGACGCCGCCTGCGGGCGGATTTATTTTTAACCCGCCCAGACCCAGCAGCGGATGGTTCCGTTCCTTGCAGGGACAGGCTCGCAGCACCCGACCGAGAAGCAGCCGCTTTCCTTTTAGAGCCCCACGGGGGCGGGCCCGCAGGGCCGGGGGAACATTAAAAGGGCG
>JAHLFH010000104.1 GCA_018883885.1 Candidatus Faecalibacterium intestinavium | reverse complement strand
TTTGCTCTCTTGCGCTTAGCCGATTTTCGCGGCGGGACGCGCTGCGCCCTTGCGAAAACCGGAGCGCGGCGCCAACAACAGCTCCCTCCCTCTGCCACTGGCAGCGGTCGCTGTTGTTGCCCCAGACCCCGTTCTGAGTGTATGGCAGTCTTCACGTTATTTCATGGGACTGCTCTAAAACAACGGCGGCGCGTCCTGTCTGGCACTGGCCAGGGGACGCGTCGCCGTTTTGAGAGAGGAGAGAAAAAATCTTCAGGCTTGCTCCGGGTCCCGGGCCCAGCCCAGGCTCCGCTGGACCGCCTTGTGCCAGTGGGCCATCAGGTCCTCCCGGCGGGAGGGGTCCATTTTCGGCTCATAGACGATGTCGCAGACCCAGAGGCGGCGCAGCTCGTCCAGACTGTTCCAGACGCCGACGGCCAGCCCGGCCAGATAGGCCGCGCCGAGGGCGGTGGTCTCCCGGATGGCCGGGCGGCGGACCGCGCAGCCCATGACGTCGGCCTGGAACTGCATCAGGAAGCTGTCCCGGCTGGCCCCGCCGTCCGCCTTGAGGGAAGAAAGAACCAGCCCGGTGTCGTGTTCCATGGCCCGGACCAGATCGGCCACCTGATAGGCGATGGACTCCTGCGCGGCCCGGATGATATGCTCCCGGCGGGTGCCGCGGGTGATGCCCACGATGCAGCCCCGGGCGTACATATCCCAGTTGGGTGCGCCGAGGCCGGTGAAGGCGGGCACCAGATAGACCCCGCCGTTGTCCTTGACCTTCTGGGCGTAATATTCGGCGTCCCGGCTCTCGTTGAAAAACCGCATCTCGTCCCGCAGCCACTGGATGACCGCGCCGCCCACAAAGACCGACCCCTCCAGCGCATACTGGACCCGGCCCTTCAGGCCGATGGCGATGGTAGTGACCAGACCGTTCCGGCTGATGCAGGGCTTTTCGCCGGTGTTCATCAGCAAAAAGCAGCCGGTGCCGTAGGTGTTCTTGGCCTCTCCGGCCTCAAAACAGGTCTGCCCGAAAAGGGCCGCCTGCTGGTCCCCGGCAATCCCCGCGATGGGCACCTGAACCCCCAGCACCTCGGTATAGCCGTAGATTTCGCTGGAAGATCGGACCTCGGGCAGCATGCAGCGGGGGATGTTCAGGGCCTTGAGCAGGGTGTCGTCCCAGTCCAGCCGGTGGATGTCGTAGAGCATGGTGCGGGAGGCGTTGGTATAGTCGGTGACATGGACCGCCCCGTCGGTCAGCTTCCAGAGCAGCCAGGTGTCCACCGTGCCGAACAGCAGCTCCCCCCGGTCGGCCCGCTCCTGTGCGCCCTCGACGTGATCGAGAATCCAGCGGATCTTGGTGGCGGAGAAATAGGCGTCCGGCAGAAGGCCGGTCACCTGCTTGATGTAATCGCTCAGGCCCCGGGCCACCAGCTCGTCCACCAGACCGGCGGTCCGGCGGCACTGCCAGACGATGGCGTTGTAGATGGGGGCGCCGGTGGCCTTGTCCCAGACGATGGTGGTTTCACGCTGGTTGGTGATGCCGATGGCGGCCAGGTCCCGGACTCGGATGCCGCTCTGGGCCACCACTTCCATCATGACGGCGTATTGGGAGGACCAGATTTCCATCGGGTTGTGCTCCACCCAGCCCTCTTTCGGGTAGATCTGGGTGAATTCCTTCTGGCTGACGGCGATGGTGTTCTGGTCCTGATCGAACAGGATGGCCCGGGAGCTGGTTGTGCCCTGATCCAGCGAAAGAATGTAGTTCGGCATGGCGTATGCTACCTCCTGTCGGGGACGAATGCGGTCTGCCGGGGAGCGAAACGACAAAAACGCAGGACACCCCCGCACGCCGGAACGCCCTGCATTTTTGATCTCTCATGCAAACCCAACGGATGGATACTTGTGTGGTCCTAAGATAACACATCTCCGCCGGACAGGCAATACTTATTCATAAAAACGGAAAAAATTGTGAAAAACACACAAATCCGGGCAATCTGCTTTAGCCCGGGAAAGCCCTTCAGGCCCGCTCGTTGAACCGCTTGATCTCCTCTTTGCCCGCGAAAGCGGCCCCCGCAAAGCCGGAGGCTTCCAGCTGGGCCAGCTGCTTGCCCAGCTTTTTACCCTGGGCGAGGACGGCCACCTGATAGGTTCCGCGCAGGGCCTCGGCCTGGCGGAGGACGGCGGCAAAATCGTCCCCCTTCTGGTAGAGCAGGGCCAGCTTCTCTTTTGCGCCGGGGATCTGGTAGCCCTGTTCCAGCAGGATGCCGCAGACCCGCTCGAAGCCGATGGAGAAGCCGACAGCGGGCACCTGCTGGCCGATGAATTTGCCCACCATGTTGTCGTACCGGCCGCCGCCTGCCACTGCGCCCGCGAACTGGGGGCAGGTGACTTCAAAGACCATGCCGGTGTAGTAGCCCTGACCGCGGACCAGACTGGGGCAGTAGGCCACGGCATACCGGCCGTCGGCCAGGGCATTGGCGGTGGAGAGGACGTATTTCAGGTCGTCGGCGATGGCCGGGTCGGCGCAGCGGGCGGCCACGGCGTCCAGCGTCACCTCGCCGGCCGCGATGAAATCGGACAGGGCGGCGATGGCCCCGGCGGGCAGCTGCTTTTCGGTCAGCTCGGCCCGGACCCCCTCGGCCCCGATCTTGTCCATCTTGTCGAAGGTGATGCAGACCGAGTCCAGGGTTTCGGGGGCGAAGCCCATGCTCTCCAGCATCCCCCGGAGGATGCGGCGGTCGTTGATGTTGACGGTGAAGCCGGTGAAGCCGATGTTCAGCAGGGCCCGGGTGGTCACGTCGATCAGCTCCACCTCGGCGTTGGGGGAGGCGTCTCCCAGAATGTCGATGTCGCACTGGACGAACTCCCGCAGGCGGCCCTTCTGGGGGCGCTCGGCCCGGAAGACCCGGTCGGTCTGGATGACCTTGAAGGGGGTGGGAAGATCGTTCCGGTTGGCGGCGTAATAGCGGGAGAGGGGCAGGGTCAGGTCATACCGCAGGCCCATGTCCGAAAGCTCCTTGGGGTCGCCGGAGGCCAGGGCGGCGGCCAGCTTTTCGCCCCGCTTCATCACTTTAAAAATCAGGTTCAGGTTGTCGCCGCCGTCGGACTTGTCCAGATTTTCCATATCTTCCAGCATCGGGGTGGAGATCCGCTCAAACCCGGCGGCACGGTAGGTCTCCAGAATCCTGCCCTGGATATAATCGCGCAGGCTCTGCTCTGCGGGCAGAAGATCCCGCATTCCTTTTAAGGCTTGGGTTTTCATAACATTTTCGCTCCTCTTTTTCAGACGGTTCTCCCTTCATTATAAAGGTTCGGCCCGGATTGTCAACCAAAACGGGGCACACTAGAGCAGCGGCCTGTCCGGGGCCGCCGTTTTGCCGCCCGGAGCGGCGGAAAGGGGAGAGAGGATGCAGTCTTTTACGGCAAAACACCCGTGGGCCGTGCTGGCAGCGGGTGCGGTGATTCAGGTTTTGACGGGGATTCCCGCTGCGTGGGGAGCCTTTCAGCAGCCGGTGATGGAGGAATACGGCTTCAGCGAGGCGCAGGCCAGCGAGGCCTTCGCGGTGCTGATCGCGGCCTTCGGGGTGGGCTGCCTTGTGGGCGGCTTTTTGCAGGACAGGCGTGGGCCCCGCTGCGCGGCCCTCTGGGG
>JAHLFH010000103.1 GCA_018883885.1 Candidatus Faecalibacterium intestinavium | reverse complement strand
CCCCCAGCCCGCTCCCGAAGTGGAGCCGGGCATTCCCGGCGAGGTGATTGCAGCCATTGCGGCGGCCATCAGCGCGATGGGCAACGGCAAGTATACGCTGCGCGCAGTACGCCGCGCAGACCGCGGCGGCTGGAGCAAGGCCGGCGTGTCCGACACGACTTCGCCGTTTTGATGGAGGGGACAGACGATGACACAATTTATTGATACGCTCGTCGGCATTTTTCAGAGCTCGGGCTTCGCACAGTTTGGCGAGCCCGGCGGCTGGCTTTACGCGGTGATGATCTGCGTGGGCTGCTTTCTGCTTTACCTTGCCATTGTCAAGGAATTTGAACCGCTGATTCTGCTTCCCATGGCGTTCGGCATGATCCTGGCAAACCTGCCGGGCAGCGGCATCATCCATATGCAGTATTTTGTCGGCGACGGCCTGGAGCACCCCATGTGGGTGGAAATTCTGAACAACGGCGGTCTGGCGGATATGCTCTATCTGGGCGTTAAGCTGGGCATCTACCCGCCGCTGATCTTCCTCGGCATCGGCACGATGACCGATTTCGCGCCCCTGATCTCCAACCCCAAGAGCCTTCTGCTGGGCGCTGCCGCACAGTTCGGCATTTTCGGTACATACATGGGCGCCCGTCTGCTGACGGCCACCGGCCTGGTGGATTTCACCCAGGCGCAGAGCGCGGCCATCGCCATCATCGGCGGCGCGGACGGCCCGACGGCCATCTTCGTCACCTCCCGTCTGGCGCCGGAGCTGCTGGGAAGCATTGCCGTGGCGGCGTACAGCTATATGGCGCTGGTTCCGGTGATTCAGCCGCCCATCATGCGGGCTCTGACCACCTCGAAAGAGCGTAAGGTCGTCATGAAGCAGCTGCGCACCGTCTCCAAGACCGAGCGGATCGTGTTCCCGATCATGGTCACCATCGTTGTCTCTCTGATCGTTCCGGATGCGGCCGTTCTGGTGGGCATGCTGATGCTGGGCAACCTGATGCGCGAGTGCGGCGTGGTTGACCGCATCCAGCGCACCGCGGGCAATGAGCTGATGAACATCATCACCATCTTCCTGGCCCTGTCGGTCGGCTGCACCACCAGCGCCAACACCTTCCTCAATGCACGCACCCTGTTCATCATCGTGCTGGGCCTGATTGCCTTCTCCTTCGGCACCGCAGCCGGCGTTGTCTGCGGCAAGGTGATGTACATCGTCACCGGCGGCCAGGTCAACCCGCTGATCGGTTCCGCAGGCGTTTCCGCCGTTCCCATGGCGGCCCGCGTTTCCCAGAAGGTTGGCCAGAAGGAAAATCCCCAGAACTTCCTGCTCATGCACGCCATGGGCCCCAACGTGGCCGGCGTCATCGGTTCTGCCGTTGCAGCAGGTATCCTGATCAACATCTTCGGCTGATCGGCCCGCGTTTCGATTTCTGAACATCCTCTGCCCGCCCGGGTGAATCGTCCGGGCGGGCATTTTTTGTCCGGAGAAACAGGGCCGCGCTTACTTTCAGGACAGGATGCGGCTTCCCGACAGAAAAGGATGATTTTTTTCTCCCGGACAGGGCTATACTTTGGATGTCGGCGGTCAAGCTACCGGAGTCTACCGGGCAGGGAGCCGCTGCCAATACGCGGAGGATGGGAGCAGGAAATGGCTTTTCTGGAAGGATTCGGTTTTGGCCGGTTTAAAGGGTTTTCACGTCAGGCCGGCCAGCTGCTGACCGATACGGTGCAGCTGGCCGGGGGTCTGGGGTGCAGCAGAGCGGACACAGGACATCTGCTTCTGGTGATTTTGCAGGAGGATCGGGGGCCTGCCGCCCGCTTTCTCGCGGGGAAAAACATCTCCGAGCCGGAGGTGCGGCGTCAGGTGGCCGAGGGACGGCAGGGGCCCGCGCAGCGCCTCCACAGCAACGCGCTGGCCCCCGAACTCAGGCGGGCAATGGATTACGCGCTGATCGGCGCTCAGAATGCCCATCAGCCCAAGGCGGAGCCGGAACACCTGCTCTGCGCTATTCTGGAGGACAGCGAGTGTACGGCAGGCGTGCTGCTGACCTCTATGGGCCTTCAGCTCAGCGAGGCCGTCAAAGAGTGCCGCCAGCTCTCGGGGCAGTTCATTCTGCCCGTCCAGCCCCGGGCTTCCGCCAGCACGCCCCGGGGCAGCAGGGCCAGTGATAAATACTGCCATGACCTGACCCGCCGCGCCGCCGAAGGGGACCTGGACCCGGTCTTTTGCCGGGAGGCCGAGCTGGACCGGATGATCGAGATCCTTTGCCGCCGCCAGAAGAACAACCCCTGTCTGGTGGGGGAACCCGGCGTGGGCAAGACGGCTCTGGCCGAAGGGCTGGCCCAGCGGATCGCCAGCGGGCAGGTGCCCCGTGCGCTGAAAGGCAAACGTATCCTTTCGCTGGATATGGCGAGCCTGGTGGCTGGAACCAAATACCGGGGCGATTTTGAGGAGCGGTTTAAAAATCTTTTGGAGGAGCTGGTGCGGGACAGCAGCGCCATCCTGTTTGTGGACGAGTTTCATACCATCGTGGGGGCGGGCGCAGCCGAAGGGGCCATCGACGCAGCCAACATCCTCAAGCCCGTCCTGGCGCGGGGAGAGCTGCAGCTGATCGGCGCAACCACCAATCAGGAATTCCGGACCCGCATTCAGAAGGACCCGGCCCTTGAGCGCCGGTTTGGGAGGGTCCAGATCGACGAGCCGGACGCGGCCCAGGCCGAAAAGATTCTCAAGGGGCTGGCCCCGCGGTACGAACGGTATCACGGGGTCAGCATCCCGGAACAGGCGGTACAGGATGCCGTAGAGCTTTCGGTGCGGTATCTTCCGGGCCGCTGCCTGCCGGACAAGGCCATCGATCTGATGGACGAGGCCTGCGCCGCCGCCCGCATCCGGTCTGAAAAAGAGGGAGCTTCTTCCCCCAAACTGACCCAGGAGGATATCGCCCGGGTGGTGGCGCGGGCCAGCGGAATCCCGGCAGAGCGGGTTGGCGAGAAGGAGAGGGAACGGCTGGCGCAGCTGGCCCGCCGCCTGACAGAAGAAATCGTTGGGCAGGACAAGGCGGTGCAGGCGGTGGCGGGAGCCATTCGGCGCAGCCGGACCGGTCTCGGAGAACCGGGACGCCCCATCGGCGCATTTCTCTTTTTGGGGCCGACCGGCGTGGGCAAGACGGCTCTGGCCAAAGCGCTGGCCGGGAGCTGGTTTGGCAGCGAAAAAGCCCTGCTCAAATTCGATATGTCGGAGTATCAGGAATCGCACACGGTGGCCCGGCTGCTGGGCGCGCCTCCGGGCTATCTGGGCCACGACGAGGGCGGCCAGCTGACCGAGGCGGTGCGACGCCGCCCGTACAGCGTCCTGCTCTTTGATGAGATCGAAAAAGCCCACCCCGATATCCAGAATATTCTGCTCCAAATTCTGGAGGACGGCTGCCTGACCGATTCCATGGGACGGAGGGCGGATTTTACCAATACCATCGTTCTTCTCACTTCCAATCTGGGGGCGCGATTTCTGTCCGGCCAGAGCAGCCCTCTCGGCTTTGCATCGGGCACAGAAGCGGCCTTTGAAAAGCAGGCAGCCCAGGCGGTTGCGGAAGCAAAAGGCTTTTTCCGCCCGGAGCTGGTGGGGCGGCTGGACGAGCTGATCGTTTTCCGCCCGCTGGACCAGCAGAGCCTGTGCGTGATCGCCGAGAAGATGCTGGAGCAGCTGGAACGCAGAGCGGCCCACAGCGGCTATAAGCTGACCCACACGGCGCAGGTCTGCCGCGCGCTGGCAGCCCGGGCAAATTCCCCTTACGGGGCCCGGGAGCTGCGCCGACAGGTCAGCCGGGCGGTGGAGCAGGCGCTGGCCGACCAGATTGCTTCCGGCAGCGTCCAGAGCGGCGCGTGCTATACGGCAGACTGCGGGGAGGACGGCAGAGTCCTGCTTCGGCAGAATGACGCAGCGATTGTTTGATAGATTTCTCCATACCTGTGCATCAAATAGTATGTACAGGTATTTTGCTTTACATATAAAAACAAAGCGCCGGGCACAAAATCCGGGCAGGGATTTGTGATAAAATTAAAGATAAATTTTGAATGCTGTCTGATTTTGGTTGAAAAGCGGCCCCTGGATTGTTATACTTGCACAAGAAGATGCATTCTGCTGTCCGCCGGGCCGCAATCTGGGAAAGAGACGGCCGAGCGGATTGGATTGCGACGAAAAAAGAAAGGGGATTCGTTCCATGAAGAAAATTTCCCGCCGTCGTTTTATGCAGGCAGCTGGAGCCGCCGCCGTTGTGGGGATGGCGTCCACCACCGGCCTCTCAGCGGGGGCCTGTCTGGATTTGTTCAAACCGGACGCAGGGTATCCGCAGAAGGCTGTGATCCACAGCTTCGACTGGGGCCCCGCCGTGACGGCGACCATCCTCAAGCTGGACGATTCCATTCAGGCAGACTCGGTGCGGGCGGAAGATTTTTCGGTCATCGAGAATAAGGAAGCCTTTGATTGGGCGGCCATGTCGGGGGCGCATACGGTGGTTTCTGCGCCGCGGCAGGTTACAGACGCCTATGCCTGCACCAGCGGAGGAAGCCGCACCACCCTGCCCACACGGTACATCCGGCTGGAGATGCGCTATGACCCCAACACCGGCTCGCCCTTCTGCTATGATCTCTTTACCGGAAAAAATACCTGGTGCAGCCCCTACGAGCTGGAAGTGTCGCTGTCCGCGCAGGCGGCTCTGACCAGTATCTGGGGTAAAAAGGTCACGGCTCTCGGCGCAGACCCTGCCATTGATTTTGAGGACGCCCTGATCCCGGAGCTGGCAGATTTTCACCTGACCGGAAAGATGACTGGTTCCGACGGCAGAACCCTTGATTTTGCCTATTATACGCCGATCCTGTTCCCGGGGCGGCAGGTCCCGCTGGTGATCTGGCTGCATGGCGCAGGGGAGGGCGGCGAGGACCCGCGTCTGGCGTTGCTGGGCAACAAGGTCGCCCCTCTGGCCGGGAAGGAGTTCCAGGACGCCATGGGCGGCTCGGCTTTTGTGCTGGTGCCCCAGACGCCGGGCTTCTGGCTGGAATACAACGAGGAGGGCGACTGGCAGGACAATCCGGGCACAGAGTCTGTCTATACAAATACCCTGACGGAACTCATCAACGCCTTTGCGAGGGAATTTCCCATTGATGCCAACCGGGTTCTGATTGGCGGCTGTTCCAACGGCGGCTACATGACCATGAATATGGTGCTGAGATACCCCAATTCCTTTGCCGCAGCCTTCCCCATCTGCGAGGCATACAAGGACAGCGGCATCACCGAGGAACAGCTGGCTTCCATCAAGGACCTTCCTCTCTGGTTTGTCTACGCAAAAAACGACACGGTGGTCAACCCGGAGGAATACGAAATTCCCACCATCGAGCGCCTCCAGGCCATTGGGGCCAACGTCCGTACCAGCGTGTTTGATGATGTGCATGACACCTCCGGCCTTTACTTTGGCGAGGATGGCCTGCCGTATCAATACCAGGGACACTGGAGCTGGATTTATTTCTTCAACAACGAATGCGTTGACGCCGCTACCGGAGAATCCCTGTGGGATTGGCTGGGACGTCAGAGCAAATAACAGCCCCTTTTTCACCCTGTAAAAGGAATTGTGCCGCGCAGCCAGCGAGACCAGGCTGCGCGGTTTTTTGCGAAAGGACAGATGGTGCTGATAAAGCCGCGCCGTCCTCTTGCAATTCTGTCCGGGTTTCTTTATCATAAAGAGCATAAAGGAAATCAAACGGATCGCAATAAGCCCGTCCCGGGCCGGGTCCGCAAAGGAGGACATCATGCGATATCTCTTTCTTCTGAACCCGGCGGCGGGCAGACAGGACAGCAGCGGCCAGCTGCTCCCGGCGCTGGAGGCAGCGCTGGCAAGGGCCGGCATCGCCCCGGAACAGGCCATGATTCAGCGAACGGCCTTTGCGGGCCACGCCCGGGGCCTTGTCCAGGCGGCGGCGCAGCGTGCAGCTCAGGAGGGGGAAGACCTGCGGGTTTATACGGCGGGAGGGGACGGCACCCTGAGCGAAGCGCTTTCGGGAGCCTGTCCTTATCCCAACGCGGCGGTGGGCTGCCTGCCTTACGGCAGCGGGAACGATTTTCTGCGCAGCTTTGGCGCCCGGGAAGAATTTTTAGATTTGGATGCCCAGCTGGCGGGCGGCGTGGTCCCAATTGACCTGATGGAGACCAGCCTGGGCCTTTCGGCAACCATCTGCGCCGCCGGGCTGGACGCGCAGGTGGCCTGCGGCATCCCGAAATTCCGTCGGCTGCCCTTTTGCGGAGGGGAGATGGCCTATTTGCTCTCCATCGCGGAGCAGGTGGTCGGCCCGCTCGGCCGGGGGCTGCGGGTGGAGATCGACGGCGAGGTACTGGAAGAAAATTGCCTCATGTGTGCGGTCTGCAATGGCCGGGCCTACGGAGGCGGCTTTATGGCCGCGCCGGAGGCGGCGCTGGACGACGGCTGGCTGGATGTCTTTATCATTCGGGCTGTGGGGCGGCTGACCATCGCCAAAATGCTGGGCATTTACAAAAAGGGACGGCACTTCCGGCAGGGGCATCTGACCGAAAAAGCAGAGCCATATTTCATTTACCGCAGGGCCCGGCAGGTTTCCCTCTGCCCGGTGGATGGCCGGGGGCCGATTGCCGCCACGGCGGACGGAGAGTGCGCGGAGCTGGACAGCCTTGCAGTCAGGGTTCGCCCCCTTGCGGGCCGGATTATCCTGCCCGGGCCGGTATACAGCCGGTTTGAGGAACAAAAGACCGTTTTGGCCGGGGAGGACTTGATTCCCCGGGAATAGGACCCAAGAAGCCCGGCGGCTGCCCTCCGCCGGGCTTTTTGCCGCCTTCCGGGCCTTCATTGGCCTGGAGCAATTCCGGCAAAAAGCAATGATTACTGCAAATGCCGGACTCAGGTAACATCAGTTCCTCAAGTTTCAGATTCGGCAAAGCTTTTGTCTTTTCATCTGAATGCCCGTCCTCTTGCGCTTAGCCGCTTTTTTCTGCGGGACTGACGCCCTTGCAAATATTGGAGCGCGGCGCCAGCACACGCCAACGGGTTTGCCGTTTTCCAAATTTCCGGCGCGGGCGGAAACGCCGCTTGAAAATTTGGACGGCGGCCCCTGCTCCGCTTCGG
>JAHLFH010000102.1 GCA_018883885.1 Candidatus Faecalibacterium intestinavium | reverse complement strand
CGGGCGGAAACGCCGCTTGAAAATTTGGACGGCGGCCCCTGCTCCGCTTCGGCTGTATCTGCCGCAGGCAGCGCCTCAGCTGCGCAGCACTTCATCCGCCGCAGGCGGCGCTTCGGCGGTGCTGCCACCCGCCCTTTATCGGAAGCTGGGGCTTTTGCTCTCTTGCGCTTAGCCAATATTTGCGGCGGGACTGACGCCCTTGCAAATATTGGAGCGCGGCGCCAACAACAGCTCCCTCCCTCTGCCACTGGCAGCGGTCGCTGTTGTTGCCCCAGACCCCATTCCGGCTGTATTGCATACTTCATGCTTTTTCATGGGATTGCTCTAAAATCCGCAAAACAAAAAAGCAAAAGGCCGAAGACGTGTGTTTTCAACACATCTTCGGCCTTTTCCGGTGGAGCTGGTGACAGGAGTTGAACCTGCAACCCACTGATTACAAATCAGTTGCGCTGCCATTGCGCCACACCAGCGCACGCTGTTTTTATATTATATCATCTCCCGGCTCATTTTGCAAGAAGGTTTTTCCGTTCAGCGGGCGGTTCCAAGGGCAGCCTGAAGGGCCGCAAAATCCGCAAGCGTCAGCTTTTCGGGCCGGACCCGCGGGTCCAGCCCCGCCCGCTCCAGCGCCGCCAGGACCGCCTCCTTGGGCAGGCCCAGCCCCGACGCAATGGAGTTTGCCGCCGTTTTCCGCCGCTGGCCGAACGCTGCCCGCACCAGCGCAAAATACCCCTTCTCGTCCGGGACCTGCACCGCCGGGGCCGGGCGGATGTCCAGCCGGACCACCGCGCTGGTCACTTTGGGGGCCGGGTAAAAGCTGCCGGGCTGGACGGTAAAGAGCATCTTCGGCTCAGCAAAATACTGGACTGCGCAGCTGATGGCCCCGCTCTCCCGGGTGCCGGGGGCGGCGGCCAGGCGGTCCGCCGCCTCTTTCTGGACCATCACCGTCACCGAGCGGATGGGCAGCCGGTCCTCCAGCAGCTTCATGATGATGGGGCTGGTAATATAGTAGGGGAGGTTGGCGCAGACCGCCACCGGCATATCCGGAAATTCCTCCCGGATGAGCTGGTGCAGGTCCAACGTCAGGACATCCTGAAGAAGGATTTTGACGTTGTCGAACTCCGCCAGCGTCTCGGCCAGCACCGGGGGCAGGCGTTTGTCCACCTCGATGGCTACCACCTTGCCCGCCCGGCGGGCCAGCTCCTTCGTCAGGACGCCGATGCCCGGCCCGATCTCGATGACGCCCCAGCTGCGGTCGATGCCGCTGCCGTCCACAATTTTGGGGCAGACCCCGGGGTTGATGATGAAATTCTGCCCAAAGCCCTTGGAAAGCGCAAAATCGTATTTTTCGCACAGGGCCCGGATGGTCGCAAGATCGGTCAGTTCCGGCATATACAGTCTATCCTTTCCGTTTCCTTGTCCGCAAAAAGGCCTCCGGCAGAGTCCGGGGGCCTTTTTCGGGTCGCATTTCTTAAAAGATTCGCAGAGGCTTATTCCTCAGGGGCGGCCTCGCTGGAAGCCGGTTCTTCCCCGGCCTCCGCCGAATCCGCAGCCGCCTCGCCGGAGGCTTCGGGGCTCTCCGGGGTCTCAGCGGCTTCGGGGGTTTCCCCGGTCTCAGCCGCAGGCTCCTGCTCGCTCATGGCGGTCACCGTCGAGCTGCCGCTGAGGTACTGGGCCGTGCTCACCGCCCGCTGAATCTGGGGGTCGGTGTCCAGCGTGAAGCTGTAATACATGGCCTGCTCGTCGGCGGTCAGGGCACGCTCCGCGTCCACGGTCAGGCCCACGCCGTCAAAGCTGGTGCCGTCGCCGCTGATGAGCTTTGCCACCGTGACCACCACGGCGCTGCCGTCGGACAGCCGCTGGGGGCTGGACTGGATGGTCCCTTTGCCCTGGGTGGTGGTGCCCACCAGCCGGGCCCCGCTCAGGGTGCGCAGGCAGCTGGCGAACAGTTCGGAGGCGCTGGCGGTGCCGCTGTTGACCAGGCAGACCATGGGCAGATCCACCACGCTTTCGTCCGAGCTGCTGCCCAGAACCTCCCGGCTGCCGTTCTTGTCCTCGGCATAGGCCACGATGCCTTCCGGGCAGAGCAGGTCGATGCAGCGGATGGCCTCATCCAAAACCCCTCCTGCATTGTCCCGCAGGTCAAACACCAGGCTGGTGGCCCCCGCCCCGCTCAGGGCGCGGATGGCGTAGTCCAGCTCGCTGGGGGTCGTGGAGTCGAACTGACGAATCTTGATGTAGCCCACATTTCCGCTGGTCATCTGGTAGTCGATGGTCGTGCTCACATAGCCCGACCGGGTCAGCTCCACCGACTGCTCCGCCTTTTCCGCATCAAGCCAGACCAGCTTGACGGTGGTGCCCGTCTCGCCCCGAAGCCGGGCCTGGATGGCGTCCACGCTGGTCATGGTCTTGACGTCCACGTCGTCGATGGAGGTGATGTAATCTCCCGCCACGATGCCTGCGTCCTGGGCGGGCGAGCCCTCATACACCTTCATGACCTTGGCATAGCCGGTCTGGTCCCGGGCCAGCTCGACGCCGATCCCGATGAGGGTGCCGTTCTGGATGTTCAAAAGCTCGGTGTAGGCCGAAGCCGTGTAGTACCGGGCGTATTTGTCCCCGGTGCCCACCATATAGCCGGAGGAGATGGTGTCGTACAGCAGCGTCTCGTCGATGGTGTAATAATCGTTGCTGCGGACGTAGCGGTCCAGCTCGGAGATCTTGCTGTACATGCTCTCCTTTTCCTTGACGCTGGACACCGTGCTGTCAAACAGGCGCATCGCCAGCAGCATGGTGACCGAGAAGGTCACCGTCATGGCCAGGAGCACGATGGTCGCCATCATGCCGACCGAAATCTTTTTGTTCATGCAGCCTTACCTCCTGTCAGAAAAACAGCAGCACCAGACTGCCCAGGGTCGAGAGGATGAAAACCCCTGCCAGAAGCAGGCAGACGACCCTCTGGAAGGTTTTACGCTTGGTTTCTTTCATGATGATTCGCCTTTCTGTTCGCTCGTATCACGCTCGTATCAATTGTGGGGGATGGGGACGTAATCCCGCGGGTTGACCCGGCTGGCGTTGGACCGGCCCTGCCAGACCTCCAGATGGAGGTGGTTGCCGGTGGAGTTGCCGGTGGTGCCCACATAGCCGATCAGCTCGCCCTGGGTCACATAGGTGCCCTGTTTGGCCACGATGCTCCGCATATGGCCGTAGAGGGTGGAGTAGCTGGCCCCGTCGTTCATGCTGCCGTGGTAGAGAATGACGTAGTTGCCGTAGCCGCCGGTGCTCCAGCCCGCCACCGACACATAGCCGCTGGCCGCCGCATAAATCGGGGTGCCGCCCGCCGCCGCAAAGTCGATGCCGCCGTGGAGCTTGTATACGCCGGTGACCGGGTTGACCCGGTAGCCGTACTCACTGGAAATGCGGCTGTAAGTCTTGAGGGGGCAGATAAAGCCGGTGAAGCTCATGGAGCCCTGAGACTGGGCCGCCGCCTCGATGATCTTCTGGATCTCCTTCTGAACGGCCTCATAGTTCATCTCGTCCGAATCCAGCGCTTCCTGGGCCTGCTGCTGGGCCTGCTGGGCTTCCTCCGCCGAGAGCTGAGCCTCCGCCAGGCTTGCGTTCAGCTCCGACTGTTTGGCCTGCATCTGGGCGTTGTTTGCGTCCAGCTGGTTTTTCTGGCTCACCAGCACGGCCTTTTCTTCTTCCAGCTCCTGCCGGGCCGCTTCCAGGGCGGCCTTGGCGTCCCGCATCTCGGTCAGAATTTCGGTGTCCCGCACCGAGATATCCTGCATGACCTCGCTGAAGGTCAAAAGCTGATACAGGTCGGTGACGGCGCTGAGCATGGCCACCGTGCCGCCCTCCCGCAGCTCCTGCATGGCGGCCATATGAACCTTGAAGTCCGACCACTGGTCCTCAATGTTTTCTTCCTGAATGGCGATCTCGTTGGTCTTGGCGTCGATCTGCATTTCCTTTTCGCCGATGTTGTTCTGCACCTGGGCGATTTCGCTCTTGAGCACGGCGATCTGCCCCTGAAGGATGTTCACCTGCTCCCGCAGATCCGCCTCCAGGGCGGCGGCGGCCTCCGCCTTCTTTTTCGCGTCGGCCAGATCGGCCTTGTGCTGTGCCATCTGCTGCTGAATCTGCTCCAGCCGCTGCTGCAAATCGCTCATGCTGGCTGCGCTTGCCTGGGGCATCGCGCCGCCCATGCCGACCGTCAGACAGACGGCGGCCAGAAACAGGCTGGCGGCCCGCAGCAGCCGGGACCGGATCGGATGCGGTTTTGCGTGTTTCGGGTGTTTCACTGTGTTCCCCTTTCCCTCTTTGGCCGGTATGGTTTTGCCGGGCCGTCTGTTATACGTTCAGGTGCTTGCGGATGGAGAACATACTGCCCAGGCCGCCCACCAGCGCCCCGCTGACCAGGCTGCTGGACAGGATGGTGGGCCAGACGGAATCCACCGGAGCCAAGGACGAACCCACCAGCATCTGCCAGATGCCGGACAGGCCTCCCGCCGCGTTGACCAGCGCCGTATAGCCGCCGATGCTGGCCCCCGCAGAGAGGACGCCCGCAATGAGGCCGATGGCCAGCCCCTCCACCATAAAGGGAAGGGTGACCAGCGCGTTGGTGGCGCCGACGTATTTCATGATCTCGACCTCCCGCCGCCGGGCGAACACGCTCAGGCGGATGGTGCTGCCCACCGTGATGACGCTGACCACCATCAGGACCACCACAAAGCCGGCCCCCACCTTGGTCACCGTCTGCTGAATTTCAACGAAGATGTTGGTCAGGTCCATGGGGGCCGTCACCTTGACCACCCCGGGAATCTGCGCCATCTGGCTGCTGATGGCGGAAAGCTGGGTCAGATCCTCCACGGTGACCCGGTAGTTGGCCTTGAAGGGGTTGTCGGATTCAAATTCATCCCAGAGGGAGGCGTATTCCTCCATATAGTCGCGGTAGGTGTCCAGCACGTCGGCCTTGGAGACGTAGATTACATTCCGCACCCCTCCCATGGAGGCAATCTGCTCTCCCACCTGGGCCGCGGTGGCGTCGTCGCACTCGGGGTCCAGATAGACCACCGTCTCGTTCTGGCTGCCCAGATAGCTGACCATGTTGTCCACATTGACCTCGGTCAGCTGGGCGGCGGTGTTCAGAGTCATGCAGACGGCCATCGAGCCCACGCAGGCCAGGGTCATGGCCCAATGGGTGCCCAGGTTGCGCAGGCCGCGGCCGATCAGAAAGCTGAATGTAGAAAGTTTCAAAGGACTGCCTCCTCCTGTGCGGCAGGCACGTCCGAGATGATCCTGCCATGATTCAATGTAATGACCCTCTGATGGAACCGATGCACCAGCTCGTGCTCGTGGGTAACCACCAGGACCGTGATCCCCATCTTGCTCACCCGCTCCAGCAGCTCCATCATCTCGAGGCTCAGCTCCGGGTCGATGTTGCCGGTGGGCTCGTCCGCAATGACCAGTTTGGGCGCATGGGCCAGGGCCCGGGCCACGGCCACCCGCTGCTGCTCGCCGCCCGAGAGATACTGGGGGTAGACCCTGGCCTTGTCCTCCAGATGGACCAGCTCCAGCATATAGGGCACCCGCTCCTGAATCTCCTTTTTGGAGATGTTGGTCACATGCATGGCGAAGGCAACGTTCTCATAGACGGTCATGCTGGGGATGAGCCGGAAATCCTGAAAGATGATTCCCATCTGACGGCGCAGATAGGGGACCTGCCTGCGGCGGAGGGAGGCGACGTCCTTGCCGTCCACAAAGACCTTGCCCCGGGTGGGTTTTTCCTCCCGGAGGATCAGCTTGAGCAGGGTCGATTTGCCTGCGCCGGAATGGCCCAGCAGAAAGACAAACTCCCCCGAGGGGATATGCAGGCTCACATCCTCCAGCGCGAGGTGGTCCCCCTTTTTATAGGCTTTGGATACATGCTCGAAATCAATCATGGGTGAAAGCTCCTGCTTTTCAGATTTCTGCGCGGTTTAAAGGCCCGCGCAACGCCGGTTTTGCCCGCTGGGGGCGCTGTCCCGGCCAAACAGACAAAGGGACCGGCCTTTGGTCTCGACAAAAGGGCCGGTCCCGGCCGGCGGCGCAGGCCGCAGCGGCTTAGTATTTGGCCGGATTGTTGGACAGGTATTTTTTGACCATCAGAGCTACCTTGAACACGATGGCGTCGTCGAACTCACGCAGATCCAGACCAGTAAGCTTTTTGATTTTTTCCAGGCGATAGACAAGGGTGTTGCGGTGAACAAACAGGCCGCGGCTGGTCTCCGAGACATTCAGGTTGTTTTCAAAGAAGCGCTGGATGGTAAACAGGGTTTCCTGATCGAGGCTCTCGATGCTGCCCTGCTTGAACACTTCCCGCAGGAACATTTCGCAGACGGTGGTGGGCAGCTGGTAGATCAGACGGGCGATGCCCAGGTTGTCATACCGGATGATCTGCTTTTCGGTATCGAACACCTTGCTGACTTCCATTGCGATCTGCGCTTCCTTGAAGCTGGTGGCCAGGTCCTTCATGTTGGAGATGGGGGTGCCGATGCCCACCACCGCCTTGATGTAGTGCTCGCCGGAAAGGGTGTCCACAATGCTGGCGGCCAGCTTCTCCATATCGGAGCGGTCGATCCCCTTGCGGATCTCTTTCACCAGGACCGTGTCGGTTTCGCTGATGTTGAAGACGAAATCCTTCTGCTTGTCCGGGAACAGGCTGCTGACTACATCGTAGGCCGAGATATCGCTGCCCGAAGCCACCCGGACAATGAAGACCACCCGGGAAACGTCGGTGGCAAAATGCAGCTCCCGCGCCTTGGCGTAGATGTCGCCGGGCAGAATGTTGTCCAAAACGACATTCTTGATGAAATTGGCTTTGTCAAACTTCTCGTCGTGATACTGCTTGATGCTTTGCAGACTGATGGACAGAACCGCCGCAAACTGGCTCGCAACCTCGTCTGTGCCCTCCACAAAAACCGCATAGTCGTTGTGTTTTGCGCTGGAGAATTGCTGATAGGTGTACCCGTCCCGGATGAAGCAGTCCCCCGCGGACAGGCGTTCGGCCACAAAGCCTTCGCGCACTTCACCGATCAGGTTCAGCTCAGAACAGGAGATGACCGCACCGGTCTCGTCGACGACGCCGACCACCCGGTCCAGTGCATCCTTCATCTGATAGATCACGCTCTGAAATACTCTGTTGGCCATAACGTATACCCCTTTTCCTTGATTGTACAAGCGTGTCAAAGCTAGGTTGTGATTTTACACAATTTCCCCTCAGTACAATCTATATTTTACACAAAGGAATTTACTTTTGCAACATATTTCACCAAAATCGTTCCGATTTTCTTGGTGAAATTATCTGCCAAGGGGTAAAACCGCCCAAAAAGAACCATATTGCGTCGTTCTCTGTCCCATTTTAGCCGCAAAATGTGATATCTTTTTGAAAACGAGGTGAAAACCGGCCCCTTACTCTGTGGTAATTTTTTCCACTTCTTCCGCCGACAGCTCCCTCCACTGGCCCGGCGCCAGGGCCGGGTCGAGGGCAAGGCCGCCGATGGCTTCCCGGTGGAGGGCGTTGACCCCTGCGCCGTAGACCCCGAACATCCGCTTGATCTGATGGTAGACCCCCTGAGCCAGCAGGACCCGGACGGTCCGCCCGTCCTCTGAAATCGCCTCCACCTGCGCCGGGGAAAGGGCGGTGCCGTCGGCCAGGGTGACGCCTGCGGCAAAGCCCGCCTTCATTTCTTCGGTCAGAGGGGTGTCGATCACCACTCTGTAGGTCTTGGAGACGTGATGCCGGGGGGAGAGGATGTCGTGGGCGAAAGCCCCGTCGTCGGTCAGGAGGACAAAGCCGGTGCTGGTCTTGTCCAGTCGGCCCGCCGGAAAGAGTTCCCGCCGGGGGTAGGCATCCCCCACCAGATCCACCACCGTGGTGTCCCTTCGGTCGGTGCTGGCGCTGACCACCCCCTCGGGCTTATTCAGCATCAGATAGACGAACTTCTGCCAGGCCACCGGCGCGCCGTCGATGCAGACGGCGTCCTCCGGCTCCACCTTCGCGTCGGCCTTTTTGACGACGGCCCCGTTGACGCTCACCCGCCCCTTCTGAAGCAGGGCGCGGGCCTCGCTGCGGGTACACTGGGCCGCCTCGGCCAGATATTTGTCCAGACGCATAGCGTCCCTCCTTTGTTTTTTCAATATGGCTATTAAACCACAAAAAAGCCCGGGGTTTTGCCCCGGGTCCGCAAAACCATTGGCTCCTTTTACATTTCTGCAAGAATTTTACGCACGTCCTCTACAAACGGGTCCATATCCTGAAAAAGAACTTCCACAATAATCGTCCAGTTGATGCCATCGTAATCGTGAACCAGGCGATGCCGCAGCCCAGCAACCATATTCCAGGGCTGCTCCGGGTATGCCAGTTTTAGTTCACTGCTCAACTGATACACCTGTTCCCCAATATTGTAGAGAGGCGTTGTAACCGCCCACTGGGAAAACTCGTCCTGCAACAGCAGTTCCGGGGTAATATCCCGCTCTTTCAGCTGGCCTTTCAGATTGTCCCAGGTTGAAGCAATCTTTTTCAGGCGTTCCTTATCCGATTTTCTCACGCGATACGCACCCCTTCCTCCATGACGGCCTCATAAAAGGGACTGCCCACATTGACTTCCCGGATTTCAAAGGCGTCCACGTCCTTGTTGGTCCGCTGGCGCAGCTCCTCCCCGAAAGCAAAAATATCCCGGGCGCGGAACCTCTCGCCCCCGAACACAATCACGTCAATATCAGACTCCGCTGTCGCCTCGCCCCGGGCATAGGAGCCAAACAGCAGCGCGTATTCTGCGTGATACTTGTGCAGCAGCTCCCGAATGATCGTTTCCAGTTCGTCCCTGCTCATAACACCCATACTGCCTGCCCCCTCTCGGAAAACGACTTTTTACAGGATTCCAGTTTCAGTATACCATGAATTTCACAGGATGTAACTAACTTTATTTACTTCCCCGGAAAACATCCCTCCGGGAAATCTTTGCACATCCGGGCACATCCGAAACAATCCGCCGCTTCAGGCCGACAGGCGGCCCAAAACGGCGGATTGTTTTACCACTTATTCAAACAGGAATCGGATCAGACGCTCAGGCTGGCGTTCAGGTCCAGCGCCTCCGGGCAGGCGTCGAAGATGGGCTGGAGCACATGGGCCAGGAACTCCTCCACCTGCTGGGGGGCGCGGCCCACAAAGTTCTCGGGCACAAGACCGGCCACGATCTCCTCTTTGGTCAGTCCGAAGGCCGGGTCAGAGGCGATCCGGTCCACCATGTCGTTGGGCAGGCCTTCTTCCTTGACCTGCTTGCCCGCGGCGATGGCGTGCTGGCGAAGCCGCTCGTGGAGCTCCTGACGGTTGCCGCCCTTCTCCACGGCCTGCATCATGATGTTCTCGCTGGCCATGAAGGGCAGCTCGGCCATCAGGCGGCTGCGGACCACCTTGGGGTAGACCACCAGGCCGTCGGTGACGTTCAGCATGATGTTCAGGATGGCGTCGGTGGCCAGGAAGCCCTCGGCCATAGCCACCCGCTTGTTGGCGCTGTCGTCCAGGGTCCGCTCGAACCACTGGGTGCCGGTGGTGAAGCTGGGGTTGAGTACGTCCACCATCAGATAGCGGGCCAGAGCGCAGATCCGCTCGCAGCGCATGGGGTTGCGCTTGTAGGGCATGGCGGAGGAACCGATCTGGTTCTTCTCGAACGGCTCCTCCATCTCTTTAAAGTTTGCCAGCAGGCGCAGGTCGGTGGCGAACTTCATGCAGCTCTGGCCGATGCCCGCCAGCGCGTTGAGGATGAAGGCATCCACCTTCCGGCTGTAGGTCTGGCCCGAGACGGGGATCACCGCGTCGGAGGCAAAGCCCATCTCATTGGCGATGGAGGCATCCACAGCGCGAATCTTGTCGGCGTCCCCCTTGAACAGCTCCATAAAGCTGGCCTGGGTGCCGGTGGTGCCCTTGACGCCCCGGAGCTGGAGGGTGGCCAGCCGGTGGTCGATCTCATTCAGGTCCATCACCAGCTCGTTGGCCCAGAGGGTGGCCCGTTTGCCCACGGTGGTGGGCTGGGCGGGCTGGCAGTGGGTGTAGGCCATGCAGGGCATATCCTTGTACTCGGCGGCGAAGCGGGCCAGCTTGGCCAGCACGCCCACCAGCTTCTTGCGCACCAGCTCCAGGCCCTGACGCATGACGAGGATGTCGGTGTTGTCGCCGACGTAGCAGCTGGTGGCCCCCAGATGGATGATGCCCGCCGCTTTGGGGCACTGCTGGCCGTAGGCGTAGACGTGGCTCATGACGTCGTGGCGGACCAGCTTCTCCCGCTCGATGGCGACCTCGTAGTTGATATCATCCACATGGGCTTCCAGTTCGGCGACCATCTCGGGGGTGATATTGGTCAGGCCCTGGTTCATCTCGGCCCGGGCCAGCGCCACCCACAGCCGCCGCCAGGTGCGGAACTTGTTGTCGTCCGAGAAGATGTACTGCATCTCGTCCGAGGCATAACGGGTGGAAAAGGGGCTGATATAGCGGTCATGCTGAGACATTGCTCTGTTCCTCTCTCACAATCAAATCTTGAAGTAGTCCACGCCGCCCTCAAAGATCGGCTGGTACTTGTCGCCGGTGACGTTCTTGTACAGGCGGTCGCCGCTGCGCTCGGAATGGCCCATCTTGCCGAAGACGCGGCCGTCCGGGCTGGTGATGCCCTCGATGGCCAGCACCGAGCCGTTGGGGTTGTAGCGCTGGTCCATGGTGGGCTGGCCGTCCAGGTCCACATACTGGGTGGCGACCTGCCCGCCCGCGATCAGCTGGTCCAGCACCTTCTGCGGGGCCACAAACCGGCCCTCGCCGTGGCTGATGGCCACAGTGTGCTCGTCGCCCACCTCACAGTGGGACAGCCAGGGGCTGCCGGTGGAGGCGATCCGGGTGCGGACCAGCATGCTCTGGTGGCGGCCAATGGTGTTGAAGGTCAGGGTCGGGTCCGCCTCGGTGATGGGGCGGATGTCGCCGTAGGGGACAAGGCCCAGCTTGATGAGGGCCTGGAAGCCGTTGCAGATGCCCAGCATCAGGCCGTCCCGCTGCTGGAGCAGGCGGCGCACCGCCTCGGTGACCGCCGGGGAGCGGAAGAAGGAGGCGATGAACTTGGCGCTGCCGTCCGGCTCGTCGCCGCCCGAGAAGCCGCCGGGCAGCATGACGATCTGGCTCTCGTCAATGGCTTTGACCAGCGCTTCGCAGCTGGCTGTGACGTCGGCGGGGGTCAGGTTGCGGACGATCAGAATCTTCGGGTCCGCCCCGGCCCGGGCAAAGGCGCGGGCGGTGTCATACTCGCAGTTGGTGCCGGGGAAGACCGGGATGATGACCCGGGGCTTTGCGATGCCGATGGCAGGCGCGGCAGGGGCCTCGAGCTTGCCCGAGAGCTTTTCCACGTCCTCGCCCGCCTTGCGGTACGGATAGACGGGCTCCAGCTTCGCCTCCCAGATCTCCTGCAATTCGGCGCTGTCCAGCGTCTCGCCGCAGGCGGTGAAGGTGTATTCCCGGGTGGTTTCGCCCAGCAGCATCCCGGCGGGGGCGTCGGTGGCGTATTCCAGCACCAGAGAGCCGTACATGGGCTTGAACAGGTCTTCCGGGGAAAGCTTTGCCAGCAGCTTGAAGCCGATCCGGTTGCCCAGGCCCATCTTGAACAGGGCTTCCGCCACGCCGCCGAAGCCCACCGACGAGGCCGACAGAACCCGGCCGGAGGCGATCAGCTGCTCGGCGATCTGGTAGTTGGCCCGGAGGGAGGAGAAGGTCGGGGTGATGCCGTCGGCCTCATAGACCGGGCGGAGCAGCACCACCGAGCTGTTGGACTTCTTGAACTCGGCGGAGATGACCCGGGTGGTCTTGCCGATGGCGGTGGCAAAGGAGACCAGCGTCGGGGGAACGTCCAGCTTTTCAAAGGAGCCGGACATACTGTCCTTGCCGCCGATGGCCCCGATGCCGAGGCCCATTTGGGCGTCCAGAGCGCCCAGCAGGGCGGCCAGCGGCTTGCCCCAGCGCTCGGGCTGAGCGCCCAGCCGCTCGAAATATTCCTGGAAGGTCAGGTAGGCGTCCTCATACCGGAAACCGGCGGACACCAGCCGGGTGACGCTTTCGATCACCGCCAGTTTTGCGCCCCGATACTGGTCGGCGCTCATGAGGTAGGGGTTGAAGCCCCAGGCCATGCCGGAGCAGGTGGTGGTTTCGCCGTCCACCGGCAGCTTCGCGGCCATGGCCATCTGGGGGGTCAGCTGATAGGCGCCGCCGAAGGGCATCAGGACGGTGGCCGCGCCGATGGTGGAGTCAAACCGCTCGCTCAGACCCTTCTTGCTGCACACGTTCAGGTCGCCGACCATCGACTTCATCTGTTCGCCGAAGGTGCTGCCCGCCCACTGGGGCTGCCAGACGGAGGCTTTTTCCACATGGACTTTCTGGTGCTTCTCCGCGCCGTTGGAGTTGAGGAACTCCCGGCTGATATCGACGATGGCAGCGCCGTTCCAGGTCATCTTGAGCCGCTTTTCCTCGGTGACCACCGCCACGGGGGTGGCCTCGAGGTTTTCCTCATGGGCCAGGGCGATGAACTTGTCCACGTCCTCGGGGGCCAGGGCCACGGCCATCCGCTCCTGGCTCTCGCTGATGGCCAGCTCGGTGCCGTCCAGGCCCTCGTATTTCTTGGTGACCTTGTCCAGGTCGATGGCAAGGCCGTCGGCCAGCTCGCCGATGGCGACCGACACGCCGCCCGCGCCGAAGTCGTTGCAGCGCTTGATCATCCGGCAGGCGTCCTCCCGGCGGAACAGCCGCTGGAGCTTCCGCTCGATGGGGGCGTTGCCTTTCTGGACCTCCGCGCCGCAGCTCTCGAGGCTCTCCATCTTATGGGCCTTGGAGGAACCGGTTGCGCCGCCGATGCCGTCCCGGCCGGTGCGGCCGCCCAGCAGGACGATCACGTCCCCGGGGGCGGGGCACTCCCGCCGGACATGGG
>JAHLFH010000101.1 GCA_018883885.1 Candidatus Faecalibacterium intestinavium | reverse complement strand
GACATAGCCCGCGCTGGTGACGGCCAGGACTGCCGCGGCGCTCCGCCCCACCTGCACCACCTCAAAGTGGGCGACGCAGAGATCGTCGGCGCAGGGGGTGCTGACGGCAGCGGTGTAGCCGCTCATCTGGGCCAGCGCCCGGACGGCCCCCTGGGCCAGCTTGTCGGGCTCGTGGTCCAGGCTGGCGAAGACGCTGTCCACCCGGGACCGGGACACCCGGTCCAGCGGGGGCGTATCGGTCATCAGGTGATCCAGATAATACCGGTATCCCTTGGCGCTGGGGACGCGCCCGGCGCTGGTGTGGGGCTGCTCCAGCAGGCCCAGCTTGGTCAGCGCCGCCATCTCGTTGCGCAGCGTCGCGCTGGAAACCGCCATATCGAAGTAGTTGGCCAGCACGCTGCTGCCGACGGGTTCGCCCTCGAGGCCATACAACGCCACGATCGCCTGCAAAACGCGCTGTTTGCGCTCATCCATCGCCATGGTGCTGTGCCTCCTTGCTTGTTTCAATTTGCTTAGCACTCTTTATATCTGAGTGCTAAGTCTATTATATCCAAATCTCCTGCCCTGTCAAGTCCCTGGCAAAAAAGTTTTGAAAGATTCATAATTCTGTCATATTCGCCCGCGGGGCCAGAAAAAACGCGGCGTACCGCCGGGCACGCCGCGCTGAGCCAGAGGCCCGTTCCGCCAGAAGGGAACGGCTCACTCCTCCATCTGTTTTGCAAGAAAGGCCGCCGCAACCGACACCGCCTTTTCCTGGGCGGCGTCCGGCTTCTCGGCCCGGTCCTCGGTCAAAAGGCCCACTGCCCCGGCCACGTCTCCCGCCACCACGATGGGCCAGGCGCACAGCAGGGCACGCTGGGCCCCCTCGCAGGGAAGGACGCACTGCTCGGGCGCTCCCTCGCTGCGGTAGGGCCTGCGGGTCTCCATCAGCTTTTCCAGGGGCTGGCTGACGCTGCGGTCGGCCAGCTCCCGCTTGCCCGAGCCGCTGGCGGCCAGGATATGGTCCCGGTCGCAGACGAACGCCGTCAGGCCGAAGCTCTTGTTCAGCACGTCTGCATACTGGACCGCCACCCCCTGCAGCTCCCCGATGGGGGAATATTTCTTGAAAATCACCTCGCCGTCTCCGGTGGTGAAGATCTCCAGAGGGTCGCCCCGGCGGATGCGCTGGGTGCGGCGGATCTCCTTGGGGATCACCACCCGCCCCAGCTCGTCGATGCGGCGGACAATGCCCGTTGCCTTCATATCTGCAATTCCTCGCTTTCCTGATTTGGATGCCGGGTGGAGAGGGAAAGCCCGCCCCCCGGCGCTGCTCTGCATTTCTAGTATCTGTAAGAATCAGGGAAATATTCACCCCTGCTGGAATGGGTGCCATATTTATTATAAAAGGAAAGAAGGGGCGGCAGGCGGGCCGGAACGCAAAAAAATCCGGCCACCCCCCCAAAGGGGACAGCCGGATTTCTTAGATTATCTCAGGGGAGAGAGCAGCGCTCAGGCCTGGGGACGACCGAACTGGCAGTCGTTGTTGCCGGAATCGCTGGTCCACATCTCGAGCATGTTCAGAGGATCGTTGAAGTCCATGAGCCAGCCGTTGCGGGCAATGTCGTAGTTGCCGTTCTTACGGTCGTTCAGGAAGACGTTCCACTCCATCTCGGAGACTTCCATGTCGATGCCGACAGCAGCCATATCGGACTGGATGGCCACAGCAACGTCAACGTTGCCGCCCGGAGTGTTCACCAGGTAGGTGAAGCTCAGCGGGGTCTCGTCGCTCAGCATGCCGTTCTCATCGAACTTGTAGCCGATGGACTCCATCATCTCGATGCCCTTGGCGACGTTGTCCTCAAAGGCCTCGTAGGAAGGATCGAAGTAGTCCTTGTTCTTGAACTCGCCGCCGTTGCCGTCAGAGCAGCCAGCGGGGATGAAGGAACCGGCGGGGACCTGGTCGGCCTGGCCGATGTTGGTGACGATGTAGTCACGGTCGATGAACAGGGCCAGAGCCTTGCGCAGGGTGGCGGCGTCCTCAGCGCTCATGCCGTCAAACATGGGGCTGTTGACGTTGAAGGAGACATAGTAGGTGCCCAGGGTGCCGATGACATGGTACTCGGGGTTGCCCTCCAGGTTGGGGATCTCAGCGGTGGGAACATCATCCGCGAAGTCCAGGCTGCCGTCGTTGTAAGCGGCAAAGACGGCGGTGGTGTCGCTGGAGAGCATCAGCTCCTGACGGGTGATGGTGACCTCGTCAGCGCGGTGGTAGTTGGGGTTCTTCTCATAGACCATGGAGCTGTTGTGGTTCCACTCGGTCAGGACGTAAGCGCCGCTGCAGACGAAGTTCTCGCCGGGATCCAGAGCCCATGCGCCGGGGTTGCTGCCATCGGGATCAGCAGCCTCGACAGCCTCCTGGTAAACAGGGAAGTAGGTGGGGAAGGCGCACAGATCCAGGAAGTAAGCGGTGGGGTACTCCAGCTCGACGGTCAGGGTCTTGCCGTCCTCAGAAGCGGTGACAGCCAGGGTGGCGTCGGGGTTGACCCGGTTGCCGTCCTCATCCATCTCGGTCACCTCAGCGTAGCCCTTGATGGGAGCAAACATGTAGCCGTAGTCGGAAGCGGTCAGAGGATCAGCGGCACGGTTCCAGGAGTAGACGAAGTCGGTCGCATCCAGGGTGTCGCCGTTGGACCACTTCAGGCCGTCCTTCAGGGTGAAGGTGTAGGTCAGGCCGTCCTCAGACATCTCGTAGCTCTCGGCCAGATCGGGAACCTGCTGCTGGTTTGCATCGTAGGTGAACAGGCCGGCGAAGGAGTTGATGGCCAGGATAGCGCCGTCAACGGTGCTGTTCAGAGCGGGGTCCAGCTTGTCGGGCTCGGAAGCCAGGTACATCCGCAGGGTGTCTCTGGGATTGCCCTGCTCGTCGTTGCCCAGGTTGGCGAACATGAAGTACTTGTAGCCGAACGGGGTCCAGTAGACGTTGGTCAGGTAGTCCTTCTGCAGATAGAGATCGGTGTAGAAGTACAGAGGCAGGATCGCGCCGGTGTCCATCAGGATATCTTCTGCCTGATGCATCAGCTCTGCACGCTCAGCCAGGTCGGTGCAGGTGCGGATCTGATCAATCAGATCATCGTAGACACCCCAATCGTTGACGGGATCGATGAAATCGGTCTCAACGGCCTCGGTAGTCTGGGAAGCAGACTCAGAAGCCGCAGTGCTGGTGCTGGTGCTGGTGGAAGTGCTCTGGCCGCCGCAGGCAACCATACTGAAGCACATGACCAGCGCCAAGAGAAGTGCGGTCAGCTTTTTCATTGATATAACCTCCATGAAATTTTCGGGCACAGGCCCTGTATCAAACCGCGGCAAGACCACAAGAATCCGCCGCGATCTGTCAAAGAAAGGGGCCGGAACTTACTTGTTCCAGCAGGCCACCATGTGGCCGTTGCCGCGGTCGGTGAAGGGCGGGCGCTGGGCAGCGCACTGCTCGGTGGCGTAGCGGCACCGGGTACGGAAGGGGCAGCCGGAGGGCGCCTTCAGCGGGCTGGGCACATCCCCCTCCAGCACAATCCGCTTGCGGGACCGGGCGATCTTCGGGTCCGGCATGGGCACGGCGGAAAGCAGGGACTGGGTGTAGGGATGGATGGGGTTGTTCATCAGCTCGTCGGCCTCGGCCATCTCCATCATCCGGCCCAGATACATCACCGCGATCCGGTCGGAAATATGGTTGACCACCAGCAGGTCGTGGGCGATGAACAGATAGGAAACCCCCAGCTTGTGCTGCAAGTCCTCAAACATATTGACCACCTGGGCCTGAATGGACACGTCCAGCGCGGAGACAGGCTCGTCGCAGACGATGAACTTGGGGTCCACGGCCAGGGCCCGGGCGATGCCGATGCGCTGGCGCTGGCCGCCCGAGAACTCGTGGGCGTAGCGGGTGGCGTGCTCGGCGTTCAGGCCGACCAGCTCCATCAGATGGAGCACTTTTTCCCGGCGCTCCGCCTTGGTGGAGTAGAGATGATGCACGTCCAGAGGCTCGCCGATGATGTCCTCAACGGTCATGCGGGGGTTCAGGGAAGAATAGGGGTCCTGAAACACCATCTGCATCTGCTTGCGGTAGGGGAGCATGTTGACCGTGGTGGTCTTGCCCCGGACGGGCATCCCCTTTTCGTCTACCACAGGCTCGCCCTTTTCGTTCAGGTCGCCTGCGTCGAAAATCACCTCGCCGTTGAACTTGACGCGGCCGCCGGTGGGGTTATAGAGCTGCAGCAGGCTGCGGCCCACGGTGGTTTTGCCGCAGCCGGACTCGCCCACGAGGCCCAGCGTCTCGCCGGGCTTGATGGCAAAGGAAATGTCGTCCACCGCCTTCAGGGGGGTGGTGCCCATAAAGCCAGTGCGGATGGGGAAGTACTGTTTCAGGTGCTCGACCTCAACCAAATATTCACTGCTCACTGCCGGAGCCTCCTTCCTGTTCGGTCATCACGGGGTCAAAGACCCACTCGCCGGCCTCGTTTTTCACCCAGCCGGTGGCGGCCTGGATGGCGTCGGCACTCTTGCCCGCGGCGGACAGCGCTTCGGCCTCGTCCTTCAGGGCAAGATCGTTCAGCCAGCAGGCGGCCCGGTGGCCTTCGCCCACCTGGCGCTCCACCGGCACATAGTCCAGGCAGACCTTCATGGCCTTGTCGCACCGGGAGCAGAAAGCGCAGCCGTTGGGCATATTCAGCAGGTTGATGGGGTTGCCGGCGATGGGCACCAGCCGCTCCTTCATCCGCTCGGTGCTGGGGATGGACCGCAGCAGGCCCTTGGTGTACTCGTGCTTGGGGTTATAGAAGATGTCGTCGGCGGTGCCGCGCTCACAGACGCGGCCGCCGTACATGACCATGATCTCGTCGCAGATGGTGGCGATGACGCCCAGGTCGTGGGTGACCATGATGATGGCCATGCCCAGCTTCTTCTGCAGCTCCTGCATCAGCTCCAGAATCTGGGCCTGGATGGTGACGTCCAGCGCCGTGGTGGGCTCGTCGGCGATCAGAATATCGGGCTCACAGGCCAGCGCCATGGCGATCATCACCCGCTGGCGCATACCGCCGGACAGCTCATAGGGGTACTGCTTGACCCGCTTGGCGGGTTCGTTGACGCCCACCAGGGTCAGCATCTCGATGGCCCGCTCCCGGGCCTCGGCCTTGCTTTTGTTGGTGTGCAGCAGGATGGCCTCCTCCAGCTGGTTGCCGATGGTGAACACCGGGTTCAGGCTGGTCATGGGGTCCTGGAAAATGATGGAGCAGCACTTGCCGCGGAAGCCCGCCATCTGGCGGGCCGACCACTTGGTGATGTCCTGGCCCTTGTACTCCACGCTGCCGCCGGTGATCCGGCCGTTGCCCGCCAGAATCTGCATGATGGAATAGGCGGTCACGCTCTTGCCCGAGCCGGATTCACCCACGATGCCCAGCACCTTGCCGGCATCCAGATTGAAGGAAACGCCGTTGACGGCATGCACCTCGCCGTTGTCGGTGACAAAGGAAGTGCGCAGGTCTTTGACCGATAAAAGATGTTCGCTCATTCTCATTACCTCCTCAGCTTGGGGTCAAACGCATCCCGCAGGCCGTCGCCCAGAAGGTTCAGCGAGAGAACGATCAGACAGATCATCACAGCGGGGAAAACCAGCTGGTAGGGATAGGACTGCAACGCGCCGCGGGCCTCGTTGGCCAGGCTGCCCAGGGAGGGCATGGGCTGGGAGACGCCCAGGCCCAGGAAGCTCAGATAGCTCTCGGTAAAGATGGCCGAAGGAACCTGAAGCGCCACCGAGATGATGATAACGGACAGGCAGTTGGGCAGGATGTGCCGGCGCAGGATGCGGCTGGGCTTGGTGCCGATGGTCCGGGCGGCCAGCACATACTCGTTTTCCTTGATGGTCAGGATCTGGCCGCGGACCAGACGGGCCATGCCCACCCAGTACAGCAGACCGAAGACGATGAACAGGGAGAGCATATTGGTGCCCAGATCGGCGAAGATGGTGTTGCTGATGGCGCTGCCCAGCGTCTCGCGCAGGACCACCGACAGCAGAATGACCATCAGCAGGTCAGGCAGCGAGTATATGATGTCGCAGATTCGCATCATGACAAGGTCTACCTTGCCGCCGGCATAACCGGCAATCGCGCCGTACAGAACGCCGATGACCATGACCAGAATGCTGGCGAACAGGCCGACCGACAGGGACACCCGGGTGCCGTAGATGACGCGGGCAAAGTAGTCGCGGCAGAGCTTATCGGTGCCGAAAATGTGGGGGAACAGCTGCTCGCCGGTCTCCTCCATATAAGCCAGCTCGTTTTCCGACCAGGTGAAGGGGGCAAGGTTGGCTGCGGTCTTGTCGCGGCGGCCGCCCACCTTCAAAATTTCCTCATAGCCGTAGGGCACCACCATGGGGGCCACCAGGATGGTGACAATCAGCACCACCAGAACGATGAGGGCGCCCACCGCCAGCGGGTTGCGCAGCAGTTTCTTCATGCCGTCCCGGAAGAAGGTGGTGGATTCGCTCATCACCTCCTGCTGGCTTTTCTCCTCATCGGAGGCAGGACTGAACTTGGACAGGTTGATCTGGCTGCTGAACAGATGCCTTTTCAGATCTTGATTCATTCTCTTCCGTCTCCTTAATCAAAAGTAATGCGCGGGTCAACAAGCTTGTACACAATATCGGTGATCAGGTTTGCGGTGACCATCAGGATTGCCAGGAAGATGGTGACGCCCATGATCAGAGTGTAGTCGCGGGTGTTGATGGAAGTGACGAAGTAGGAGCCCAGGCCGCCGGTGGAGAAGATGGTCTCGACCACCATGGAGCCGGTGATGATGAACGCCACCATCGGGCCTACATAGGTGACCACCGGGATCAGGGCGTTGCGCAGCGCGTGCTTGAAGATGACTTTATAGGTCGCCACGCCCTTGGCCCGCGCGGTGCGGACATAGTCCTGGTTGAGGGCGTCCAGCATGCTGGTCTTGGTCAGACGGGTGATATAAGCCATGGGGTACATGCACAGGCTGATGACCGGCAGGATATAGCTCTGGTTGTTGGCGCTCCAGGCCGGGACAAGGCCCAGCTGGATGGAGAACACCAGCAAAAGCAGGGTCGCCAGCACGAAGCTGGGCACCGAGGTGGCCAGCGTGGTGATGAAGACGATGATCCGGTCAACCACCTTGCCGCGGTTCAGCGCCGCAATCGACCCGAAGATCAGGCCGAAGAAGACGGCGACCACAGCGGCGGAGATGCCCAGCTTGGCGCTGACCTTCATGCCGGTGGTGATGGTCTCAAAGACATCGCGGCCGGTCTTGAGGCTGACGCCGAAATCCCGCTGGGTAATCAGACGGGTCATATAGTTGACATACTGGACAGGGACGGGCTGATCCAGGCCGTACCGGGCCTCCAGCGCCGCCATAACGGCGGGCGAAAGGGCCTTCTCCGAGCTGAACGGGCCGCCGGGGATGGCGTACATTGAGAAGAAGGTGATGGCGCTGACGATGAAGATGGTGAGGATCGCCAGAAGCACACGCTTCACCACGTATTTTGCCATAATAAGATCACTCCTTATTTTATTTTGTTTGTGCGCCCGCTGCGCCTGGCATTCCGCCGCGGGGGCTTCTGTTCGCATTGCCGGACCTGAATTCGTTTTGTAAGCACAGTTGTATGCGTCCGGTGGACAAACAAAGCGGCAAAAAAACGTCAACCCATCCCTGCGGCGCGGGGGACGGGGCGCCCGGCCCCGCCGCCATACCCGCCGCAGTAAAGCCTGACACTCTGCGACAGTAATGAAACCATTCATATATTATACTTTTTTCCGCCGGATTTGTCAATTTCCGCAGCGATTTTAAAATGAATCGTCGGGAAAAGCCAAACTGAGAACTTATTATAATAAACTGATTTATCTGCGTCAAGTTAGATGAAAAATTTTCAAAAATGGGGACGCTTGTCCGCACGGAGACAGGGCACAGAAGACAGACGGCGGTTCGTTCGGGGGCGGACCGAATTCTGTTCCCCGGGGTTACTGGCAGGTCACGACCCGGTCCTCGGCGAGAATGCGGGTGCTGCCGTCCGGGATGATGGTCCGGCTGCCCCGCAGGATCATGGCAATCAGCACATTGGCGGGCAGATGCAGCTCCGCCACCTGTTTGCCGCACCAGGGGTGACCGGCTTCGATCAGCACTTCCTCCAGCTTCTCGTCGGAATCGGGGGTGTAGCCCGAGGCGATCCAGACCACGGTGTCCCCCGGCAGGATCTCGGTGTCCCCCCGGGTGACGATGGTCTGGCCGGAGCGCTTGATCATCAGGGCGAGGGAGCCGTCCGGCATCTGCAAATCCCGAATCTTCCGGTGGGACCAGGCGTGGCCCTCAAAGACCTGTTCCTGCATCAGGGCAAAGTTGGAGCTTTCCTCGTAGTCGTTGAAGGTTTTGCGGACGTCGGCGGTGTCGTCCACCATATCCAGCCGCCGGGCGACCCAGGGCAGCAGCGTCCCCTGAATGGCCACCGAAAAGACCGACACCGCAAAGACAATGTGGAACAGCTCCTGCTGCATCCCGGCCCCCGCCGCCACCGCCATGATGGCAAAGACGGAGGAGGAAGCGCCCCGCAGCCCGGCCCAGGCGATGAGCAGGCACTGGCGGACCGAACACCGGAGGGGGAGCAGCAGCGCAAAGACCGCCGCAGGCCGGGCCACCAGGGTGATGCAGAGGACCACCACCACAGCCGGGCCAAGAATGGCAGGCATTTGTTTGGGGAAGGTGAGCAGGCCCAGAAGGAAGAAGATCAGGATCTGGGAGAGGCTGGTCAGGCCGTCGAAGAAGGGGATGAGGACCCGTTTGCCGGGGATGTTCCGGTTGCCGGTGAGGATGCCCATCAAGTAGACGCTCAGATAGGCGTTGCCCCCCAGAAGGTTGGAGGCCGCGTAGCACAGCAGCACAGCCGCCACCAGAAAGACGGCTTCCATCCCCTCCGAGACCAGCCGGGAACGGCTCATCAGCCAGACGGCAGCCAGGGCAAAGAGGGCGCCGACGGCCAGGCCGAAGACCACCTGGGAGAAGATCATCTTGAGGATAAAGCCGCCCGGCCCGGCCCCCGCCCCGCTGATGGCCACAAGGGTCATGAGGTAGGCGGTGGGGTCGTTGCTGCCGCTTTCCAGCTCCAGCAGGGAGGCGGTGCCGTCCTTGAGGTTGAGCTTGTGCTTGCGGAGGATGGCGAAAACGCTGGCGGCGTCGGTGGACCCCAGCACCGCGCCGATGAGGAAGCTCTCCGCCGGGGAAAAGCCCAGCACAAGCCGGCACAGCCCCGCCGTGATGAGGCCGGTGGCCGCGACGCCCACGGTGGACAGCAGCACCGATTTTGCCGCCACCGGCTTTGCCAGCTTCCATTTGGTGTTGAAGCCGCCGTAAAACATGATGAAGATAAGGGCCGCCGAGCAGATGCTTTCCGCCAGAGTGAAATCGTCGAAGTCGATTTTGAAAAGGCCGTCGCTGCCAAAGAGCATCCCGATGAACATGAAAAGCAGCAGCGCGGGCATTCCGAAGCGGTCGGACATTTTTTCCGCGAAGATACAGCATAAAATTACGACGGAAATCAGCAGGATCATCTGGGTCATGGCGGGGGCCTCCTTTTCTGCGCCGGGCGGCGGGAACGTTCTGCCTTTTACCATATCACGTCCGGCGGACAAAAACAAGGCCGGAGGTTTGCTTTCCGGCGGCGGCTGCGCTATAATAGCTATAATAAAAGAGTATATAAGGGCATGAACCCGGACAAAATCCAGAGGAGGTATTTCAAATGACCAATGAAACCCTCAAGACCCTCATGACCCGCCGCAGCTGCCGCGCGTACAAGCCGGAGCAGATCACCGAGGAAGAACTTGCCGCCGTGCTGGAGGCGGGCACCTACGCCCCCAGCGCCATGGGCCGCCAGAGCGCCAAAATCGTCGTGGTGCAGGACCCCGAGACCCGGGCCCAGCTCACCCGGATGAATGCGGCGGTGATGGGCCGGGAAGGGGCCGACCCCATGTACGGCGCCCCCACCATCCTGGTGGTTCTGGCCGACCGGAACGCCCACTGCGCCGTCCAGGACGGCAGCCTCGTGATGGGCAGCCTGATGCTGGCCGCCGCCAGCCTGGGCCTGGGCAGCTGCTGGATCAACCGCGCCGCCGAGGAATTTGAGACCGAAGAAGGCAAGGCCCTGCTGCGCAAGTGGGGCATCGAAGGGGAATGGATCGGCGTCGGCCACTGCGTCCTCGGCTACCCGGCGCAGGCCCCCAACGCCCCCGCCCCCCGCAAGCCCGACTACATCGTCCGCACCTGATGCAACAGACAGGAGTTCTATGAAACCCGATTACAAACTGGTCGCAAAGGCCAAATACATTCATCTGACCGCAGACCTGGCCGGAGAGCTCTGGAGGGAGAGCCACAAGCGCTGGTATCCCCCCAAACAGCTGGAAACGCTGGCGCAGGCCCTTTTGAGCCCGGAGGCCATCGAGGAAGAAATCGACGGCGGGGCCAACTATTTCATCGTACAGCTGGGCGGCAAGCCCGTCGGCTATTTTGCCTGGAAGATGGAGAACACCGCCCTGTTCCTGATGGACCTTTATCTGAAGCCGGAACACCGGGGCAAGGCCCTGGGCCAGGGCATCCTGGCCTCCTGCGAGCGGCTGGCCCGGGCCGAGGGCAAGGGCCGGGTCTGGTGCCGGGTGCCCGCCCGCTCCCTGCCGGTGATCCAGTTTTTCAAGAGCCAGGGCTACCGCCCGGTAGGCCCGGCGGAGCGGCTGGTGGCCGGCGTTGCGATGGACGAGACCGAAATGGAGCGGGTGCTGCGCTGAGCGGCCCCGCCGCCCCTTGCTTTTTGCATCTGAATGTACTACACTAAATAAATAAAGTGTACCCTGAATCAGAGCATCCGCCACCAACCCAGAGCAAAGGGGGAACAGAGTATGGCAAAAGATCATCCCACCGGAAAATCGGGCCTCTACCAGGCGATTCTGCGGCTGGAAACGCCGGAGCAGTGCTATCGGTTTTTTCAGGATGTGTGCAGCTACGCCGAGCTGAGCGCCATGGAACAGAGGTTCGATATCGCTGAGATGCTGACCGAAAAAAAGATTTACACCGACATCATGGAGCGCACCGGCGCGTCCAGCGCCATCATCAGCCGGGTCAACCGGGTGCTGAACGGCGGGGACAGCGTCCTGCGCCAGATGCTGACGGAACCGCCGGAGGGGGACTGACCCCCCTGCCCCGGCCAGAAGGAACCGCACCGGCCCTCTTGGGCTGATGCGGTTTTTTCGGTTTGGGCGCAAAATCCGGGCCGCAAATTCAGAAAAATCACAGCAGCCGGCGGCCTTTTGTGGTATACTGAATCTGCATGACAGCCTGCTCGCAGGCGCAACCGAACAGAACCGTTACAGGAGGTATGGAATATGAGCAAAGCAGTTGTCTTTTTTGCCGACGGAACCGAGGAATGCGAGGCCCTTCTCGTGGTGGACCTGCTCCGCCGGGCCAAAGTTGAAGTGGTGGTGGCGTCCGCATCCGGGAAAAAGGAACTGGTCAGCAGCCACGGCATCACGGTCAAGGCGGACGCCCTGGCGGAAGAAGTGGATTATTCCGATGCGGACCTGGTGGTTCTGCCCGGCGGCATTCCCGGCACCCCCAACCTGGCCGCCTGCGCCGCTGTCACCGACACCGTGAAGGCCTTCTGCCAGGAGGGCAAAAAGGTGGCGGCCATCTGCGCCGCGCCCAGCATTCTGGGTTCTCTGGGCCTGCTGGAGGGCCGGAAGGCCACGGCCCACGCCGCATTCCAGGACAAGCTCGGCGGCGCGGAGGTGCTGGATACAGAGGTGGTCGTAGATGGAAACATCACCACCAGCTATGGTCTGGGCGGCGCGATCCCCTTCGGGCTGGAGCTGGTGCGCCAGCTGGCCGGGGCGGAGGAAGCTGCCCGCATCCAGGCCGCCATCGCCTACCGGCACTGAGAAAAAAAGGGTTTGCTGGAAGATTCACAGAAAATTCACATCCGCCTCATACTCCGTCTGTATTTTTGTGATAAAAGTGTGACGGTAACCTGATTCCCGCCTTGTGCAGCCCGGAAGTGTTTTTTTCCGAAAAACCCTTCAACCTGCAGAAAGCATCTGGCGAACTGCCGCGGAATATGGTATACTGTCTGTGCTCGTAACTCTGGAGCGCGGGATTTGTGCCCCCGCCCTTCCGTTTTGCGGGCAGGGAAAAAACGCTCACATGGCATCAAACAAAACCGGTCGGGCAGACTGCTGCAGGCCGACAGACGGAAAGGAAACGTGTACATTATGAAGGTCGGAATTACCGAGCTGATTGTCATTATCATTGTGGCATTCCTGTTTATCGGTCCGGATCAGCTGCCTGAGTACGCGCGCAAGTTCGGCAAAATGCTGCGGGATCTGCGCCAGTACACCAGCAGCGCCTCCAAGGACATCCAGGAGAACATTGTGGAACCCCTCAATGAAATCCAGCAGCCTCTCAAGGAGGCCATGGCCCCGCTCACCGATATCAAGAAGGATATCGACGAGAGCATGAAGGACGTGACCAAGAGCTTTGCGGGCATCGGCAAGACCAGCAAGGCCGAGGCTGAGGCGGAAGACGCTGCCGGCCAGGTGGAAGAGCTGGAGGAGCAGACCGGCGAGGCTGCCGGGACGGCGGAAGCCGCCCCCGCAGAGGAGACCCCGGCGGAAACGGCAGAGGAGACTCCTGCCGCTGTGACCCCGGAGGAGAAGGCCGAACCCGCCGCGGCGGACGCCGCAGAGGCTGAAGC
>JAHLFH010000013.1 GCA_018883885.1 Candidatus Faecalibacterium intestinavium | reverse complement strand
CCCCAGCACCACCGCGACCAGGTCCAGACCGTCCCGGCTGGCGGAAGCCGAAATGCAGACCCCCGCGCCGCCGGTGGTGCCGGTCTTGAGGCCGGTGATTCCGTTGTAGCGGCGCAGCAGTTTGTTGGTGTTCACCAGCTGGGTCGCCCCGTCCCGGAGGCTGTCGGTCCAGATGCCGGTGTATTCCAGCACCTCGGGGCAGGTGTTGAGGATTTCGCGGCTCATGATGGCCACATCCCGCGCGGTGGACAGATGCCCCTCTTTGTCCAGCCCGCAGGCGTTTTTAAAAGAAGTCCCGGTCATCCCCAGCGCGGCGGCCCGGGCGTTCATCTGTTCCACAAAAACCGGCTCGCTGCCCCCCACAAATTCCGCCACCGCCACCGCCGCGTCGTTGGCGCTGGACACGCAGATGGCCTTGATCATCTCCCGCAGGGTCAGCTGTTCCCCCGGCTCAAGCCAGATCTGGCTGCCCCCCATCTGGTAGGCGTGCTCGCTGACCGGGACCACATCGTCCAGGGTATATTTGCCGTTGTGCAGCCCCTCAAAGGTCAGCAGAAGGGTCATGACCTTGGTGATGGAGGCGATGGGCATCTGCTCATCGGCGTTCATCTCGTAGAGCACCGTCCCGGTGGCCTGATCCACCAGGACAGCCGCCCGGCAGTTCAGGACCAGGGCGGTTTCTCCCCCCGCCGCCGTCACCGCCGCCGGAGAGGCAGCGGCTTCCGCCGCAGCCTCCATCCCTTCCCCGGCCGGGGCCGCCCGAAGGCCCGCCCCCTGGGAAGAACCGAACGCCAGCGCAAACAGCCAGAAGCACAGCGCCGCCGTGCAGAAAAGCGCCAGTTTTTTTCGCTCCATTTGTTCTGCCTCCCGCAATCTCAGAATAGGTCCCGCCGGGGTGTTCCGGCTGTCCAAAAAAACAATCCTGCTGTGATTTTATGCAGCCCCGGGCCGGGGTATCCCTTGTACTTTTCCGCCCGAATCTGGTATACTGAACCTGATCGCAAACTTTTTCACCGGAAAGGACCCTTATTTCATGCGCGTTTGTTTTTACACCCTCGGCTGCAAGGTCAACCTGAACGAGACCGAGGCGCTGGAGCAGCTGTTCCGGCGCAATGGCTTTACCATCGTCCCGGAGGGCGAGGCCGCCGATGTTTTTATCGTCAACAGCTGCACCGTGACCAACTTCGGCGACCAGAAAAGCCGCAAGTGGCTCCGCCGCGCCAAGCGGGAAAACCCCGGGGCCGTCACGGTTCTGACCGGCTGTTACCCCCAGGCGTTCCCCGAGGAGGCCGGGCAGTTCCTCGAGGCAGACCTTGTCTGCGGCAACGGCGACCGGAAAGCCATCCTGGACAATGTCCGGAAACTTCTGGAGGGCCACGAGCGGATCGTAGCCATCACCCCCCACGCCCGGGGGGAGCTGTTTGAAGAATTGCCGGTAGAGCGGTTCGAGACCCATACCCGGGCTTTTATCAAGGTGGAGGACGGCTGCAACCGCCAGTGCGCCTACTGCGTCATTCCCCGGGCCCGGGGGCCGGTACGGAGTCGGGCCGAGACCAGCATCCTGGCCGAGCTGCGCCAGCTGGCGGCGGCGGGCTACCGGGAAGTGGTGCTCAGCGCCATCTCCCTGCCCAGCTACGGCCTGGACACCGGAACAAACCTTGTGGAGCTGGTGGAGAAGTGCGCCGGGGTCGAGGGGATCGAGCGGATCCGGCTGGGCAGCCTGGACCCCGATATGCTCTCCCCCGAGGCCATCGCCCGGCTTGCGGTCGTGGACAAGCTCTGCCCCCAGTTCCACCTGAGCCTCCAGAGCGGCTGCACCTCCACCCTGCGCCGGATGCGCCGGGTCTACACCGCCGAACAGTACGCCCAGGTGGTGGAACGTCTGCGGGCGGCCTACGGCGGGCGGCCCATCAGCTTTACCACCGACTGCATCTGCGGCTTCCCGGGCGAAACGCAGGCCGATTTTGAGGAAAGCTGCGCTTTTCTGGAAAAGATCGGCTTTTTAAAGGTACACGTCTTCCCCTATTCCCGCCGCAGCGGCACCCCCGCCTATGACTTTCCCGGCCAGGTCCACGAGCGGGAAAAGCAGGCCCGCAGCCGGGCCATGAACGAAGTGGCCGAACGGGTGCGGGCCGGGGTCCTGGCCGGTCTCGAGGGCACGGAGGACGAGGTGTTGCTGGAAACAGCCCTCTCCGCCACCCTGTTCACCGGCTACACCCGGCTGTATGTGCCGGTGGTGGTCTCCGCCCCCGGCCATTCGGGCGGCGAAATCGTCCGGGTCCGGCTGGGAAAATACGACGGCGAGCGGGTTCAGGCGGCGCTCTGCTGAGGGTTTTCGCCGGGGGCTGAAGTTTTTTGTCATTTTTATATCAATTTGTTTCTCCGCCCTTTTCAACCCCTTTTGTTTATGATAAAATATCTTTGGATGGAAGCCGCGCCGGATGGTCCTGTTTCAGGCGCATCTGTGCCGTTTTGCATCGGTTCAAAGCCCTCTTATCACGGTCAAATCAAAGGAGAAATCAGAAATGAGTTTCAGAGGCATCAACACCACGGTCATCCAGATCCGCCGTCAGGTGTTTACCGAGGTCGCACGGATGGCCTACGCCAACGTCAAAGGCGAGATGGCGAACCACATGATGCGCAAGATCCCCTACACCATCATTCCCGGTGAGGAAGGCAAGCTGCGCAAGGACATCTTCCTGGAGCGGGCCATCGTCGAAGAACGCGTCCGTCTGGCCATGGGCCTGCCCACCCGCCGGATGGACGAGCACAACAGCGTCGTCTCCGGCCTGGAGGACGCCTCCATCGCCGATAAGTACTACGATCCCCCGCTGGTCAACGTCATCAAATTCGCCTGCAACCGCTGCCCCGAAAAGATGGTCAAGGTTTCCGACCTGTGCCAGGGCTGCCTTGCCCACCCCTGTATGGAAGTCTGCCCCAAGGGCGCCATCGTCTGGGAGAGCGGCCGCTCCACCATCGATCAGGAAAAGTGCATCAAGTGCGGCCGCTGCGTGGACGTCTGCCCCTATCACGCCATTGTCAAGACCGAGCGTCCCTGCGCTGCGGCCTGCGGCATGGGCGCCATCCACTCCGATTCTCTGGGCCGTGCTGAGATTGATTACAGCAAGTGCGTCTCCTGCGGCCAGTGCCTGGTCAACTGCCCCTTCGGCGCCATCGCCGACAAGGGCCAGATCTATCAGCTGATCCAGAGCTTCAACCGCGGCGACCGGGTCTACGCTCTGGTTGCCCCCGCTTTCGTCAACCAGTTCCCCCATCTGGCTACCTCCGGCAAGCTGCGCTCCGCCCTCAAGGCCGTCGGCTTCTGCGACACCGTGGAGGTCGCCATCGGCGCCGACCTGTGTACCGTGGACGAGGCCAAGGACTTCCTGGCTGAGGTGCCCGAGAAGCTGGACTTCATGGCAACTTCCTGCTGCCCGGCCTGGAGCATGATGGCCAAGACCGCCTTCCCCAGCCTGGCCAAGAACATCTCCATGACCATGACCCCCATGGTCTTTACCGCCCGGATGATGAAGGCCGCCGACCCCGAGGCCCGGATGTGCTTCATCGGCCCCTGCGCCGCCAAGAAGCTGGAGGCGTCCCGCCGCCACGTCCGCAGCGATGTGGATTTCGTGCTGACCTTTGAGGAGCTGGCCGGCATCATCGAGGCCTGCGACCTCGACCTCGACACCCTCGGTCAGGACGACCCCCAGGAGGATCTGCACTACGCCTCCGGCGCAGGCCGCGGCTATGCCCAGTCCGGCGGCGTGGCCAAGGCGGTCGCCGACAAGATCCACGAGTGGTACCCCGACCGGGAGGTCAAGATCGCTTCGGCCCAGGGTCTGGCCGAGTGCAAGAAGATGCTGATGCTGGCCAAGGCCGGCAAGTACAACGGCTACCTGCTGGAGGGCATGGGCTGCCCCGGCGGCTGCATCGGCGGCGCGGGCACCATCGCCGACCCCAACCGGACCGCGGTCCAGCTCAACAAATACGTCAAGGAAGCTCCCTATCAGGACCCCGAGGAGAGCGCCTTCATCTCCAACATCCACCTTCTGAAGGACGACCCCAGCTTCACCTGACGAGTCCCTTTTTCCTGTGTTCTGCCGCCCCCGCGCCGGGGGCGGTTTTTTGCGTGTTGCCTGCTCCTCCGCCGGACCGATTGACTTACAGGCCGGAACATGGTATTATGTAGATATCCATATGGAAAATTGTATCTCTTTTCGTGTTTTCCGCAGTCGGCCGGGAGCCCCGGCCCTGCGGGGAGGAATTTTTATGAGTTGTTCCCATTGTACGCGGCGGCGGCTGCTGGCCTTCTGCGCGGCGCTGCTGCTCCTGCTTGCGCTGGCCGGGCCTTCCACCCGGGCGGCAGCCTTTCAAAAATCCTTCGATGTGAACGTCACCTTCTGGAACGACGGCGAGGACACCGTCGCCCCGGCCAGCGACGGCATCGACCCCAACCGGACGGCCACCCTGACCCGTCAGGCCAACGGCACCTACACCCTGACGCTGCCCATCCGTTCCATGCAAATGCTGGGGATGGACTGTCACCTGGTAGGGCTGACCATCGGAGAGATCTGGTACGAAGGAGCGGTGAGCGGCAGCTTTGATTCCGGAAGCGCCCTGCTCACCATCCGGAACCTGCCCTTCTCCATCCTGACAAATGGCCGCGCCGATCAGGCCATCGACGTGGTGTGCAGCTTCGAGATGGACCTGAGCTTCCTGGGCGAGCTGGACGCCGACGCACGGCTGTCGGTCTGGGCCGTCTGAACTCTTTCTGCACTCGCCAAAACAAGGCTGCGAACCGCAACGGGTTCGCAGCCTTGTTTGTTTGCGTCAGCTTTATTTGTGCTCGTCCATAAAGCCGGTGACCATTTTATCCAGCTGCATCACGGCCTGCTCGGCGCCCTTGGCCATCTTGCGGGCCGCCCGCTTGACCTTGCGGGGGTTCTGGCTGACGGCCATCATGCCGGCGGCCCCCAGGGCTGCGCCCGCGGCCATCCCAAGCAGAAGATTGCTGGTCTGGTGTTCTTTCATGGTAAAATTCCTCCCTGTCCTTGATAAAACCGCCCGCCGGCCGGACGCCGGATGGGGCTTCCCTAACAGTATTTCCGGGGCCGGGCGGTTCATGCGCCTTTTTTTAAAGGGAAATTTGTGTTATACTACAAAGATATAAGGGCAGGCTGCTGCGGCGTCCCTGCCCCTTCCATCCAAATGGTATGAAGGAGGCTTCTTTGTTGACAAAACCTGTTGCACCGAAAAAAGTTCTTTGCATTCACGATCTGTCCGGCATGGGCCGGTGCAGCCTGGCGGTGATTCTGCCGGTGCTGTCGGTGATGGGCCTGCAGCCGGTGATGCTGCCCACCCTGCTGCTCTCCACCCACACCGGGGGCCTGGGCCAGCCCGCCCGGCTGGACAGCGCCGCCTACTGCCGGGAAGCGCTGGAACATTACCGGGCGCTGGGGGTCGAGTTTGACTGCATCTACTCCGGCTATCTGGGCGGGGCCGAACAGGCCGGGCTTGTGGAGCAGGCCTTCGACTTCTGGCCGGACGCCCACAAAATCGTGGACCCCGTCCTGGGGGACGATGGCCGCCCCTATGCGGGCGTGACCCCCGAGCTGATTGAACGGGTCCGGGGGCTGTGCCGCCGGGCCAGCCTGATTCTTCCCAACACCACAGAGGCCGGGCTGCTGCTGGGGAAGGACGTCCCGGCGGAGTGCCCCGACGATGAGGCGGCGCTGGCCCTGGCCGACGCGCTGACCTCTCTCTGCCCTCAGGCCATTGTCACCGGCCTGACCATGGGCCCGTACATCGGCTGCGCCGGCAGCGGGCGGGAGCGCTTTGTCCTGCGCAAGCTGCACGTCGGCCGCAGCTTCCCCGGCACGGGAGACCTGTACGGCGCCATCGTCGCCGGTTCCCTCATCCGGGGCAACGCCCTGAGCGCCGCCGCCGACGCCGCCGCCGAATTCGTGGCCCTGGCCATCCAGCAGACCCCCTCCACAGAGGAGACCCGGTTCGGCGTCTGGTTCGAGCCGCTGCTGCCCCGCCTTGTCCCCGCGCCGGAATATTGATCTCTGGGAGAAAACTCATGACCGAAAAACCGACCTTGAACATCGTTCTGGTGGAGCCGCGCATCCCCCAGAACACCGGCAATGTGGCCCGCACCTGCGCCTGCACCGCCTGCCGGCTGCATCTGGTGGGGCCCATGGGCTTTGCCATCGACGACAAAAAATTAAAGCACGCAGGGCTTGACTATTGGCGTTTTCTTGATATAACATATTATGAAGGGCTTTCTGAGTTTTTCGCCAAAAACAACGGTCCTTTTTATTATTTTACCACCAAAGCCCCCCGGCGCTACACCGACGTGGCCTACCCGGACGGAGCCTATCTGGTCTTTGGGCGGGAGGACGCCGGCCTGCCGGAGGAGCTTCTGGCCCAAAACCAGGACAGCTGCATCCGGATGCCCATGCGGGAAGGCTGCCGGAGCCTGAATTTATCCAACAGCGTTGCCGTAGGGGTATACGAAGTTTTGCGCCAGTGGGATTTCCCCGAACTGCTGGACCACGGCCACCTGCGAGATTATGAATGGAAATGAGGAACATTATGAGCAAAATCGCAATCCTGACCGACTCCTCCTGCGATATTCCCCAGGAGCTGGCCGAGAAATACGGCATTGACATCATGAGTTTCCACATCACTCTGGACGATGTGGACTACCTCGAGCGGGTGAGCTGCACCAGCGAGGAGTTCTATGACCTGATGCGGAAGGCCAAGGGCGTACCCTCCACGGCCGCTTTGACCCCCATCCAGTTCTGTGAAAAATACTGCGAATATGTGGACGCCGGCTACACCGACGTGATCCACGTCACCATCAACAGCGGCGGTAGCTCCACCTACAACAACGCCATGATGGCTAAAAATATGCTGCGAGAGGAGCGCCCCGAGCACCAGATGAAGATTCATCTGGTGGACAGCCACACCTATTCGATGGTCTTTGGCTGGTACGTCTGCGAGATGGCCCGGAAGCTGCGCAACGGCGCCGAGCTGCGCCATGTGGTGGACGAGTTCAACGACAAGATGAACCGGGCCGAGATTATTCTGGGACCTTACAGCCTCAAGCAGATGAAGAAGAGCGGTCGCATCTCGGCTGCCGCCGCCTTTGCGGGCGAGCTGCTGGGCCTGCGCCCCATCATCTCGATGGTGTCCGGCAAGACTTCTGTGGTCAACAAGGTCCGGGGCGACGACAAGGTCGTTCCCGCCATGGTGGAGGCCTGCAAAAAGCGGGTCGAGGGCCTGGACGATGTGGAATACCTGCTGGGCTATACCGGCATCGAGCAGATCGAGGACCTGAAAAAAGCCTGCCGCAAGGCCTTCGGCCATGACCCCGTAAACATCTTCCTGCTGGGCGGCGTCGTCTCGGCCAACACCGGCCCCGACACCCTCGCCATCGCCTTCCTGGGCCACCCCAGAGGCTGAGCGCCCCCCGTTTGAAATTCCGCCGTCCTGCCTTTTTCCGGGCAGGGCGGCTTTTTTGCGCCAGCTCTTGCGAAGCATCGAGAATTCTGTTATAATCTTTTTTGCTGCGTCTGCGCGGCAACGATGAGCAACTTAGGATTTTAGGCTCCCCGGCGCGTCTCGAACCACGCCGGGCCAAACCCCCAGGGGCTGGCGGTCCCTGCGCGGTCAAAATCTATCCGCCGGAGTATAACTATGAATCAGACTTCTTCCCCTGTCCGCAAGCTGGTGCGCTGCGCTGTGGTCGCCGCGCTCTACGTCGCCCTGTGCATGGTGCTGGCCCCCTTCTCTTATGGGGCCATTCAGGTCCGCGTGGCCGAGGCTCTCTGCCTGCTGCCCGTCTTTGGCCCTGAGTACATCGTGGCGGTGACCCTGGGCTGCCTGCTGGCCAACGCCCTGGGCTCCACCCTCATCGACGTGATCTTCGGCACCCTTGCCACCCTGCTGGCCTGCCTGTGTACCTACGCGCTGCGCAATGTCCGGGTCAAGGGCCTTGCCATCCCGGCCGCCCTGCCCCCGATCCTCTGGAACGCCGTCATCGTCGGCCCGGAGATCGCCATTTTCTTCTCGGATGTGCCCGCCACCTTCGGCCTGATTGTTTTCAACGCCGCCACCGTCGCCCTGGGCGAGGTCATCAGCTGCGGCATTCTGGGCGTGGCGCTGGTCAAGCTCATTGAGTCCAACCCCGCCCTCCGGCGGCTTTTCACCGAGGGGACCCACAGAGCCGTCGCCCGCTGACGGCCTTTCCCACGCCGGTCATCCAAACTCTTAAAAGAAAAGGGGGCAAACCGCCATGCAGCAGATCGACCTTGTGTTCTGGGACTGGAACGGAACTCTGCTGGACGATGTGGAATTCACCCGCGGCTGTCTCAACGGCCTGCTGGCCCAGTATGGCTACCCCCAGCGGTACGACCTGGAGGCCTACCGGGAAGTCTTTGGCTTCCCCATCGAGGACTATTACCGCCGGGCCGGATTTGATTTCAGCCGCGACCCTTACCCTGTGCTGGCCCAGAGCTTTATGGACCGGTATAACGCCGGGGTGAGCGGCTGCGCCTCCACCGCCTGCGCGGCCCAGACGCTGCGCACCCTGCGCAGCATGGGCAAACGCCAGGTCATCCTCTCCGCCTCCCGCCGCGACTACCTGATCGAGCAGGCCGCACAGCGGGGTCTGAAGGGCTACTTTACCAAGTTGCTCGGCCTTTCGGACATTTACGGCGTGAGCAAGGTCCAGCTCGGGCTGGACTTCATGGCCCAAAGCGGGGCCGACCCGGCCCGCTGCGTCATGATCGGCGACACCGACCACGACGCGCAGGTGGCCGCCGCCCTGGGCGCACGGTGCATCCTCTTTACCGGGGGGCACCAGTCCCGCCGCCGTCTCGAATCGGTCTGCGACACCGTCATCGACCGGCTGGACCAGCTGCCCGGCCTGCTGGGCTGAGGTACTTCCGTCTTTTGCGCTGTGCGCCCTGCGTGCAGCGCCTTTTTGTTGCAAATTTACAGAAAATTCACGCAAAAAGGGCCGGAATCCCCTCTGCGGGTTTGACACTATTTCGTCCTTTGGTGTATCATAATAAGAGTGGGCCAAAAGGGCCTTTCCCTGTTTCAAGCGCCAGTTTCCGGGCTGCGGATTCCGCGGCCCGTTCATCCTTTTTTATATTGAGGTGTTCCACTATGTCCTTAGCCGAAAAACTTTTTGGCAGCTTCTCGGACCGGGAGCTGAAAAAGATCAAACCCATCACCCAGAAGGTCCTTGACCTGGAGAGCAAATACCAGTCCATGCCGGACAGCGAGCTTCAGGCCCAGACCCCGGCCCTCAAAGCCCGTCTGGCCGGGGGCGAGAGCCTGGACGATATTCTGCCCGACGCCTTTGCCGTCTGCCGGGAGGCTGCCTGGCGGGTGCTGGGGATGAAGCACTTCCCGGTGCAGGTCACCGGCGGCATCGCCCTTCACCGCGGCTGCATCGCCGAGATGCAGACCGGCGAGGGCAAAACCCTGGTCGCCACCCTGCCCGCCTACCTCAACGCCCTGACCGGCGAGGGGGTCCACATCGTCACCGTCAACGACTATCTGGCCAAGCGGGACAGCGAGTGGATGGGCAAGCTCTACCGCTGGCTGGGCCTGTCGGTGGGCCTGATCGCCCAGGGAATGGACGGCGCCGCCCGCCGCCGGGCCTACGGCTCCGACATTACCTACGGCACCAACAACGAGTTCGGCTTCGACTATCTGCGGGACAACATGGTGGCCTACAAGGCCAACATGGTCCAGCGGGGCCATCCCTATGCCATCGTCGACGAGGTGGACTCCATCCTCATCGACGAGGCCCGCACCCCCCTGATCATCTCGGGCCGGGGGGAGGATTCCTCCAGCCTTTACACCCAGGTAGACCGTTTTGTCCGCACCCTGCGCAAGAGCGTCGTGGTGGAGCTGGAGGACAAGGTGGCCGCCGACGAACAGGTTGACGGCGACTATGTCGTGGATGAAAAGCACAAGACCTGTACCCTGACGGCCAGCGGCATCCAGAAGGCCGAGGCCTATTTCAAGGTGGAAAATCTGGCCGCCGCGGAAAATATGACCCTGGCCCACCACATCGACCAGGCCATCAAAGCCTACGGCGTCATGCAGAAGGACATCGACTATGTGGTCAAGGACGGGCAGGTGGTCATCGTGGACGAGTTCACGGGCCGCCTCATGATCGGCCGCCGGTACAACGAGGGCCTCCATCAGGCCATCGAGGCCAAGGAAGGGGTGCGGATCGCCGCCGAGAGCAAGACGCTGGCCACCATCACCTTCCAGAACTATTTCCGGATGTACAAAAAGCTCGCGGGCATGACCGGCACCGCCCGGACCGAGGCCACCGAGTTCACCGAAATCTACGGCCTCAACATCGTCACCGTCCCCACCAACCGCCCCAACATCCGGAAGGACTACCCCGACGCGGTCTACAAAACAGCCAACGGCAAATACAACGCGGTGATCCAGCAGGTCATGGAGTGCCACAAAAACGGCCAGCCGGTTCTGGTGGGCACCGTCAGCGTCGAAAAGAGCGAGCTGCTGGCCAAAATGCTTCAGCGCCATACCCGGGATTTCAACGTCCTGAACGCCAAGAACCACGAGCGGGAGGCTGAGATCGTCGCCCAGGCCGGCAAGAAGGGCGCCATCACCATCGCCACCAACATGGCGGGCCGCGGCACCGACATCATGCTGGGCGGCAACGCCGAGTATATGGCCAAGGCCCGGATGCGGAAGGAGCACTTCTGCGAGAATCTGCTGAGCCCCGACGCCCCCGAGGAGGCCCTGCCCGAACAGGTGGAGCTGCTTCTGACGGAATCGGACGGCCACAGCGACACCCAGGACCCGAACATTCTGGCGGCCCGGGCCCGGTTCAGCGAGCTGTACGCTCAGTACAAGGACGAGATTGCCCAGGAGGCTGAGGAAGTCCGGGCGGCGGGCGGCCTGTTCATCATCGGCACCGAGCGGCACGAGAGCCGCCGGATCGACAACCAGCTGCGGGGCCGCGCGGGCCGCCAGGGCGACCCCGGCGCTTCCCGCTTTTACCTGAGCCTCGAGGACGACCTGATGCGTCTGTTCGGCGGCGACCGGGTCCAGGGCCTGATGGGCAGTCTGGGTCTGGACGAGGATACCCCCATCGAGAACCGTCTGGTCACCAGCACCATCGAGTCCTCCCAGAAGAAGCTGGAGGGCCGGAACTTTGAGATCCGGAAAAACGTGCTGCGGTACGACGACGTCATGAACCAGCAGCGGGAGATTATCTACGGCCAGCGGCGGAAGGTGCTGGACGGCGAGGACATCAGCGCCGAGATGCACCGTATGCTGCGGGAAAACATCGACTCCTGCTGCAATCAGTTTCTCTCCGGCGACGTCAAGGACGAGTGGGACTTCGGCGCGCTCCGCCGCCACTATGCCGGCTGGCTGACCACCGACGCCGATCTCCGCTACACCGCCGCAGACTTCGACCAGATCACCCGGGAGAGCATCGCGGATGCGCTCTACGACCGGGGCATGAAGATTCTGGCGGACAAGGAGGCCCGGTACGGCGCTCCCCTGATGCGGGAGCTGGAACGAATCTGCCTGCTGAAATGCGTGGACCGCCAGTGGATGGACCACATCGACAACATGGACCAGCTGCGTCAGGGCATCACCCTGCGGGGCTACGGCCAGAAAGACCCGGTGGTGGAATACCGGATCGAGGGCTTCGACATGTTCGACCAGATGGTGGACTCCATCCGTCAGGACAGCATCAAGATGCTGCTGACCATCGAGGTCCGTCAGGCCGGCGTAACCCCGAAACGGGAGCAGGTGGCAAAGCCGGTGGGCGAGGGGTTCGTCCCCGGCAACGGCTCGCCCCGGGCCCAGGGTGCGCCCAAGGGCCAGCCGGTCCGAATCCTCAAGATCGGCCGGAACGACCCCTGCCCCTGCGGCAGCGGCCTGAAGTGGAAAAAGTGTACCTGCGCCCAGTATCACCCCGACCAGGGCCAGAACTGATTCTTCCTCTGCGATATAAGCACAAACACCGAGGCCCGGCAGCCGCGATGGCTGCCGGGCCTCGTTGTCGTTGTCAGACGCCGGGAACAAAAATCTGCATGAGGGACGCCCCGGAATGGTTGAACTCCCGCAGGCCCAGCATCTCGGGCAGGGCTTCCAGATCCCCGCCGGTATAGTACCACGCCGCCGCAAGACAGCCCAGCGCCAGAATCAGCAGCAGGGCCGCCAGCCGGAAGAGCCATTTTCCCGCGCCGCTCTTTTTCTTCTGCGGTCCGGGCGTTTCGGCGGCGGGGGCAGGCCGGGGCAGCGG
>JAHLFH010000100.1 GCA_018883885.1 Candidatus Faecalibacterium intestinavium | reverse complement strand
CGTCTGCCCTATGACGGCCCCACCCCGGCCCAAACCGACGATCATCCCCCCATACGAGGCTATTTTATGCTGATTCTCCAAGCGATTCTTTCTGTGGCCGCGCTGGTCCAGCTTTACCGCACCCGGATGTTCCCCCTGTACTATCTGGTCATTCTGGGGGTCCTGCTGGTTCTGGTGTGGGTCCTGTTTTATCAGTGCAGGCAGTACAAGGTGCGGGGCATGCTGGCCCGCCTCGCCTCCCTGCTGCTCAGCGCCGCCATGGCGGTGGGCTGCGTCTTTGCCGAACACGGCCTGTCCGCTCTGGACAACGTGACCTCCGGCGAAATCACCGGCCCCGAGGCCAACGCCATCGTCTCCGAACCCTTTGTCCTCTACCTCAGCGGGGTGGACACCCGGGGCGAGCTGACCGAGAACGCCCGCAGCGATGTGAACATTCTGGCGGTGGTCAACCCGGTCACCAAGCGGGTGGCCCTCATCAGCACCCCCCGGGATTACTATGTGGACCTGGCCGGGACCGGCAGCAAGGACAAGCTCACCCATGCGGGCCTCTACGGCGTCGAAAGCTCCATGGCCACCCTGGGCGGGCTCTACGGCATCAGCGTCGATTCCTACATCCGGATCAACTTTGCCGGTTTTATGGGCATCGTGGACGCCATGGACGGCATCGACGTCTACTCCGACTACACCTTTACCTCTGTGGGCAGCCCCGGCTATTATGACCCCACCGACTTCGTGGAAGGGTGGAACCACATGGACGGCGCAGCCGCACTGGCCTTTGCCCGGGAGCGCCACGCCTTCGCCACCGGCGACATCCAGCGCGGAATCAACCAGATGAAGGTCATTCAGGCCATGCTGGACAAGCTCCGCTCCCCCGCCCTGCTGACCAGCTACACCCGGCTGATGGCCGCCGTCTCGGACTGCTTTGTCACCAGCCTGTCCGAGGACCAGATCTCAGCGCTGGTCCGGATGCAGCTGGGCGATTTTGCCAGCTGGACCATCGAGAGCCTCACCGTCACCGGCTCCAACGGCTCCAGCACCCAGTGCTATTCCGCCCAGGGGCAGAAGCTCTATGTCATGAAGCCGGACGAGGAATCGGTGGCGCAGGCCCAGAGCCTGATCCAATCGGTCCTCAGCGGCGAGCCCGCCCCCGGCGAGGAAGCGGCTTCCGGCGATGCTTCCTCTGAGGCCCTGCCCCAGGTGGCCGCCTGAACCGCAAAAAACAAGCCCCCGGCCCTTGCGCTGCGCCAAAGCAGCCTGAGGGCCGGGGGTTCTGTTTCTTAGTTCAGGAAGGGACGGCCTGTCTCTCAGGCCTGAATCTCAGGCCAGACGCTGACGCCGTCCAGCGCGGAGGCATCCACTCCCAGATAGTCGCAGACCGTCGCCGCAATGGTGCCGAAGCCCAGCCGGGTGCCGAGGTCAACCCCCGCCCGGACCGGTTTGCCGCAGGCCAGGAAGGGCACATACTCCCGGGTGTGGTCGGTGGTCTTGGTGTAGGAGGGGTCGCAGCCGTGGTCCGCCGTGACGATCAGCAGGTCCTCCTCCCGCATATGGGGGACGAATTCCGCCAGGAAGCCGTCGAACTCGGTGGCCGCCGCCGCGTAGCCCTCCACGTTCCGCCGGTGGCCGTAAAGCATATCAAAATCCACCAGATTGACGAAGGCCAGGCCCTCGAAGTCCCGGGTGAGCAGCGCCTTGGTAAAGGCGATGCCGTTTGTATTGCCGGTGGTTTTGATTTTTTCGGTGACGCCCTGACCGTCGAAGATGTCATAGATCTTGCCCACGGCGATGACGTCCCGGCCTGCGGCCTTGAGGACATCCAGCATGGTATCCCGGGGCGGCTTGAGGCTCAGATCGTGGCGGTTGGTGGTCCGGGCGAAGGTATCGGCGGTCCGGCCCACAAAGGGGCGGGCAATCACCCGGCCCACGCCGAACTCGCCCTTGAGCATCTCCCGGGCGATCTCACAGTAGCGGTACAGCTCCTGCACCGGCACCAGTTCCTCGTGAGCCGCCACCTGAAAGACGCTGTCGGCGCTGGTGTAGACGATCAGCGCGTTTTCGGCCAGAGCCTGCTCGCCGTAGTCTTTCAAAACCTGGGTGCCGGAATAGGGCTTGTTGCAGAGCACCTTGTGCCCGGTCTTTTCCTCAAAGGCCCGGATCAGCTCAGCGGGGAAGCCCTCGGGGAAGGTGGGCAGGGGGTTCGGGCTGACCACCCCCGCAATCTCCCAGTGGCCGATGGTGGTGTCCTTGCCCTGGCTCTGTTCCTGCAAGCGGGCGAACGCCCCCGCCGGGGCCGGATTTTTCTCGCCGGCCGTCACTCCGTCAATGTTAAACAGGCCCAGCTTTCCCAGATTGGGGCAGCGGAAAGCAGGATGCCGCGCGATGGCCCCCAGGGTATTGGTGCCCTCGTCCCCAAAGGCGGCCGCATCCGGCTCCGCCCCAATGCCGAAGCTGTCCAGCACGATCAGAAAAACTCGCTTTGCCATAAGACGAATACTCCATTTTCTTTTATATCCCGGATGGGAATTCTGTTTTTATTATAAGCAATAATTCTCATCTGTGCAAGTTCAATTGATTGTTCCGTCCTCTGCGCGAAAATATTTTACAAAACCGGCCTTGCGGCCTTGCTCTGGCCCTCTTGTGCCGCTATAATAAAAAGCGTGGTAACATCATCAAAAAAAACGCAAAACCTGGAGGTTCGTATGCGCAAAACGAAAATCATCTGCACCCTTGGCCCTGCCACCGACCGGGAGGGCGTGCTGCGTGCGCTGGTGGAAAACGGCATGAACGTTGCCCGCCTGAACTTTTCCCACGGCTCCCACGAGGAGCACAAAGGCCGTCTGGACGCCCTGAAGGCCATCCGCGAGGAGCTGAACCAGCCCGTCGCCGCCCTGCTGGACACCAAAGGCCCCGAAATCCGCCTCAAGAACTTCGTCAACGGCAAGGAGCAGCTGGTCACCGGCCAGACCTTCACCCTGACCTCCCGCGAGGTCGAGGGCACCAACGAGATCTGCTCCATCACCTATAAAGACCTTCCCCACGATGTGGCCGCAGGCGGCACCATCATGCTGGACGACGGCCTGATTCAGCTGGCCATCCGCTCGGTCAACGACACCGACATCGTCTGCGAGGTGCTCAACAACGGCGTCATCAAGGACCACAAGGGCGTCAACGTCCCCGGCATCCACCTGTCCATGCCCTATATGAGCCAGCGGGACCGGGACGACATCATCTTCGGCATCGAGCAGGGCTTCGACTTCATCGCCGCCTCTTTCGTCCGGACCGCCCAGGACGTCTACGAGATCCGCAACCTGCTGAATATGTACGACTCCGACATCCGGATCATCGCCAAGATTGAAAACCAGGAGGGCATCGAAAACATCGACAGCATCCTGGCCGCCGCCGACGCCGTCATGGTGGCCCGGGGCGACCTGGGCGTCGAGATCGACTTCGCTGAGCTGCCCGGCATCCAGAAGAGCATCATCGACCGCTCCTTCTCCTTCGGCAAGCCCATCATCACCGCCACCCAGATGCTGGACAGCATGATCAACAACCCCCGGCCCACCCGCGCCGAGATCTCGGACGTGGCCAACGCCATCTACGACGGCACCTCGGCCATCATGCTCTCGGGTGAGACCGCCGCGGGCGCTTACCCTGTGGAGGCCCTCAAGACCATGGCCACCATCGCCGAGCGGACCGAGAACGAGGCCCACTACCGCAACCTGCGCCTGGCCCAGATGAACCTCACCCGGAAGACCAGCGTCAGCGACGCCACCGCCCACGCCGCCTGTCTGACGGCGCAGGACGTCAACGCCAGCGCCATCGTCACCGTCTCCGAGTCGGGCAGCACCGCCCGCCTGCTGAGCAAATACCGCCCGACCCAGCCCATCATCGCCTGCGTCATGCGGCCCATCATCCAGCGCCAGCTGTCCCTGTCCTGGGGCATCACCCCGCTGATTATGCCTCTGGCCCACAGCACCGATGAACTGATCGAGATGTCCACCACCCTGGCGGAGCAGAACGGCTATCTCCACAACGGCGAGCTGGCCGTTGTCACCGCCGGCGTGCCGGTGGGCGTCAGCGGAACCACCAACATGGTCAAGATTCACATGGTGGGCAACTGTCTGGCCAAGGGCGTGGGCGTGGGCCGGGATGACTGCGAGAACGTCAGCGCCACCGGCAAGGCCTGCGTCTGCCGCACCCTTGACGAGATCCGCGCCCGCTTCAAGCCCGGCATGGTTCTGGTTCTCCCCTCCACCAACAACGACATGATGCCCTATATCCGGGACGCTGCCGCCCTGGTGGTGGAAGAACCCGGCATGAACAGCCACGCCGCCATTGTGGGCAAGGCCCTGCTCAAGCCCACCATCGTGGGCGTCACCGGCGCCACGACCCACATCCGGGACGGCCTGGACATTGCGGTGGACTGCGCCCACGGCAGCGTCCAGTCTCTCCAGATCTGAACAGAGGAGGCTTTTCTGCATATGGAACGGATCGCAAGCTTTTGTGTGGACCATACGAAACTGGACCGGGGAATGTACCTCAGCCGTCAGGACGGCGATGTGCTGACCTGGGACATCCGGATGAAAAAGCCCAATCAGGGCGATTATCTCACCACGGCCTCGGCCCACACCCTCGAGCACCTTTTCGCCACCTACGCCCGCAACAGCGCCTATCAGGAAGGGGTCGTCTACGTCGGCCCCATGGGCTGCCGCACCGGCTTTTATTTGCTGACCCGGGGCCTCACCCCCGCCCAGGCGCTGGCCCTGACGGTGGATTCCTTCCGCTTTATGGCCGCTTTTGAGGGCGCTGTCCCCGGGGCCAGCGAGGTGGAGTGCGGCAACTACCGGGATATGGACCTGCCCGCCGCCAAAGCCGAGGCAGCCGCCATGCTGCCGGTTCTGGAGGCGCTGACCGCCGACGATCTGCACTACGCAGAGTAATCTCTGCCGGTAATTTTTCCGTATCGCAATTTTAATACAGCCAAAAGGCCCCCTTTCCGTTTCCGAGCGCCGGAGCGCACCGGATGGAAAGGGGGCCTGCTGTTTTCTTTATTCCGTATAGAAAAGGTCAGATATTACTGTTTGGCGTTTTTCTTGGCCTCCAGCGCCAGAATCGCGTCCCGGCGGCTCAGGTTGATCCGGCCCTGCTGGTCGATGTCGGTGACCTTGACGACGATGGCGTCGCCCACGGCCACCACATCCTCCACCCGCTCGACCCGCTTGGTGTCCAGCTTGGAGATGTGGACCAGGCCTTCCTTGCCCGGGGCGATTTCCACAAAGGCGCCGAAGTTCATCAGCCGGGTGACCTTGCCCTTGTAGATCGCGCCGATCTCGGGGTCCTCCACAATGGTCTTGATGGTAAAGATGGCCCGCTTGGCGTCCTCCTGATCGACCGCCGAGACAAAGACGTGGCCGTCCTCCTGCACGTCGATCTTGCAGTTGCAGTTGGCGCAGATCTCCTGAATCACCTTGCCGCCCTTGCCGATGACGTCCTTGATCTTGTCGGTGGGGATCATCATGCTGAACATCTTGGGGGCCCAGCGGCTCAGCTCGGCCCGCGGCTCGGCGATGACCGGCTTGATGATTTCGTCCAGAATGTACAGGCGGCCCTTGCGGCACTTCTCAAACGCGTCGGCGATGATCTCATAGGTCAGGCCGTCGATCTTGATGTCCATCTGGATGGCGGTAATGCCCTTGCGGGTGCCGCCCACCTTGAAGTCCATGTCGCCGTGGAAGTCTTCAACGCCCTGGATGTCCAGCATGGTCATCCAGCGGTCGCCCTCGGTAATCAGGCCGCAGGAGATGCCCGCGACGGGGGCCTTGATGGGCACGCCCGCATCCATCAGGGCCAGCGTGGAGCCGCAGATAGAGGCCTGCGAGGTGGAGCCGTTGGAGCTCAGGACCTCGGAGACGCAGCGGATGGTGTAGGGGAAGTCTTCCAGAGAGGGCAGGACGGGGACCAGCGCCCGCTCCGCCAGAGCGCCGTGGCCAATCTCCCGGCGGCCGGGGCTGCGGGGGGCGCGGGCCTCGCCCACCGAGTAGGGCGGGAAGTTATAGTGATGGATATACCGCTTGGTCTGCTCGTCGGTCAGGTCGTCCATCAGCTGGTTGTCCTTGGTGCTGCCCAGGGTGCAGGTGGTCAGGACCTGGGTCTGGCCGCGGGTGAACATACCCGAACCGTGGACCCGGGGCAGGATGCCCACCTCGGCGGCCAGCGGGCGGATCTCATTGATGCCGCGGCCGTCCACCCGCTTGCCCTCGTCCAGCAGCCAGCGCCGGACGACGAACTTCTGTATCTTGTAGCTGACAAGCTCCAGATCGGCGTCGGACAGATCGGGGTTTTCCTCCGCGATCTTGTCCAGAATGGGGCGGAGGGCCGCATCCCGGACGTTTTTGTCGTCGGTGTCCATGGCGGCCTTGAAGTCGTCGAGATACTTTTCCTTGATGGCGTGGAAAAGCTCCATGTCCAGGCCCACGGTCTGGAACTCGATCTTGGGTTTGCCCCGCTCAGCCACGATGCGGTTGATGAATTCAATGATCTTCTTGATCTCGGTGTGGGCGGTCTTGATGGCCTGGAGCATGGTGTCCTCGTCCACCTCGTTGGCCCCGGCCTCGATCATGACGATCTTGTCCATGGTGGCGGCCACGGTCAGGGCCAGGTCGCTGCGGCGGCGCTGCTCATAAGTGGGGTTGAGGACGATCTCGCCGTCCACGAGGCCCACCTGAACCCCGCCGATGGGCCCGTTCCAGGGAATCTCGGACACCGCCGTCACCAGAGACGCGCCGATCATGCCCGCAATCTCGGGGCTGCAATCGGGGTCAAGGCTCATGACGGTCATGGTAATGCAGACGTCGTTCCGCATTTCCTTGGGGAACAGCGGGCGCATGGGGCGGTCTACCACCCGGCTGGTCAGGATGGCGCGCTCGCCGGGGCGGCCCTCCCGGCGCATAAAGCTGCCGGGAATGCGGCCCGCGGCATAGAGCTTCTCCTCGTATTCCACATTGAGGGGGAAGAAGTCCACTCCTTCGCGGGGCTTGGGGCTCATGGTGACGTTGCACATCACGACGGTCTCGCCGTAGCGGATCATCGCGCTGGCATTGGACAGGCCGCACATTTTGCCCATCTCAGCCTTGAAGGGGCGGCCCGCCAGCATGGTCTCGTAGACCTTATAATTGGGGAAGGTCTCTTTGCGGGAACCAAATTCGATTGCCATTGATTTTGTCTCCTTATCCTGTCCTTTTCCTTTATCATGCGCCGCCCGGGGCGGTGCAGAATCAACCGCCTGCCGCAGCTGTCTGCAGAGGCTTTTTGCTTCCTGTCTCTGAATAGCCAAAAGGGCAGGCACCCAAAAACGGTACCTGCCCCCCTGTTTTTTGAATTACTTGCGCAGACCCAGGGTTGCGATCAGAGCACGATAACGCTCGATGTCCTTCTTCTGGAGGTAGGCCAGCAGATTGCGGCGGCGGCCAACCATCTTCATCAGACCACGGCGGCTGTGGTGATCGTTCGGGTTCTTCTTCAGATGCTCGTTCAGCTCGTTGATGTGAGCGGTCAGCAGAGCAACCTGCACTTCGGGAGAGCCGGTGTCCTTCTCGGTGAGAGCGACTTTGGCCATAACTTCCTGCTTGTTCATAACAGTACCTCTTTTATAATAAATTATTTGCCTGCGGCAAAGCGGTGGGGACCGGTCTTCCCTGTTGCAGGGCATACCCCCAGAACCTTGCCGCGGTAACAGGTGTATTATATCAAATGCCCGGGGAAAAAGCAAGCGGGTTTTTCGCCTTTTCACAGGCCCGGCTCTGCCCCGGCAGACCTGGTTTTGTCCGTTCCGCCGTCTGTTTTTTGCAGTAAAAAGGCCCGCCCCGGGGAAAAGCGCTTTCCAAAGGGCGGGCCTTTCTGTCTTTTTCAGGCTTGGCCGAAATATTCCCGGGCGCGGCGGGCCGCATTCCAGATGCAGTCCCGCAGCTGGTCCAGCGTGTCGAACTTCTTGCTGGGGCTCAGGTACGCGTGGAACTCCACCACCGGCTCTTTGCCGTAGAGGTCCCCCGCGAAATCCGGGATAAAGGTCTCGCAGGTCACCTTGGTCTGGTCCTCATTGACGGTGGGCCGGGTGCCCAGGCCGGTGGCCGAGGGGTACCACACCCCGTCGATGCAGGTGCGGGTGATGTAGATGCCAAACCGGGGCAGCTGGAAGCCCTGGGGATAGACCTGGTTGATGGTGGGCACCCCCAGCGTATGGCCCAGCCCCTTGCCGTGGAGCACCGGGAACCGGATGGCGTAGGGCATCCCCAGCATGGCGTTGGCCGCCGGGATATCGCCCCCTTCCAGCGCGGACCGGATGCGGGTGGAGGAAACGGTCTTTTCCTCAAACTGGGCCATGGGCAGGACCACCACTTCCACCCCCATCGGCGCGCAGAGCTGCCGCAGCAGCTCCGGCGTCCCCGCCGCGCGGGCGCCGAAGGTAAAGTTTTCCCCGCAGAACAGGGCGCGGGCCTGGCAGTCCTCCACGATCCCCCGGACGAAAGCCTCCGCCGAAAGCCCCTTGATGAGTTCAAAATCGGGGACGAGGTAGTGCTCCACCCCGAGGTTCTCCATCAGCCGGTGCTTGTCGGCGGTGGAGATCAGCCGTTTGCCCTTCATCCTGTTTTCCACCGGCAGATGGAAGGTAAAGACCACCGGCGCTGCGCCGTGGGTTCTGGCCCACTCCACCGCGCCGCCGATCACCGCCCGATGGCCGATGTGGATGCCGTCGAAGTAGCCCATGGCCACTGCGGCCCCCTGTTTTCCGCCCAGTTCAAGGGGCGAAAGCTGTGAATAAATCTGCATTGGTATCCTGTTCCTTTAAAATTTATCCGGCAGAGCGCTCCACAAAGAGCTTTTCCACCCGGAGCACCCCCTGTTCCACCCGGGCCAGGCCCAGAAACTGCCCGGCCTCGTTCCGCACCCGGTACCGCCCGTCGGGGGCCGGGTAGCGGCTGGTGGGGCAGCCGTTGTAGAGGTGCTGCTCGGCCCGGGGCGGGACGGTCAGCAGCGGAAGCGTCTCGAAGACGCTCTCCACCGGCAGCAGCAGCGATTCGAGGGTCCCCGCCTCTTTCGCGGCGAGAATCTCCTCCATCGTGTGGGCTCCGGCCTCGGTGTAGACGCCGGCTGCGGTCCGCCGCAGCGCGGCCATCGTCCCCTTCTGGCCCATGGCCTCGGCGATGTCCTCCAGCAGCGTCCGGATATAGGTTCCCCGGGAGCAGCGGACGGTCAAACAATAGGTGTCCGGCTCCGGGCTGCCCTCGTATTCAATGGAATAGACCTCGATGGGCCGGGCCTTCCGTTCGATCTCGATTCCCTGCCGGGCCGCTTTATAAAGAGGCTGGCCGTTGACCTTGACGGCGGAGTACATGGGCGGGACCTGCATCTGCGGGCCGACAAAACGGGGCAGGACCGCCTTCAGCTCAGCCACTCCCGCCGTCACCGGGGCGGTTTCCAGAACCGTGCCGGTGATGTCGCCGGTGTCGGTTTTTACCCCGAGGCGGAGGGCCGCCCGGTAGGTTTTGTTGTGGTCGAGCTGCAAATCCACCGCCTTGCTGGCCCCGCCGCAAAAGACGGGCAGCACGCCGGTGGCCATGGGGTCCAGCGTCCCGCTGTGGCCCAGCTTCCGGGTTCCTAGCACCCCCCGCAGTTTGGCGATGACGTCGAAACTGGTCCAGCCCTGGGGCTTATCGACGATGAGTATTCCCTGCATCAGCCGTCCTCCCGGGGGTCAAGCTCCGCTTCCACCTCTGCCAGAATCGCGCTCTTGGCGTTTTCCAGGTTGCCCAGCAGCTCGCAGCCGGCGGCCCGGCTGTGGCCGCCGCCGCCC
>JAHLFH010000099.1 GCA_018883885.1 Candidatus Faecalibacterium intestinavium | reverse complement strand
GGTCTGCCTGGCGGGCGGCGTGGCGGCCAATGGCCGTCTGCGCCAGCTGGTCAACGACGGGGCCCAGAAGCTGGGGGCAAAGGTCTATCTGCCCCAGCTGAAATTCTGCGGCGACAACGGCGCGATGATTGCGGCCCAGGGGTATTACCAGTTTCAGGCGGGCCGCACGGCGGGGCTGGATCTGAACGGCCTGCCGACCCTTCCCATCGACTACGAATAAAACCCGAAACAGGGCGCTTCCGGCTCGTGGAGCAGGGGGAGCGCCCTTTGCGTTTTTATGCCAAAACAGAAGCAGCCCCCGCTGCCCTCCGGGAGTTCCGGAAAGGCGCGGGGGCTGTTATGCGTTTGGCAAAAGCTTACAGCTCGTAGGCGGTCTTGAGGGCGTCGTAGGCGGCGTCCTCGTTCTCGGTGCGGACCAGAAGGGAGATGTCCAGGTCGCTGGTGGTGATGAGCAGGACTTCAATCCCCGCCGCCGCCAGGGCGCTGAGGGCCCGGGCCGCCACCCCGCAGCAGGCGACCATCTCCTCCCCGAACAGGTTCAGCTTGGAATAGCCGACGCTGATGAGGGGGGTGTTGCCGTCCACCTTGGCGGCCTTGAGGGCCTGCATGACCCGGGGCAGGTCGTCGCTGGACGCGGTGAAGCTGAAATCCATGCTGGTGCCGTGGGGGGCGCTCTGGCTGATCATGTCCACCACCACGCCGCTGTCCGCAAAGATCTGCAAATACCGCGCCAGACAGTCGGGTTTGAACGCGGCGTCCTGCACGCTGATCATCATGAGGCTGGGTTGGATGGTGATTTTGGATACTCCGTACATAATAGAACCTCCATTCTGCCCGAACCGGGCCTTGGGTGGCTGGGGCCGCAGGGCGTTCCTGCGGCGTCAAGAGAGTGCAAGAAATTCGGGGCTGATGTACGTTCGGGCGGTTTCGCCGATGTAGTCATAACTGAAGGTGTCGTAGTCCTCCCGTACACCGTGGGCGGCGGCCAGCTCGGGGGTGTAGTCCCGGTAGAGATAGGTCCGGACGTTGGCCTTGTCTTTTTCGTAATGGGTCACCGTGGGGTGAAGCCGGGGGTCTTTGACCGCCCGATGAACCGTGCCGTCGGGGTCAATGATTTTTTCAAACTGCAAGGTCAGGATGGCCCCGATCAGCTGGTCCTTGCGGCTCTGGGTGCTGAGGAAGTTGCCCAGGGAATAGGCTGTAAAGACCTGCCGCCCGTCGGCAGCCGTCCGCCACTCGGCGTCCTGGAGGACGTGGGGGTGGGTGCCGACGATGACGTCCGCCCCCCAGTCCGCCAGCTGCTGGGCCAGGGCCCGCTGGGCGTCGGTGATGGTGTGGCTGTCCTCCACCCCCCAGTGGACGCCCACCACCACAAAATCCGCAGCCTGGGCCGCCGCGGCCACCTGCCGCTGGAGAACTTCGGTCTCGCTGGTGTAGATGACGTTGGCGTTCATCTTGCTGTTGTAGGGGATGCCGTTGGTGTGCTCGGTGTAGGAGAGGTAGGCGATGGTGATTCCGTTGACGGTGTGCATCGGAATGTGGCCATAGTCGTCCTCCCCGTACCACAGGCCGGTGGTCACCACGTCCTCGGGCATACTGTCCCAAAAGCGGAGGGTGGCGGCGATGCCCTCGGCGCCTTTATCATAGGTGTGGTTGTTGGCCAGGCTGAACACCCGGATGCCGGCCCGGTAGAGGGCCTCGGCGCACTGGGCGGGGGTGGAAAATTTGGGGTAGGTGGAGGGAGCCAGCTCCCGGGTGCAGAGGGTCTCCTGATTGATCCAGTTGACGTCGTACCGGCTGTAAAAATCCGTGAGTTCGGCGTAGCAGTAGTCGAAGTCATAGGCTTCGTCCCCCACGGCCCGGGCCGCGGCCTGCCGGTAGATGGCGGAGTGGATCAGATTGTCCCCGGTGGCCGAAAAATCCACGGTGATGGTCACGGGCTGGGGTTCGGGCGGCGGCTGGGATTCCGAGGCAGGGGAAGGGGAGGAGGAGGATTCCGCCGTCGGGCCCGTTCCCGCCGAGGGGAAGCTCCCGCCCATGCACCCGGCCAGCAGCAGCGCCCCCAGCCCGAGGGCCGTCAGCCGCTTCAGGGAGCGAAAGAGAGAAACAAGCGCCATGAAACATACCTCCTGTTCGGGCAGACCGCAGAAGGAAGGCTCACAGCTCGGCGATCAGGTCGTTCATGTTGTAAAGGCCGGGGTCCTTTTTGGCCAGATAGACGGCGGCGTTGATGGCCCCGTTGGCAAAGATGCTGCGGGAGTAGGCCGTGTGCTTGAGGGTGATGACCTCGTCCGGCCCGCAGAAAAGGACCTCATGGTCTCCGACGATGCTGCCGCCCCGGACCGAGCTGATTCCGATCTCTTTGGGGTCCCGCTTTTCCCGGACCGAGGAGCGGTCATAGATATAGTGATACGCGCCGTCGTTGGCCTCGTTGATGGCGTCGGCCAGCATGATGGCGGTGCCGCTGGGGGCGTCCAGCTTGTTGTGGTGGTGCTGCTCGACGATCTCCACGTCGTAGTTTGCCCCCAGAATGGCCGAAGCCCTCTTGCACAGCTCAGCCAGAAGGTTGATGCCCATGGACATATTGGCGCTCTTAAAGACCGGAATCTGCCGGGACAGCTGGACGACCTTGAGCTGCAGCGCCTCCGACAGGCCGGTGGTGCAGATTACGATGGGCAGTCTGCGGGCTTCGCAGTAGGGCAGGACCGCCTCGACGGCGGCGGGGGAGCTGAAATCAATGATGACGTCTCCTGCGCCGCCCAGCTTTTCGGGGCTGTCATAGACGGGAATGCCGTCCTGGACGCCGTCGGCTTTGTCCAGCCCGGCCACAACCCGGCAGTCGGTGCGCTGGGCGATCATCTCGCAGAGGACATGGCCCATCCGGCCGCAGATGCCCTGAATCACAATATCGGTCATGAACGTTTCATCCTTTCTGTTTCACGCATACAAAGGATGCCCGGGAAGAAGCGACTCTTGCCGGGCATCGGTGCGGGGTTCTTATTCCTGCAAAAGCCCTGCGGTGCGCAGCGCCTTTTCAATGGCTGCTTTTTTGGTTTCGTTGGGTTCCACGAGGGGCATACGGCACTTGCCGGCCTTCCAGCCCAGCAGGTTCATGGCGTATTTCACCGGGATGGGGTTGACGTCGCAGAACATGGCGTCGCTCAGGGGCAGCATCTCCAGCTGGAGCTTCCGGGCCTGGGCGGTATCTCCCGCAAACCAGGCGGCGCAGCAATCATGCACCAGCTTGGGCGCGATGTTGGACACCACGCTGATGACGCCCTTGCCGCCCAGCGACAGCAGCGGGACCACCTGGTCGTCGTTGCCGGAATAGATGTTCAGCTCGTCGCCGCAGAGGGCCGCGATCTGAGCCACCTGAGCGATGTTGCCCGAGGCTTCCTTGATGCCGTTGACGAGGGGGTGGGCGCTCAGCTTTTTGGCGGTGGCGGGGGCGATGTTCAGCCCGGTGCGGGAGGGGACGTTGTACAGGATGACCGGAATCCCGCCGGCTTCGGCCATGGCGGTAAAGTGGGCCACCAGGCCGTCCTGGCTGGTCTTGTTGTAATAGGGGGTGACCATCAGCAGGGCGTCGGCGCCGCAGGCGGCCGCCTCCTTTGCCAGGGCGCAGCCGTGGGAGGTGTCGTTGGAGCCGGCCCCCGCGATGACGGGAACCCGGTGGGCGACGGTGTCCACAGCGTACTGGATGGTTTTGATCTGCTCTGCATCCACCATGGTGGAGCACTCGCCTGTGGTGCCGCAGATGATGATGGCGTCGGTGCCGCGGGCGATCTGGTCCTCAATAATCCGGCCCAGCTCCTCAAAGTTGATGCTGCCGTCCTCGTGCATGGGGGTGATGATGGCGACGCCGGCGCCGGTAAAAACGGGCTGTTTCATAAATCAAAGGCTCCTTCCGTTGTCAGTCGAAACGTTCCGGGAATTTCCGGGGAAATGACCCGCCCGGCGGGCAGGCCGGAAAAATCAATCCAGGTAGCCCTTGGCTGCCAGCAGCTCGGCCAGCAGAACGCCGCCGCCTGCCGCGCCCCGCAGGGTATTGTGGCTCATGCAGGCAAACTTGTAATCAAAGAGGGTGTCCTCCCGCAGACGGCCGATGGAAACGGCCATGCCGTTCTCGAGGTTGCGGTCGAGCTTGGGCTGGGGGCGGTCGTTTTCCTCAAAGTAGTGGAGGAACTGCTTGGGGGCGCTGGGCAGGTCAAGCTCCTGGGCGGGGCCGCGGAAGCTGGCCCAGGCCTCGAGAATCTGCTCTTTGGTGGGCTTTTTCTCAAAGCTCACAAAGACGGCGGCGGTGTGGCCGTCCGACACCGGCACCCGGAAGCACTGGGCCGTGATGACCGGCCCGTCGGCGTTGACAATTTTGTCGCCCTCGATGTGGCCCCAGAGCTTGAGGGGCTCCTGCTCGCTCTTTTCCTCCTCGCCGCCGATATAGGGGATGACGTTGTCGAGGATCTCGGGCATCCGGTCGAAGGTCTTGCCTGCGCCGGAAATGGCCTGATAGGTGCAGACCAGCGCCTTGGTCACCTTGAACTCCTTCATCAGGGGATGGAAGGCGGGGACATAGCTCTGGAGGCTGCAATTCGACTTGACCGCGATGAAGCCCCGCTTGGTGCCCAGGCGGGCCCGCTGCGCGGGGATGATCTCGATGTGGTCGGCGTTGATCTCGGGCACCACCATGGGCACGTCGGGGGTGAAGCGGTTGGCGCTGTTGTTGGAAACCACAGGGCACTCCGCCTTGGCGTATGCCTCCTCCAGCGCCTTGATCTCATTCTTGGGCATATTGACGGCGCAGAAGATGAAATCGACCTGGCTGGCGACTTTTTCCACCTCGGAAGCGTCCATCACCACCATTTTCTTGACGCTCTCGGGCATGGGGACGGTCATGGCCCAGCGGGGGCCGACGGCGTCCTCGTAGGTCTTGCCCGCGCTGCGGCCGGAAGCCGCCAGGACGGTCAGCTTGAACCAGGGGTGATTCTCCAGCAGGGTAACGAATCTCTGGCCAACCATGCCGGTGGCGCCGACGATTCCAACTTTATATTGTCTTTCCATTTCCAGCATCTTTCCTTTCAGGGCAAAAATTCACACAAGAGCTAAAAAATCGTACAGAACGCGGCTTGAAAAGCGGGCGGCTGTGCAATATAATAAAGCTTGTTTATGTAAAAGCTATCATACCATTGATACGGTTTCCGTGTCAACCATCGGAAAGGCAAATGCTCCTATGTTAAGAAAAGATTTTTGGTACGATTTACCCAAAGAATACATTGCGCAGGAACCCGCAGACCCGCGGGATTCCGCGCGGCTGATGGTGCTGCGCCGGGGCAGCGATTCGGTTGAGCACCGGATTTTCCGCGACCTTACGGCCTATCTTATGCCGGGGGACTTGCTGGTTGTGAATAACTCCAAGGTCCTTCCGGCCCGGATCATCGGGACGAAACAGCCCACCGGCGCGGTGTGCGAGCTGCTTTTGCTCCGGCAGGTCAAGGGGGACCAGTGGGAATGCCTGGCCCGCCCGGGCAAGCGGATGCAGCCGGGAACTCTGGTCAGCTTCGGGGACGGCACCCTGACGGCGGTTGTGGACGAGACGGAGGAGGACGGCAACAAGCTGGTCACCTTCACCTACGACACCGAAACCCTCTACGAAAAGCTGGACGCCTTCGGCAAGATGCCCCTGCCGCCCTACATTACCAAGCAGCTGGAGGACCAGAGCCAGTACCAGACCGTCTATGCCAAGGAGCTGGGCAGCGCGGCGGCCCCCACGGCGGGCCTCCACTTCACCCCCGAGCTGATGGATGCGCTGCGGGCGCAGGGGGTGGGCATCGCCGAGGTGACCCTTCATGTGGGGCTGGGCACCTTCCGCCCGGTGCAGGAGGACGAGATCACCGACCACAAGATGCACAGCGAGTGGTATTCGGTCAGCGAGGAAGTGGCCCAAAAGATTCGGGAGACCAAGGCCGCGGGCCATCGGGTCATTGCGGTGGGGACCACCAGCTGCCGCACGCTGGAAGCGGTGGCGGCCCGATACGGCGAGATTCGGGCCTGCAGCGGCAACACCGATATCTTCCTGTATCCCGGCGTCGAGTTCAAATGTATCGACGGCCTCATCACCAACTTCCACCTGCCCGAGAGCACCCTCATCATGCTGGTCTCGGCCTTCTACGGCTACGAGCGCACCATGGCGGCCTACAAGACCGCGGTGGAAGAAAAGTACCGCTTCTTCTCCTTTGGCGACGCGATGTTAATTATCTGAACCCGCCCACCCGCCCTTTTAATGTATCCCCCCTGCCGCTGCGCGGCATCCCCCTCCGGGGGGACTGGCCGGGAAACAATTGCATCTCGGTTAGCGGCTGCGGGCCTTTGCCTGCGGGGAAACGGGACATTCAGTGGCGGCCCCTGTTCCGCTCCGGCTGCATCTGCCGCAGACATCGCCCCAGCTGCGCAGCACTTCATCCGCCGCAGGCGGCGCTTCGTTGCTGTTGCCACGCGGTCTGTAGTGGCGGAGCCAGCCGTTCAAACCGTCCGGCTCCCTCTACGGTTACGGCAGAAACAGCAAGGCGTGTGCTGGCGCAGCGCTCCAGTATTCTTAGCTAAACGCAAGAGGAGGACGGACATTCACAGCAATCTGCCCCTTCACGAAAGATAAAAGCCCTGCATCTCGGGAGGTTCCCGGACGCAGGGCTTTGTTATTGGTTATTTGATCGCTGGAGCCAAACGCCGCCTGCGGTAAACCGCAGGGCCTGACGGTAAGGCGGGGGCATGGGGGCGAAGCCCCCATACATCTGAATGGGAGGGTGGGCGGGTTCAAATCATTATCCCAGGCAGATCCCCATCCGGCGGGCGACGCCCAGCAGGTCGCAGCTTTCCGGCACATTGCGGGTCTTTCCGGCAATGTCCTCCAGCCGGTTCTCGGTGACGTGGTTGTTCACCATGGCCACCGTCACGCCGAAGCGGCCCGCCTCCACCAGCTTGGCCGCATAGCTGCCGAACTGGGTAGCCAGAACCCGGTCGTAGGCGCTGGGGCTGCCGCCGCGCTGCATATGGCCGGGGATGCAGACCCGGGTCTCAAAGCCGGTCTTTTTCTCGATGGCGGCGGCAATCCGGTTGGTGGCGGTGGAACCGAAACCGGCCTCCGCCCGTTTCGCGGTCCATTCCTTCCGCTTCATCTTGGCTTCTTCGGTGTTGATGGCGCCCTCGGCCACCGCAAGGATGGAGAAGTTGGAGCCGTTCTCGGCCCGTTTCACCACGGCGTTGCAGACTTTGTCGATGTCGTAGGGAAGCTCGGGCAGGAGGATGATGTCCGCGCCGCCCGCAATGCCGGCATACAGGGTCAGCCAGCCGGCCTTGTTGCCCATGACCTCGATGCACATGACCCGGCTGTGGCTGCCCGCGGTGGTGTGGATGCGGTCGATGACGTCGGTGGCGATGTCCACCGCAGTATGGAAGCCGAAGGTTACCTCGGTGCCGTAGATGTCGTTGTCGATGGTTTTGGGCAGGCCGATGATGTTCAGCCCCTCCTGAGAGAGAAGGTTTGCGGTCTTGTGGGTGCCGTTGCCGCCCAGACAGAGCAGACAGTCCAGCTTGAGGGCCTTGTAGGTCTTTTTCATGGCGGCGACCTTGTCGATCTTGTCCTCCTCCACCACCCGCATCATCTTGAAGGGGGTGCGCTTGGTGCCAAGGATGGTGCCGCCCAGGGTCAGCAGGCCGCGGAAGTCATCCGGGCACATCTCCTTGTAATCGCCATTGATGAGGCCGTGGTAGCCGTTCAGGATGCCGACGATCTCCACATTGTCGCCCATGCGGGCGTAGAGCGCCTTTGCCACGCCGCGGATGGTCGCGTTCAGGCCGGGGCAGTCGCCTCCGGAGGTCAGAATACCAACACGTTTTTTCAATGTGATCCCCTCATTTCCAGTTTATTTCCATACGGCCGGGATTTCGGCCGGGCGTTTTTGAACGCCTGTATGATACTATAAGAGTATTCCGAAATGGGGCCTCTGTCAAGCACCTGCGGGAAAGAAAAAATCCAAAATTGGGAGTTGACAACCACCCGGCAAGAGTGTATAATAACCTTCGTCAGCTGCGGCGGTCGCCGCGGCGGGCAGCTGAATATTCTGGGGATTTGCATAGTGGTAGTGCGGCAGACTCTGACTCTGTTTGTGGGAGTTCGATTCTCTCATCCCCAACCAAAGACCGCAGCCCAAAAGGCTGCGGGTTTTTCGGGGCATAGCGCAGTTGGTAGCGCGCCTGGTTCGGGACTAGGAGGCCGTGGGTTCAAATCCCGCTGCTCCGACCAGAGAAATTACCCGCATGGATGCTTGAAAAATCAAGCGTTCATGCGGGTTTTCTTGTTTGTATTTGTTTTATATGGCCCGCGCAGAACGCCCGCAAAACGCCCCGAAGCCCGGCTGAACGGTCTGCAAAAGATGGGTGGGCAACCGGCAAAAACTCCGCCTCGTCGGCATCAATCGGCAGGGCGGGGGACTTTTTATGTGCCGGGCCGTCCGGGCCGGGTTTCGCGGGATAGAGGGAACAGTGGGCGTTTGGAAGGCTTACCTGGCAGGGGAGTCATCCGCCCAATAAAACAGATAAAAGAAAAATCCGAACCCGTCTCCCACAGGGAAGATTTGGTTCGGATTATATTGCTTTGGTGCGGATAAGAGGACTTGAACCTCCACCGAGTTGCCCCGATTAGAACCTGAATCTAACGCGTCTGCCAATTCCGCCATATCCGCATATTCTGTTTTGTTTCCGGGTTGTTCGCGCCGGGAACGATATGCATTATACCGCGGAGCGAAGGGGTTGTCAAGCGTTTCTGTCAAATTTTTTCGACACCTTTTTTGGGGGTTGTCCCGGCCCGAAAGAAAAGGACGGAGCAACGGGAAAATACATTCTGGCCATTTCTGGCCGGGCCGCCCGGGGGAACGTTTTTGGCGGATTTTTGGGTAAATCGCATAAGCCGCGCCTGCGGTTTGGGGGGGGGGGAAGAATTGGATAAAACAGGCGGCTGCATATGACTAACCTCCTGTGGTATAATCACGCCACGGCAATTTGCAGCGCAGGCCGGGGTCGGCTGTGCTGCCTTTTCTTTGCAGTGTAAGTTAGTATAGACTAACTAAAGACTTCTTATTTTTGACTGGAAAGGGGGAGGTTTGTATCAAATCTCTGCGTCTGACCCTGCTCCTTGCGGCCATCCTTCTGGCCCTTTCGGGGGCATCACTCTTTGTGGGCGTCCTGCCGCTGGACAGCTCCGCCGCGGGGCAGATCGGCCCGATGGAGTTGCTTTTCATCTCCCGGCTGCCCCGGCTTCTGGCCATCCTCTGCACCGGGGCGGGCATGAGCGTGGCGGGCCTCATCATGCAGCAGCTGTGCAGCAACAAATTTGTTTCGCCCACCACCGGCGCGACCATCTCGTCGGCCCAGCTGGGCATCCTGCTGGCGCTGCTGTTTGCGCCGGAGTCCACCCTCTGGGGGCGGACCCTCTTTGCCTTTGGGGCGGCCATTCTAGGCACCTGGGTTTTCGTCTGGTTCATTCAGCGGGTTCAGTTCAAAGACGCTGTCATGGTCCCGCTGGTGGGCATCATGTTCGGCAACGTCATCGGCGGGGTGACCAGTTATCTGGCCTTCAAATATGAGATGACCCAGGCCCTTTCCTCCTGGATGGTGGGCCACTTTTCGATGGTCCTTAAGGGCCGGTACGAGATTGTCTGGCTGGCGGCGCCGCTGATCCTTCTGGCCTTCCTCTTTGCAAACCACTTCAATATTGTGGGGCTGGGCCGGGATTTTTCCAAAAACCTCGGCCTGCCTTATAACAACGTCCTGGGCAACGAGGGCCGCTGCTCCATCATCGGCCGGGAAATCGGCTTTGAGAACGTGGGGGCCGCTGCGGAATCCTCCGCCTCCACCCACGGCAGCGAGGCTTCCTTTGAATATCTGATCAGCAAGGACCCCGACTTCATTTTTGTCCTGGACCGGGACGCCGCCATCGCTTCCGAAGGGGCGAAGCTGGCGCAGGAGATCATGGAAAACGAGCTGGTCATGCGGACCACGGCCTATCAGAATGGCCGGGTGATCTATCTGGCCCACCCCACGGCCTGGTACACCGCGGAGGGCGGCGTCACCGCGCTGGATCAGATGCTTTCCGACCTTGAGGCCGCGCTGCTGTGACAGCCTGCAATCCATAACAAAAACAGCGGGAGAGACGCTCCGGTTCAGGGCGTTTCTCCCGCTGTTTTGTTCTGGGAAACAGAGTGTAAGTTTATTCGGCGGGGCCGTCCGCGCCCTCAAACTGGCTGTTGTAGAGCCTGGCATAAAAACCGTTCTGCGCCAGCAGCTGGTCGTGGCTGCCCTGTTCGATGATGTGGCCGTCCTTCATGACCAGGATGACGTCGGCCTCCCGGATGGTGGACAGGCGGTGGGCCACGATGAAGCTGGTGCGCCCCTGCATCATCCGGGCGAAAGCGGCCTGAATGCGGATCTCGGTCCGGGTGTCGATGGAGCTGGTGGCTTCGTCCAGAATCAGCATGGGGGGCAGGCAGAGCATGACCCGGGCGATGCAGAGCAGCTGCTTCTGGCCCTGGCTGATGTTGCCGCCGTCCTCGGTGATGACGGTGTCGTAGCCTTCCGGCAGCCGCCGGATGAAGCTGTGGGCGTGGGCCGCCTTGGCCGCCTCGATGATCTCCTCGTCGGTGGCGTCCGGCTTGCCGTAGGCGATGTTTTCCCGGACGGTTCCGGTCCGCAGCCAGGTGTCCTGCAGGACCATGCCGTAGCTGCCCCGCAGGGAAGAACGGGTCACTTCCCGGATGTCCTGCCCGGCAACGGCAATCCGCCCGCTGTTGACGTCGTAAAACCGCATCAGAAGGTTGATGAGGGTGGTTTTGCCGCAGCCGGTGGGGCCGACGATGGCGATCCGCTGGCCGGGCTTCACGTCCAGGCTGAAATGCTCGATGAGGGGGCGGCCGGGCAGGTATCGGAAGGCGACGTCCTCCAGAGAGACGCGGCCATCCGGCTGGAGGACGGCGGCGTTTTCCGCCTCGGGGACCTGATCCTCAGCGTCCAGCAGCTCAAAGAGCCGGGCCGCGCAGGCCAGAGCGTTCTGAAGCTCAGTGACGACGCCTGAAATCTCGTTGAAGGGCTTGGTGTACTGGTTGGCGTAGCTCAGGAAGATGCTCAGCTGGCCGATGGTCAGTCTGCCGGCCACGGTGTAAATCGCGCCCACCACGCCCACGCCCGCATAGACCAGATTGTTGACAAAGCGGGTGGCGGGGTTGGTCAGGCTGGAAAAGAAGATGGCTTTCAGGCTGACGTCCTGAAGCCGGTCGTTGACCTCGTCAAAGGCGCCGAGGCTCTCATCCTCATAGCCGAAGGCCTGGACCACCTTCTGGCCCTCGATCATCTCGTTGACCAGAGCGGTCTGCTGGCCGCGGACGGCGCTCTGGCTCTGGAAGTAGCGGTAGCTGCGCTTTGCGATGAAGCTGGCCACCACGAAGCTTAAGGGGGTGATGCAGACCACCACCAGGGTGATGGGGATGTTCTCCCGCAGCATGAACAGCAGGGTGCCGAAGATGGTCAGCACGCCGGAAAACAGCTGGGTGAACCCCATCAGCAGGCCGTCGGCAAAGGTGTCCACGTCGGCGATCATCCGGCTGACGATATCTCCCGAGGGGTGGCTGTCCAGATAGGAGAGGGGAAGGCGCTGAATCTTCCGCAGGGCGGCGTTCCGCAGGTCCTGAGAGACCGAGAAGGCGATCCGGTTGTTGCAGACGCTCAGCACCCACTGGGCCAGAGCGGCCAGAGCGGTCACAAGGAGGATGCTGCGGACAATGCCCAGCACGCCGGGCAGGTCAACATTGCCGGGGCCGAACATCAAGTCGATGGCGTCGCCGCAGAGGATAGGAACATACAGCTGGGCGGCGACGCTTCCGGCGGCCACCGCCAGACTGCACACCACGAAAAAGGAGTAAGGGCGGATGTGGCGCAGAACGCGGCGCAGGGTGGCGCGGCTCTGGGCGGCGGTCAGGGGGCTTTTCTTTTTTGCAGATGCAGCCATTACTGTGCCCCTCCTTTCCTGAATTGACTCTCATAGATTTCGCGGTAGACCGGGCAGCGTTCCAGCAGCTGGGCGTGGGCGCCGACGCCGACGAGATGCCCGTCGTCCAGCACCAGAATCTGGTCGGCGTGCTGGAGGCTGGCGGCCCGCTGGCTGACGATAAAGACGGTCATATCCCCGGGCAGAGCGGCCAGCGCTTTCCGGAGCGCCGCGTCGGTGGCAAAATCCAGGGCGCTGGCGCTGTCATCCAGAATCAGAATCTTGGGCCTGCCCACCAGCGCCCGGGCGATGGTCAGCCGCTGCTTCTGGCCGCCGGAGAGGTTGCGCCCGCCCTGCTCCACCGGCTCGTCCAGCCCAAGGGGCTTGGAGCGGACGAATTCGGCGGCCTGTGCGGTCTCCAGGGCGGCCCAGAGGTCCGAATCGGAAGCGTCCCGGCGGGCCCAGAGCAGGTTGGAACGGATGGTGCCGCTGAACAGCTGGGCTTTCTGCATCACGATGCCGACGCTGCCCCGCAGCTCCTGCCGGGGGTAGGCGTCCGCAGGCAGGCCGAAGATCTCGACGCAGCCCTCGGTGGCGTCATAAAAGCGGGGAATCAGGTTCACAAGGCTGGATTTACCGCTGCCTGTGCCCCCGATGACGCCGATGGTCTGGCCCCGTTTGGCCGTAAAGCTGATGTTTTGGAGGCTGGGTGCGCCCGCGCCCGCATAGGTCAGGGAAACGCGGTCGAAGCGGACGGCGTCCCGGGCGCGGTCGTCGGGGGTCTGGCGGGTCCGCTTTTCCGGGAACTGCATCCCCGGCCGGGTGTTCAGCACGGCCTGTACCCGGCCCGCGCAGGCCAGCGCTTTGCTGACCTGAACGATGAGGTTGGCCAGCTTGACCAGCTCCACAAGAATCTGGGTCATATAGTTGACCAGTGCGATGACGTCGCCCGACTCCATCCCGCCCAGGTCAATCTGAACCGCGCCCACATAGAGCAGGGCGACGATGGCCAGGTTGACGATGACGTAGGTCAGGGGGTTCATCAGGGCCGAAAGGTGGCCGACGTGGAGCTGCAGGCGGGTCAAAAGGGCGTTGGCATCCTCAAAGCGGTCCACCTCGCTGGCCTCCTTGCCGAAGGCACGGACCACCCGCACGCCGGTCAGGTTTTCCCGGGTCAGCCCCAGCACCCGGTCCAGCCGGGTCTGGACGGTCCGGTAGAGGGGCCGGGTGACCACCATCACCCCAAAGACCACCACCGACAGAAGCGGGATGGCGACGACGAAGATCAGCGCGGCCCGGACGTTGACCGTAAAGGCCATGACCATCGCCCCCAGCACCACAAAGGGGCTGCGGAGGAAGAGCCGGAGGAACAGGTTCAGCCCGCTCTGGACCTGGTTGACGTCGCTGGTCATCCGGGTGATGAGGGTGCTGGTGCCCAGCGTGTCCATCTCGGAGAAGCCCAGCTGCTGAATGTGCTGGAACAGCGCATGGCGCAGGGCGGTGGAGTAGCCCACCGCCGCTTTTGCGGAGAAATACTGGGCCGTCAGGCTGCATGCCAGGCCCACGGCGGCCAGTACGAGCAGAAGCCCGCACCGCAGAAGGATATAGCGGGTGTCGCCTGCGGCGATGCCGACGTTCACGATGTCTGCCATGACCAGAGGCACCAGCAGGTCGAAGGTGGCTTCCAGCATTTTGAACAGGGGCGCGACGACGCTTTCCTTTTTATAACCGCTCAGATACGAGAGCATTTGTTTCAAGACGAGAGGACTCCTTTCTTCTTTTTTCTTCAGACGTCCCCTAGTATACCGCAAACCGGCCCGAAAAGCCAGCGCCGCCGCCCGGCCGGGGGCAAAAGAATCCGGGATGATAAAGAGATTGTGAAAAACCGAGTTTCCTGCTATACTACCCATAACAGGAGAAAACTGGAAGTTTCAGGAGGCGTTTATGGCAAAAAGGGCAGCAGGACACATCCGGTTCCGCCCGGTGGGAACAAAACAGAAGGGGACCGCTGCGCCGAAATACGGCCCCACCGTGACGGGCAGCCCGATGGTGGAGCAGACGGTGGAGCGGCTGTACCAGGCCGGGCCGGAGGACAGCCTCGAGCGGTTCTGGAGCCTGATGAGCGCTCTGAATTACGCAATCCAGATCGAGACGGATGTGCTGATCCCGCTGGAGCTGGCGCCCGGCGTCCATGATGCGGCCGCGCCCTGGGGCGAACACCCCATCCCCGCCGAGCGGGCCGGGGCGCTGCGCTATTGGGAGCTTCAGACCGACAAGGGCAAGCGGTTTCTGCCCCTCTTTACCCGCAGCAGCGCCCTGACCGGAAGCCAGAGCACGGCGGGGCGGCCGGTGGTCCAGCGGCGGCTTCTGGACGTGATGGAATACGTTCTGGACAGCGACCGGCTGGACGGCGTCGTCCTCAACCCGTGGGGGCGGTCCGCTACGCTGGACAAATCCATCCTGCGGGGGCTTTTGCGGGCGGAAGATGCCGAGCCGGACCCCGGGGACGAGGAGGCCCTCAAAGGGCGGGAGGCTGCCCGGAACGGGGACTTTTCCGCTGCGGCGGACTGGTTTCTTGCCTCCTCCGAGATGGGCTGCCCGACGGGCGCCCGGCTGCTGGCGGAGTGTACCTTCGCGGGCCTCGGGGTGAAAAAGAGCCTGCCCGGCGCGATCCGGCTCTGGAAGCAGGCCGCCGACGCGGGGGATATCCTCTCGATGATCGCGCTGGGAGACCGCTCCCTGGAAAGCGCGCCGGAAGACCCGGGCCGGGCCCTTTTGCTGTACCGCCGGGCCCAGGAGCTGGCCGCAGACCAGGCCGATATTGAAACCCGGCCTCTGCTCTGCCTGCGGCTGGCCCAGCATGAGGCCCGCTACACTTCCGCCCGGGAGGCGCTGCTCCTTCTGGCGGAGGCGCGGCAGGGCTTCGA